>JAYTUC010000058.1:0-82675 GCA_043744775.1 Fimbriiglobus sp. | reverse complement strand
GAGCAGGCGGGCCCGATCCGGCAGACCCTCCGCAACTGGCAGTTCATCCTCGCCGCCCACCTCGGCACGCCGCTGGAGGAGTTGGCCCGGCGGTATCGCGTCAGCGCCCGGAGGTCTTCAAGGCGAAGACCTCCGGGCGCTGACGCGTTCCGGCTCGCCAAGTCACTTGAACGGCACCGGCGAGATCGGGGCCAGCGGCGCGACGGTCGGCGTCCCCGGCGCGATCGGCACGGGGGCGAGTGGCAGGGTCGCCCCCGGCGGCAGCGGTGCCCCCGGCGACTCCTTCAGCCCCGTACTCGGCCGGATCGCCCCGCCGATGCCGACCGTCTCGGGGCGACGGGCGACCTTGTCGGCGAACACTTCCAAATCCTTGGCGATCTTGTCGATGCGGACCATCAGCCGGGCGACGTTGACCGTCGTGTCGTTAAGGTTGTTGTAAAGCGTCGGGTCGTTGATGGCCTTACCGACGGTCCCCTCGCCGCGGTTCACGGCGGCGAGCGTCACCCGCACTTCGGCGAGCGCCTTCGAGAGTTGGTCGCTGGCCGCGTTCAGGTTCTTCAAGCTGTCGCCGACGCCGCCGATCACCTGCGCGGAGTTGTCGGCGAGCGGCTTCGTGGCGCGGTCGAGGTTGTCCGCGGCGCGGCCGGCCGAGGCGATGACCGCCTCCGACTGCGCCACGCGGGCGTTCACCTCTTTGACGGCTTTCTCGGCCTGGTCGATGAGGATCGCGGCGATGCGGATGGTCTTGACGAGGTCGCCGCTGCCGTCCTGGAAGTTCTTGAGCGTCCCGGCGAGTGCCTTGCGGTTCTCGGGGTTCAACACGTCGTTGGCACTATCGGCCGTCCGGCGGACAGCGGCGAGTGTCCGCGTCAGTTCGGGGCCGTTGGCCCGCACGAGTTCGCGCAGGTCGTCGGCGGCGGGCCGCACCGCCTGGAGCAGTTCGAGGATTTGCTTCAGCAGCGCCCGCACGTTGACCGGCGGCTCCTTGGGGTCGTCGGCCTGGCCAAGGAGTTCCTGGACCTTGATGTTGGTCTGCCGCAACTCGGGGACGAACTCGCGGCCGCCGCGGGCCAGCCCGGCGATCTCGTCCACGGCGCGCTCGACCTTGGGCACTGCGGCCTCGAAGCGGGCGATTGAGTTGACCACGCGGGCCACGCTCTCCTGCGCGTTCGGCAGGGCGTCGGTCGCGTCCTTGAGCAGCGAGCGGGCGTTGAGCGGCGGCACGCCGACGATCTCCGCGTCGGGGTCGTATGACTCCATGCGTTCCGTGGCGCTGACGAGTTTCTCGCTCTTGGGCACGAAGTCGAGCGCCGTGTCGCCGTTCAACAGGCCCCGGGTGATGACCGCCTCCTCGGACTTGCGCGGCGGGTACTTGGGGTCGATTTCGACGCCGACGCGGACCAGCCCGCTGTTCTCGTCCAAGTCCACGCGGGTGACCTGACCGATGCGCACGCCGGACTTGCGCACCGGCGTGCCGACGGCCAGCCCAGGGGCCTCGGGGAAGGTGACCGTGTAGCGGCTGCGCTTGGCGAAGACGGTGGGCGCGCCGCCGAAGAGCACGACGAGCGCGGTCAGGGCCGCCAGGCAGGTTGCGGTGAACAGGCCCAGCCGCAGGCGGGTCGAGCGTTCGGCCATGTCAGGTCTCCTGTCGGTGCGGGCGAATTCTCGACGGACAATCCCAAGCCGTTTTTGCCGCGGAGACGCAAAGTCGCGGAGAAAACAAAACACAGATTTCGTTTTGGCCTTCTCCGCGACTCTGCGTCTCCGCGGCAAAATTCTTTCTCCAGGTCCACCGCGTTCACCGCGCCGCGTCGGCTTCCAGGCGCAACTCCGACAGGCGGTCGCGGGCCTCGCCCTCGACGAACTGCCGCACCCGCGGGTTCAAGCTCGTCAGCAACTTTTGCGGCGGGCCGTCGTACAGCACTTGCGGCTCGCCGGGGGCCAGGCGGGCCAACGGGTACAGCATCACGACGCGGTCGGCGACCTTGTGGACGGTCCGCATCTCGTGCGTCACCACCACACTCGTCACCGGCCGGCGCGAGCGGGTTTGCAGGATCAACTCGTTGATCACGTCGGTCATGATCGGGTCGAGGCCGGTCGTCGGCTCGTCGTACAACATCACCTCGGGGTCGATCGCCAGGGCCCGCGCCAGGCCGACGCGCTTGCGCATCCCGCCCGACAACTCGGTCGGCATCTTGGCCTCCACCGCCGCCGGCAGGCCGACTTCGAGCAGCCGTTCGCGCACGCGGTCGCGGATCTCGGCCTCGCGCAGTTCGCCCTTGGCCCGCAGGCCGAAGGCGACGTTGTCGAAGACGCTGAGGCTGTCGAAGAGGGCGGCCTGCTGGAACAGGAATCCGACGTGCAGCCGCATCGCCGTCAACTCGCGCTCGCGCATCCCCCCCACCGACTTGCCGTTGAAGTAGACCTCGCCGGTCGTGGGCGTGAGCAGGCCGACGATGAGCTTGAGCGTCACCGACTTGCCGCAGCCGCTCTCGCCGATCAGCACGAGGGTCTGCTGCGGGTAGACTTCGAGGGTGATGCGCGACAGGACGTGCTGCGGGCCGAAGCTCACGGACACGTCGTCGAGGCGGATCAGGGGGGCGGCCGTCGCCATCGCGTACTCCGGGGGCGTTACGCGATGCGCGAGGTGACGACGGGGAAGAAAGCGTTGCCGAGCGTGTTGAACAGCAGCCCCAGCACGAAGTCGATCACCAGCACGGCCACGAACGACAGCACGAAGCCCTCCGTCGCCGCGCGGCCGACGCCCTCGGCCCCGGCGCGACTGTTGACGCCGCGGTGGCAGCAGATCAGCGACAAGACGCCGCCGAAGACGACCGACTTGAACAGGCCGACGAACAGGTCCCACAGCGTGACGAAGTTGGCCGTGTGCCGCCAGTAGTGGAAGCTGTCGATCTGGAACACCTTCAGCGCGATGAAGGTGCTGCCGACGATGCCCAGGGCGTCGGCGACCACCGTCAACAGCGGGATCATCACCACGCAGGCCAGGAAGCGCGGGGCGACGAGGAACTTCACCGGATCGACGCCGAGGCAGGCCAGGGCGTCGATCTGCTCGGTGACGCGCATCGTCGCCAACTGAGCGGCCATCGCCGTGCCGACGCGGCCGGCCAGCATGACTGCGGCGAGGACCGGGCCGAGCTCGCGGATGATCGACATGTGGATCACCGCGCCCAACGACGTGTCGAGGCCGATGGTGTGGAACTGGTTGTACGCCTGCACGGCCAGCACCATGCCGATGAACACGCCGGTGACGGCGACGACCCCGAAGCTCCCGACGCCGATCTCGACGCACGCGCGAAGGAACTCCGATCGCTTCATGTGCTTCGTGAACACTCCCGAAGTCGCCCGCAACGAGAACAGCGTCCAGTCGCCCAGGCCGACGAGCGCGTCGAGCAGCGGGTCGAGCAGCGACGCGGCCAACGCCCGCACGCCGGACCGCGCGGCGGGGGCCACGTCTTCGACAGGCGCTTCAACGGTGGCAGCGTCGGCGGACATGCGGGGCCTTGCGGGTGCGGGGTTCCACTCGCCGTCACCATCGGCAGGGTGACGGGCCGGCGGTGACGGCATCCCCACGTTACCCCGGCCGGGCGACCGCCGCAACCAGCGAAATCGGCACAACCGTTACGGCTTCTCGAACGCCTTCGCGTCGTGGACCTTCGGTTCGAGGCGCGTGAAGGTCCAGTCGGCGAGTTGCTTGCCGCCGGCGTTTTGCGCGACCCGCACCGGCATCCGCACGCCGGCCGTCTCCTTGAGTTCCAGCACGACGAAGTCTTTGACGACGACCTGCTGACTCTCGCGGCCGTTGAACGTGATCTGGGCCAACTCCTTCGTCGCCGGGTCGAGGTACAGCACCGCCTCGGTGAGGGCCGGGTGCCAGACGCGGACGCCGGGGCACACCCGGTCGCCGACCTTCCTCGCCGGCTCCTGGGCGACGACCGCCTCCGGCTCCAGCAGCGGGAACAGTAGCGTCAGCCACTCGCCGGTAGCGTCGGCCTTCAGGGTCTTCGTGTTCCCGGCGTCGAGGTCGGCGGGCGGGCCGGGCTGCGGGTTCAACTCCTGGTGCCACGCCCGATCGCCGGACCGCGAGAAGACGAGGGTCCTCTGGCCGGAAAGCTCCGCGCGGATCTGGTAGCGGTCGGGCCAGTCGCCGCGCACGGTCCAGGTCTGGTACGCCGGCTCCAGATTCTCCGACGCGACGAACCCGGCGCGGACGTTCTCGAACGAGCGGAACGCCTTGACCGCCTCCGGCTTGCCCTTGGTGTGGGCGTTCAGCATCTCGACGATCAGGGCTTTCGCGGCCGGCTCCGACTGCGCGGGGGCCGCTTTTGCCGGCACCTCGACCGGCACCGCCGACTCGGCGTCGCCGAGCTTCTTGGCGGTGGCGATAGTCCGGGGGGCGTCACTACAGCCGACGCAGCCGAAGGCGACGAGGAGTCCGGCGAGCCGCGCACGCTTCATGGGGGAGCCTTCGAGAGGGCCGACGCGGGGGGTCACGACAGGGTCAGGTTATCGATCAGCCGCGTCCGGCCCAGGCGAACCGCGACCGCGACGAGTGCCGGGCGGTCGAGCCACGCCACCGGCCGCATCGTCTCGTCATCGACGACACTGGCGTAATCGACCGCGGCACCGGGGATCGCCGCGAGTTCGGCCCGCAACGCGGCTTCGAGCCGCGCTGCGTCGCGCTCGCCGCGGTCGAAGCGGTCGCGCACGGCCAAGAGCGCGGCGTAGATGCCCGGAGCGGCGACTCGCTCTTCTGGGCTAAGGTAGGCGTTGCGCGAACTCAGCGCCAGGCCGTCGGCTTCGCGCACCGTCGGGGCGACTTCCATCCGGCCGGGCACGTTGAGGTCGGCCACCATGCGGCGAAGGATGCGAACTTGCTGGGCGTCCTTCGCGCCGAACACCGACACGTCCGGCTGGACGATATTGAGCAGCTTCAAGACGACGGTGCAGACCCCACGGAAGTGGCCGGGCCGCGACGGGCCGCACAGGTGGTCGCCGAGTTCGCCGACCTCGACGTACGCCACGGGGCGGCCGGGGTACATCTCCGCGACCGGCGGGTGGAACACGAGGTCGGCCCCGGACTCGCCGCACAGCCGGCGGTCGGCGTCGAGCGCACGCGGGTAGCGGTCGTAGTCCTCGCCGGGACCGAACTGCGTCGGGTTGACGAAGACCGACACGACGACGAACCCCGACGGCCCGGCGAGCCGGCGGGCGACGCGGACCAACTCGGCGTGCCCGGCGTGCAGCGCCCCCATCGTCGGCACGAGCGCGACGGCCCGGCCCGCGGCCCGCGCGT
The DNA here is from genome assembly GCA_043744775.1 of Fimbriiglobus sp. GTDB lineage: Bacteria > Planctomycetota > Planctomycetia > Gemmatales > Gemmataceae > Fimbriiglobus. The sequence continues at coordinate 77,361 of JAYTUC010000058.1, read as the reverse complement.
AGGCGACGGCGGCCCGCGTCGCGGCGATCGTCTCGGCGACCGGCACCATGCCCCCTAAACCCCCGTGCCGACACGCGTCGTGCCCGACTTCGGCTGCAACAGCAGCAGTTCGAGATACGACTTCCGCTCCACGGCGGTCAGCTTCAACTCGGCGGCGACACTCAGTAGCGCGGCTTCGGCCTGGTGGAACGTCTCCTCCGGGGTCTGGATCTCCAGCTCGACGAAGCGGCCGACGACGCCCACGTCGTCGAAGCAGGCCTCGAAGGCGAAGCCGGCGCGGTAGAACTTGAGCACCTCGCGGCTCTTGGTCACGACCGCGACCGGCATGTAGCCGAGGCAGTGCAGCATCTTGACCGCCGTCGTGGCCGCGTCCGGGCCGTCGCCGACGCACAGCTCGAGTTCGAGCCGCGACTTGCTCGCGCCGGAGCGCTTCGGCCCCTTGTAGGTCAGCATGTTCATGGTGCCGATGCGGCGCAGCCGGAACGCCTCGTCGGACTGGGCGAAGTCGCGGTCGGGGGCGTTGAAGTAGTGGTCGGCGTCCTTGCGCACCGGCTGCGGGTGGGCACCCCACTCCAGCAGCGTCTCGCGCACGGGACCCCAGTCGCTCAGCCGGTACTTGTTTTCGACTTCGAGCATTGCGGGTTTCCAAACTCTCTTTGCGAGGAGTATCGACACGCCACTTCACCATAAAATGGCTCGAACCGTACCAACTCTTTCAGAATCGGGGGGAATTGATGCCCCATTGGCAATCCTGGCAAACCGTCGCCCGCCTCGACGACCTCGCGCCGGGCGGCAGCTTCCTCGTGGAGTTCGCCGGACGCGACGTGGCCTTGTTCCGCGAGGGCGACGAAATTTCCGCGCTCGACGACCGCTGCCCGCACGCCGGGGCGTCGCTGTGCGGGGGGGCCGTCGAGGGCGGCGTGGTCACCTGCCCGTGGCACCACTGGTCGTTCCGCCTCAGTGACGGGGCCTGGACCGGCAACCCGCGCATCCGGACGCGCACCTACGCCGTGCGCGTGGTCGCGGGCGACATCCAACTCCGCGACCCGGCCGGCCCGCCGTCAGCCCCGTGAGGATTGTCGCCACGCGGGCGAAGTGTGACTGGCCACCGCCGGGCTTTGTCCCCAAGATTGGCGTGTCCTTTGCGAATGACCCGATCAGCCACCTGGGCCAGCCGGCCTGGGGCCGACCCCTTACAACCCCCGGAGCCGCGCCGCCATGTCCACCGTGCCCCCGCCGCCGACCTTGCCGCCGAGCCAGCCCCCGCAGTCGCTGCTGCTGACAAACGGGCCGCCGTCGTCGGAGAGTCCGAGTCGATCGTCCGAAATCAAGCTCATCAGTCACTCGATGCTCTTCTACTGGTGGCCGGTCTGGGCGACGGCCTTCGTCCTGGCACTAGTTACCTGGATGGACGGCACCCGAATGGCCATCGTGCCGAGCGGCACGAAGGTCGAATGGGCCAAGGACGCGGAGGGGAACCACACCCCCCAAGTCACGCTGACCTTACCGAACAACAAGGCCACGCAGTCACTGAGCGGGGCGTCCGGGATCAGCGAGAGCAACACGTCGAAGGCCGAGACCTACCCGGCCTTCCGTCCGCGCATGTCGGAGAAGTCGTGGCCGGGGGCAATCTTCGTCGTCGCGCTGCTCGTGACGATCTTCGTCACCAACGTGCCGTTACGTGGCTTGATGTCGTTCCTCGTCATCGGCTTGATCGTCGTGTTCGCCCTGGTGTTCGCGCTATTAGATGTCTGGGACCGCATCTTCGAGACGCTCGGCAACCTGCATATCCACATCAACATGGCCGGCTACATGACGATCGGTGGCGTGACGTTTGCGATGTGGGCACTGGCGACGTACTTCTTCGACCGCCGCTCTTACGTCATCTTCACGCCCGGCCAAGTCCGCATCTGCGAGCACATCGGGTCGAGCGTCCAGGCCTTCAACACCGCGGGCGTGAGCCTTGAGAAGCAACGCGACGACCTGTTCCGCCACTACATCTTCGGCTTCGGCTCCGGCGACCTCATCATCAAGATGACCGGCGGGGACCGACGCGAAGTCCGCATGCCCAACGTGCTGTTCTTGGGCTGGCAGATGAGCAAAATCGAGAACATTATGCGTTCCGTCGCCACGACGTGACCGGAGTTGGTGACATCGCCACGAAGAAAACCCCGGCAAGGGCCGGGGTTTTCTTGTCGGCGGGTGCCGTTGACTAGTCCAGCGCTTCCTTGACGAGTTGCAAGAAGAACGTTGCCTTCTTCTCCTCGATCTTGGCGGCCAAGAAGACTTCCGCGTCGGCCTTCTGCGAGTACGGGAAAGTCTCGATCCGCTTGTTGCCGTTGTCGAAGACGATCCAGACGGCCTTCATGCGGACCTCCTTGACGGCCCGCGTCCTTTTGACCGGTGCCTTCTTGGCGACCGGCTCCTTCTTCTTCTTGACGGGCTTCTTCTTCTTGGGGGCGTCGTCGTCGTCGTCGTCGCCGTCAGCAGGTTCGGCCTCGGGGTCGGCGGCCTCCTCGCCGTCCCCGTCGCCCTCCTCGTCGTCCTCGTCCTCGTCGTCCTCGTCCTTCTCCTCGTCGTCGTCTTTCTCGACCTCCTCGCCCTCTCGGGCCTCGGCCGCCTCGCCCTGACGCCGCAAGTCCAATCGGGTCGGCCCGGCCTTACGTCCACGTGCCATAAAGACTCTTTCTCCGTCGAGTGCGCCGCGCCGGGGTCGCCGGCAAATCTCAACAGTGGATGCTACGGCCTTGACGCCATTCGGCAAGGCCGTCAGATCCACCCCTTGCGGCGGAAGTAGGTCACGGCCCCGACAAGGGTCAGGGCCATCAGTCCCAGCGCCATCGGGTAGCCGTACTCCCAGTCGTACTCCGGCATCGACTTGAAGTTCATGCCGTAGATGCCCGCGATCAGCGTCATCGGCAGCAGCGTCGTCGAGATCATGGTCAGCACCTTCATGATCTCGTTGAGCCGGTTCGACACGGCCGAGAGGTGCGTCTGCATCAGGTCCGACACCATCTCGCGGCTCGACTCGGTGAGTTCCGCGTAGCGCACCAGGTGGTCGTAGACGTTGCGGTAGTAGACCGCGTCGGTGTCGTCGATCAGGGCGAACTCGCCGCGGATCAGCCTCGCCAGCACCTCGCGCTCCAGGATCAGCGTCTTGCGCAACATGGTGATGTCGCGCTTGATCCGCAGCAGTTGCTGGAGCACCGTCGGGGCGGGGCGGCGGAACATGCGCCGCTCGAGGTGGTCGAGCCGGTCGGCGACCGCATCGACGACGGGCGCGTACTCGTCCACGATCGCGTCGAGGATCAGGTGGAACACGTAGTCCGGGCCGTGCCGGGCGCACTCGTGGTGCCGCAAGGCGTGGTGCCACACGCTGTTGACGCACGGCAAGTCGTCGTAGTGGTGGGTCACCATGATTTGCTTGGTCAAGACAGCGCTCAGTTGGGGCCGCAGCCGCAGTCGCTTCCGCCGCGACACCTTGGCGTCGTCCGACGCGACCGCCCCCGGCCGCATGTCGAGCGGCAGCGGGTTGATCACGACGAAGAGGTAGTGCTCGAACTCCTCGACCTTCGGCAGGTGCGCGCCTTGCCCCGGCTCGCGGCGTGGCTTCGTCACGTCCTCCAGCGTGAGCGGGTGCACCCCCAGGAAGTGCTTCAAAACCAGGTCTTCCTCGCCGGCGGTCGCCGCGGCGAGGTCGATCCAGACGGAGTCCCCCGTCGGCAAGTCGGCGTAAGTCGGCGGCAACGACTCGAACGGCACTTCGGCGGTCTTTCGGCTCACGCCGTCGAAGCGGAGGGCGCGAATCATGGTACGAAAATCCCCGTGCCCGCCTTGTCGCCGACGATGGTGCCGTCCCCGCGGTAGATGATCGTGCGGGCGCGCGTGCCCTGGCGCTCGTTGAGCGACTGCTTCTGCGGGTAGATGCTGGCCATGCGCTCGCCCGTGCCTTGCAGAGTGATGTCCTTGGCCTTCAGGTTGATCTGCGCGCCGTGGCCGACGTAGTCGTCGTTGTTGAACTCCGCGTTGCCGACCGCCACCATCTCTTGATCCGCCTCGGCCTCGGCCGTGAGCCGCGACGCCGACACTTCCAGCGACGTGCTGCACGACAGCGACGTGGTGCCGCGCGGGGCCTGGTGCGCGGCGAACGCCAAGTTGATGTTGTTGGTCGGGATCTGCCAGACGTTCGCGCCGTTGCGGAAGGTCGCCGTCTGGAACAGCTTGTTCTTGTCGAGCGCCGTCATCGTGTCGAGGTACTTCACGAGCGTCAGCTTGAACGGGGCGCGCTCGCCGGGCTTGCGGGCGGGCGGCGGCGTGGCCGGCTTCTTGCCGAACTCCGAGTTGTCCGGCTGGAGGATGCGCACCTGCCCCGGCCCCGTGGCGAACATCTCCTGCGACTTCTCCTTGTCGCGCAAGCGGACCTCGAGTTGCCGCCCCTCGATGAGCTGCGCCTTGGTGAGCACGTTGGCCTTGGTGTAGTTCTCCTCCAGGAAGGTCACCTTGCGGGCCAGCGGGTTGGTGTTGCCGGCGAGTTCGTCGTCGGGCACCGGGGTGCAGTCGGCCTTGCGCATCTTCGCGGTGTCGGCCGGGTCGCGCGGCTTGCCGGTCTCGTCGCGCTTGAACTGGTTGAAGTAGATCGGCCGGTCGAAGGTCACGTCGAGCCGGTGGCACAGCAACTGCGACTTCGTCCACGCGCCCGCCTCGGTGGCGGGAGGCTCGGTGCCGACGGGCACGGCGGGCGGGAGTTTCAAGGCCACCGGCTGCGCGGCGAGGGCGTCGCGGGCGGGGCGCTGCACGGCGTTGACCAGCCCCAGGAACTCGGCGCTGCCCTTGGCCCCGTTGAAGAACATCGACTTGACGAAGCGGACTTCCAACTCGTTGGCTTGGCCGGTGACCGCGCCGCTGAAGTCGGTGTTGCTCGGCATCAGCAGCGAGCCGACGCCGTCGATGGCGACCGTGTTGTTGATCTGGTCGATCTTGATGACCGGGCCGAACAGCGAAGTCGTCTCGAAGTGGACCTCGGCGAACGCGCCGGGCGTCCCGGTGACGGTCATCACCTGGCCGATTTCGTCGTTGACGCGGCTGGCGACGAGGTTCAATTTGACCCCCGCGATGTCGAGGCCTCGGGGCACCTTCTCGGGTTCGGCCGGGTCCTGGTGGACAATGACGCGGTCCTCGCAGAGCGCTCGCTCCATCTCGTACTTCAGGCCGGGGGCGGGCGTCGGCTTGGTCAGGCCGGTCGGCTTGGCCGCGGCGACCGGCTTGGGGGCGTCGGGCGGCAGCGGGTAGCGGACCAGCCAACTCTCGATGGTGCGGGCCGTCAACTCGATCGGCGGCTTCGGCTTGGGCACCGCCGCGACGGCGGGCGCGGCCTCGTCGCCGACGGCCGGCGCGACCTCCACAGGCTTGATGACGGCCTTCGGCACGACCGGCGGCGTCCCGGCGACGACGAGCGGCGCGGGCGGGGTGGCCGGCGTCGGGGGGGCCGCCGCTACCGCCACGACTTTGGGCTTGATCACGGGCGTCGCTACGTCGCGGAACCAGAGCTTCAAGAAGTCGGTGTCGCGGATCACGAGTTCGGGCGAGCGGGAGGCGACGTTGCCGATCGCGTCGAGCCGCTGCGGCACCGCCTGGTCGAAACTGCCCGCCTTCTGGGCGACAGCGGGCGTCCCCGCCGGCTCCTCCCGGCTGCCGAGCCACAGCAAAAGCCGCGTCGCGCTGAGCCGCATGTCGGCCTTGGTGTCGAGGAACTCGGCGTTGCCGTCGAACTTGAGCAGGTCTTGGTCCTGCGTCCCGACGCGGACGCGCTCTTGCGTGAGCGAGCGGCCCCACGTCGCCTGCACGGTGTTGGCCCCGGTGGCGGCGTCGAAGATGTCGATCTGGCCCGGCCCGTTGACCTGCAAGACGGTCTTCTTGTTCTCCTTGCTGCCGGCCGGCGGGTCGATGGAGGTGATCAGGATTTCGCCCGGCACCCCCGGCCGGCCCGCGACGGCCGGCTTGCCCTCGGCCGCCGGCTTGCCCTCGGCCGCCGTCCGCCCGGCCGACAGCCGGTTCTCGTCGCGCGTCGCCACGACCGTCGGGCCGCGCAACGCCGTCACCGTGGTGCGCTTGGCGGCGTCCACGGTGTAGTTCACTTCGGTGCCTTGGGCCAGCAGTTTCTCGGCCACCACCGAGACGAACACGTACGGCCCGGTCGCGGTCAGCCCCTTGATGCGCAGGCCGCCGCCGACGCCGCCGGTCGGGCTGGGGGCGGCGACCTTGGCGTCGCCTTGGCCCTCGAATTGGATCGTCAGCAGCCGACAAAACAGGTCGTCCGGCGCGCCCGCGGCCGAGAGGCGGTAGACCTTGACGGTGTTCGGCCCGGCCGGGGTCTCGATGCCGTCGGCCTCGAAGCGGGCGAGGTTCTTGGGGAAGTCGAAGCGGAAGCTGCCCGGCGTGTCGATCACCAACAACTTCTTGTCGGAAAAACGCTTGGCGAGGGCCGCCGCGTCGGCGAAGGGCACCATGACCGCCGCGAGGGCGGCCGGCGGATCGACGGACGGCGTGGCGTCCGCCGGGGCCACCGGCGGCGCGTCGGCGGGCGAGGTGCCGGGGAAGCCGGTGCCGCCGTCGGTCCAGAGGTTGAACTGCACGTCGCGGCTCAGTTCGATCAGCCGCACGCTCGAATACCCGGTCGTGTTGCGCTTGTCGGACTTGGCCGGCTCCGCGCCGCTGGAGCGCTCGAGGTAAATCTTCATCCCCTCGGCGGTGGCCGTGGGCGGCGGGTTGGCCTCGCCCGAGAGGATCGCGGCGATCGACGCCGGGTTGCTGCGCAAGCCCACCGACGCGGCTTGCGTCGTCGCCGTGCTGCCCGAGCGTAAGGCCCGCGGCAGGTTGCGCTTGTCGATGACTTCGACCGTAGCGCTCGTCCACATCTGCGGCACGTCCGCCCCGCCGGCGGCCGGGCCGTCGTCCGGCGAGCGGTAGTTGACCGGGCCGACGGTGTTGAACACTAGGAACTGGCCGGGGTCGGCGGACTTCTGGTTGTTCGTCACCCAGACCCTGCCGCGGCGGGCGTCGGTACTCGGCACGTCCGGCGTGCTGAGCATTTGCAGCCCGACCATCTTGCACTTCTCGCGCATGTCCTGCACCGACGCGACCGGCCGGTCGAACTCCAGGATCGCCTTGTCGGCGTGGACGGTCGAAATCTCCTCGCGCTCGTCGGGCAGTAGCACTTCGCCGGGGCCGCGCGACTTGCCGACGAAGGCGAGGCTGAACGGCGACACCTCGACGAATCGGCTCGGCTCGGAGCCGGACGCGAACGCCGGCTGGCCGCACGCGATGAGCTGGCCCTGCGCCGCCATCCAGATTTGCAGTTTGTAAGCGATGCTGTTGCCGACCTCGGGGCTGGCCGGCCCGAAGGCCCGACTGAGCATCGCCTTGGTCTGCAAGCCCTTCTCACTCGGCGTCGGCGGCGCGGGGGCGTTGGGCGACAGCAGGAACTCGGCCGGCAGCTCGGGCAGGCCGTCGATGCCGCCCAAGACCCGCGCGTACGCGAAGTACGCCCCGGTGGTGACGAACATCGTCGTGAGCAAGAGTAAGATGCGTCGGGGTGTCCACACGGTGTCAGTCTCCGGTTAGCCGGCGGGCCGGTCGCGGGTGATCAGGTCGTCCCACCGTCCCTGGCGCTTCAGCAGCCACTCCACCAGTTCGCGGGCGGCCCCGCGGCCCCCCGGCGTGGCGGTCACGTAGTCGGCCATTCTACGCACCTCGGGGCAGGCGTCGCCGACCGCCGCGGCCACCGCCACCGCATTCAGCAGCGGCAAGTCCTGCAAGTCGTCCCCGATCGCGCACGATTGGGAGGCCGCGCATCCCGTCGCGGCCAGAATCTCCGCGAGCGCCGCGAGCTTGTCCGACCGCCCCTGCAACACGACGCCGATGCCGAGTTCGGACGCCCGCCGGCTGACCGCGGGCGACGACCGGCCCGACAAGATCGCCGTGCGCATACCGGCGAGTTGCCAAAGCTTCAAGCCGGACCCGTCGCGGACGTGGAAGCGCTTCAACTCCTCGCCGGAGTCGGAGTAGACGATCGAGCCGTCGGTCAGGACGCCGTCCACGTCGAGGACCAGCAGCCGCACGGCCTCCACGCGGGCTTGCAAGTCATCCCCAGTGTCAGGAGGCAGGCGTGGCATCGGTGTCGTCCGGGTCAAGGCCGAGGAGGTCGGTGATGTCGAGCAGGCCGACCGGCTTGCCGTCGCCGTCCACGACGGGCAACTCGCTGATCTTGCGGGACTTCAGGAGTTCGAGCGCGGTGCCGAGTCGAGCGGTGCGTTCGAGCGTGACCGGGCCGCGGGTCATCACGTCGGCGATCGGCCGGTCGAACGCCCCGTCGGCGTTGGCCTCGAAGAGCCGCGCCAGGTCGCTGTCGGTGAACAGCCCGGCGAGCCGCCAGTGGGCATCGACGAGCATGACTGCCCCAGTGCGCCGGCCGACGTGCCGCACCTGCGCGAAGACCTGCCGCACGGTCGCCGAGGCCGCGGCGATGCGCAACTCGCTGCCGCGCCGCATGACGCTCTCGACCGTGGCGAGCCGACGGCCGATGCTCCCGCCGGGGTGGAACTTGGCGAAGTCGTCGGCGGTAAACCGGCGGCCCTCGCTCAGCGCGAACGCCAGCGCGTCGCCCAACGCGAGCATCACCGTCGTCGAGGTACTCGGGGCCAGGCTCAGCGGGCACGCCTCCGAAATCGGGCCGTACACGATCACCTCATCGACGCGGCGGGCGAGTGTACTGTCGCCGCGGCCGGTGATCGCGACTAGCCCGCCGGACAGTGCCCGCAGCGACGGCAACAGCCGCAAGAGTTCGTCGCTCTCGCCGCTGTGCGACAGTAGCACCGCCACGTCGTCGGGGTGGACCATGCCGAGGTCGCCGTGGACGGCCCGCGTCGCGTCGAGCAGGTAAGCCCGCGTGCCGGTCGAGTTCAAAGTGCCGACGAGTTTCTGGCCCACGTCCGACGACTTGCCGATGCCGGTCACCGCCACGCGGCCGGCACACGCGGCCAGCCGGGCGACGACGCGGTTGAACGAGCCGTCGAGCCGGTCGGCGGCGAGCCGCAGCGCGTCGGCCTCGATGGCGAGCACCCGGCGTGCGAGCGCGACGGCGTCGTCCAGCGGGGCGTCGAGTGCGAGTTGACCCATCGCGGCCTCCGGCGGTTGCGGGTCAGGCGAGCGGCGTAGCGTAAGCCCGCTGTTGACTGCCCGGCGTGGGGATATAACCCGCCGGGGGTTTTGGCCGCATGCACGGGGTAGTCGTTCGCAATCCGGGCTGAAAACAGCGGGCTTACGCCACGCCGCTCGCCGGAACTAGTTCCCCGCCTTCAACTCGAAGCAGTGCAGCTTGTCTTGGTCGCGCAGGTACAGCTTACCGTTAGCAATCGCCGGGTGCGGCCAGCTCGGCTGCCTGCTCGGCTCGGGAATCTTGAAGCTCGACACCGCCTCGAACTCCTTGGGGTTCGCCTTGAACATCGCCACGACGCCGTTCTGGTAGCGCAGCACGACCATGCCGTCCGCCGCGACCGCCGCCGCGGAGCCTTGGCCGCCGGACATCCCCTTCGACTCCTTCCACAAGATCTCGCCGGTGGCGAAATCGACCGCGGCCGGGTAGCCCTGGTTGTGGCCGTGGCCAAAGTAGATCGTCCCGCCGACAGCGACCATGCCGCCGTGGTGGTTCTGCAACTCGCCGGACTTGTAGTACTTGACTTCCTTGACCGCCACGCCGTCGCCCTCGACCCTCATTTGGAGCAGCGCGGCCCCGCCGTCGTTGTAGCCGGTCGAGGCGAACACGAGGTCGCCCTTGACCAGCACACTCGGGATGTTGGCGGTGCCGTTCATGATCCGGCTGTACTGCCACAGGACCTTGCCAGTTTTGGCGTGGACCGCCACGACGCCGCCGGACTTGCCCAACAAGTTGATGTACATCGGCACCTTGCCGACGATCGCCTTGACCGCCGAGGCGTAACCGCCCGCGCCGCCGGCATCTTTGACAGCCGCCGTCCAGACGGTCGCGCCGGTCTTGGCGTCGAGTGCCACCATGGCGGCCGACTTGGAGCAGGGCGTGCAGATGACTTTACCGTCGTCCACCAGCACCGACTCGCTGTAGCCCCAAGCCTGGACACTCCCGCCGAAGTCCTTGACGTAGTTCTTCGTCCAGACGAGTTTGCCGTCGGCGGCGTTGAGGCAGGCGAGCGTGCCGCCCATGCTCACGGCGTAAACGGACCCGGCGGCGAAGGTCGGCGTACTGCGCGGCCCCTCGCCGTGATCGACCTTCTGCTTCTCGGCGATCGGCGTGGACCAGAGTTCGTGGCCGTCGGCGGCGTCGCGGGCGAAGAGGTGTTCCTGGCCGTCGGACTTCAGGCCGGTGCCGTAAATCACGCCACCGACGACGGAGACACTGCTGAAGCCGCCGCCCAGGCCGGCCGCGGTCCAGAGCTTCTTCGGCCCCTCGGCCGGCCACGAGGTGAGCAGGCCGCGCTCGGCGGAGACGCCGTCGCGGGACGGACCGCGGAACTGCGGCCAATCAGCCGCTCCCGGAACCGCGTCGGGCGGTGCGGCGAACAGCAGCGACAGGAGGCAAAGGGTCAACGGCATCGGGCGACTCCGGGGCGGGGTTTCAGGCGCGTCCCCCCAAGTCTATCAGAACCGGCCGCGGAGATACACGCCGGACGCCGGGCGGACGTAGATCGGCTGCGGGCAGTACGGGTCGTAGTAGTACGGCGACGGCTCGCGGATGATCACGGTGCGCGTCGGCTCGCGGACAATGCGCGTCGCCGTGCGGCCGCGCGAGTTCGTCATCTCGATGATGACCCGCTCCGAGACGCCACTGCTACTGAGGTACTGCAAGTCGGCGGGCTGCAAGTTGTAGACGCTGTTCGAGGTGCGTAGGTAGTTCAGGATCACGTCGTCGCTGACGCGGGTGTTAGTCGCCGGGTCCACTCTGCTCATGCGGATCACGTCCTCCACGCTAAGCGGGCCGCGGCTCGTCGGCGCGTTCGCCTCGGCCGCGTTGGCCTGGGCGACGGCCACGTCGGCGGCGCGGTTGGCCTTGTCGGCGTCCGCCTCCGCCCCGACGGCCGTGCCGACGCCCGCGCCGAGGATGCCGCCGATGGCCGCGCCGGCCTCCGGGTTGCCGGTCGCGGAGCCGATGAGCGCCCCGACGCCCGCGCCGATGCCGCCGCCCGCGAGCGCCCCGGTCCCCGCCTGCGTCGCGCAGCCGCCCGAACCCGCGCTGAGCGCAGCCACCGCGAACGCCGCCACTTTCCGGTAAACTTTCCGCATCGTCGAAACCCCCTCTTGGACGCGGCACACCCGCCGCAGTGTCAAGAATCGCGGCGGTATGCCCGAACTTGCGGGCCGACGCAAGACCAAAGGCGCAAAAAAAGTCGCCCTGGGATGGCCCAGGGCGACTGAAGGTTTTTGCCCGCCGACGCGCTACGCCGGCAGAGTCGGCAAGGTGCCCGGCTTACCGAGTTGGCCGGACACGGCCGGGCTGCCGGTCGAGGCGACCGTCTTGCGGGTCGCGCTGCCCGCCCCGACGTAGACGCCGCCGTTCTGCGTGGCGTCGTAGGCGAAGAAGTCGTCCACGACATCGATGCCGGGGCCGGAGTAGACCGTCACCCGCGAGCCGCCGCCCACCCCGGCCGCGGTCACGATCGCGCTGCGGCCGGTGCCGTTGATGTCGAACGCCGCGACGCGAACCCCGCCGGAGAAGCTCATCTCGTAGGCGAAGAAGCTGGCGAGCGGCGCTCCGCTCAGGCCGTCGAAGACGCCCACGCGGGGGCCGCCGCCGGCGTCCGCCCCGACGATGACGTCCTGCTTGCCGTCGCCGTTGTAGTCGCCGCCGGCCACGAACGCCCCGCCGCTGAAGCCGTCGCCGAACGGGGCGAAGTCTTGCAGAATTGCCTGCGTCGCGGCGTCGAACACCCGCACCCGCGTCGGCACGCCGGCCCCGGTCGCGGCGATCACGTCGGCGCGGCCGTCCTTGTTGACATCGGCCGCCGCCACCCGCACGCCGCCGCGCTGGGTGGAGTCGAAGGCGAAGAAGTCCTGGGCGACCGCGCCCGTCTTGCCGTCGAACACCCGCACCCGCGGGCCGCCGCCCATGTCGGTGCCGACGACGATGTCCGCGAACCCGTCGCCGTTCACGTCGCCGGTCGCGACCGACAGTCCGCCCATGTAGGTCGGCTCGTAGGCGAAGAAGTCTTGCAACACGCTGCAATCGACGCCACTGAACACCCGGATGCGTGGCCCGCCGCCGAGGCCCGTCGCCACGACGATGTCGGGCACGCCGTCGCCGTTGATGTCGCCCACCGCGGTTCGGACGCCGCCGGTGTACGACTCCTCATAAGCGAGGAAGCGGAACTTCTCGAGGCCCGTCGAGTAATCGAACACCCGCACCAAGGGCGACGTGCCCGGCCCCGCGCCGGTGGCGACGATCGCGGCGTTGTTCGGGTTGGTGCCGGCGGTGAAGCGTGGCTGGAACGGCAGCAACGTCACCGGTGCCACGACCCCCGGCGAGTTGGGCACCGCTTGCGTCGTCGTCGAGTTGTCGCTCGTCGTCGCGGAGGCCCGGCCGGTGCCGGTCGTCGAGGCCAGGAACTGACGCTTCGAGGTCTCGGGGGACCGCGGCACAATCACGGTCGTCGAACTCAGCACCTCGCCGAAGTTGAACGGCCCGCGGATCGGGGCACTCGCGGTCAGGCTCACGTTGCTGAACACGTTGGGGGCCAGCGTCGGCCGCGGGTTGTTCGGGTCGCCGTCCTGGAGTTGCCAGTCGTCGTAATCGACCGGCTGCGTCTCCGTCAGTGTGTACGTCCCGAAGGGCAGCGTCGGGAAGTCGTACCGCCCGACGGCGTTGGTCACCGCCGTCAGCCCGCCGGGGGCGTCGGCGGCCGTCAGCGGCCGGGCGAACGGCGTGCCGGGGAAGGCGGTGCCGGCCAGGGTGACCGTCACCCCGCCGATCGGCGACTCGCCCGCGTCGAAGACGCCGTTGCGGTTCGTGTCCACCCAGACGTAGCCGAAGGTGCCGGCGGTCGGGACCTCGCCGAAGTTGTAGTTGACCCCGCTGTTGCCCGCGTTGAGCCGCACCGTGCTGATGATGTCGTTGCCGCCGGTGCCGGTCACCACGCCGCTCACGGTGCCGACGTTGGTCGAGCCGTTGTAGAGCTTGCCGTCCGGCTGCTGCTCGCGGACGGTGTAGGTGCCGGGGGCCAGGTTGTCGAAGCGGTAGTTGCCCACAACGTCGGTGACGGCGACGAGCGCGACCGACTTGCCCGCGTCGTCCTTGCCGTTGAGGTAGACGCGCGTCGAGGGGATCGGCCGCTCGCCGGCGTCGCGGACGCCGTTGACGTTGCTGTCGAGGTACACGTTGCCCGAGATGTTAGCCGGCGGCACCCCCGGCGGGGGCGGGGGGGGCGGCGGGGGCGGCGGGGGCGGCGGCGGGGGCGGCACGACTGGCGGCGAGAAGAGGCCAAAATCTTGCGTCAAGTTGGCCCGGCCATTATCGTTCGGGTTGCCGTCGGGCAGCAGCGTGAAGGGTAGCGTCCGGATCGTGCCGTCGGCTTGGCCGGTGCCCTTGTCCGCGTTGTTGACGTTGTTCTGCGCGGCCGGCTCGAACGGGTTGCCGGTGCCGCCGGTCGAACTCTGGAAGCCGGCCGGCGGGGCGATCTCGACCGAGTAGACCCCGGCCGAGAGTCCCGTGAACAGGTAGCCGCCGGCGGGGTTGGTCACCTGCGTTGCGACGGTCGCGCCGCCGCCGTCGAGCAGGCGCACCGTGACGCCCGCCGCGCCGAGTTCGCCCGCGTCGAAGGTGCCGTTGTTGTTCGCGTCGAACCAAACGAAGTCGCCGACGGCCAGGGTCACCGGGGGCGGGGGGGGCGGCACGACCGGCGGCGTGATGAGGCCGAAGTCCTGCGTCAGGTTGGCCCGGCCGTTCTCGCTCGGGTTGCCGTCGGCCAGCAGCGTGAACGGCAGCGTGCTGATGCCGCCGTCGGGCTGGCCGGTGCCCTTGTCGGCGTCGTTGACGTTATTCTGAGCCGCCGGCTCGAAGGGGCTACCCACCCCGCCGGTCGAGCTAATCAGCCCGGCCGGCGGGGTGATCTTAACCGTGTAGACCGCGGGCGACAGGTTCGAGAAGCGGTACTCGCCGTTCGGCCCCGTGACCGTGGAGCCGACGGTGCCCCCCGCGGCGTCGAGGAGGACGACGCGAACGTTGGGCACGCCCGCCTCGGTCGCCTCGTGCTTGCCGTTGTTGTTGGCGTCGAGCCAGACGAGGTCGCCAACAGCGAGTGGTCGGAAGAAGCCGAAGTCCTGGTCGCGGTAACTACTCGCATTGGGCGTGGTGCCGTCGGCGGTCGTCGCGGAGAGCGGGCCGGCCGTGTCGTTCAGCGGGGCGAGGCCGGGCTGGGCGTTCACCAGCGGGCCGCGGACGGTCAGGCCGCCCGGCTGCGTCGTGCCGTGGTCGCGGTTGTTGTCCGGGTTGACGGGCGTCGTCACCGGCTCGAACGGGCCGCTCAGGCTGCCGTTGGTGCCAGTACTCGACAAGTAGCCCGTCGGGATGACGACCTCGACGCGGTACGTCCCCGCGGTCAGGTTCGGGAACAGGTAGCCGCCATCGGCCGCGGTCAGGGTCGTGACCGCCACGCCGCCGAGGCCCAGCACCGGCTGGCTGTTGCCGTCGAGTAGCCGCACGGTCACGCCGGCGATCGGCGTCTCGTTGGCGTCGAAGATGCCGTTGTTGTTCGCGTCCTCCCAGACGAAGTCGCCCAGCGAGACGTTGCGGAAGATGCCGAAGTCCTGGGCCAGGTTGGCCGAGTTGACCAGGCCGGCCGAGTTCGCGTTCGGGTTGCGGGCGTCCTGCGGGCCGAACAGCACCACCGGCGACGACGCAATGAGTAGGCTGGCAGGGACTGCCGTGCCGTGGTCGGCGTTGTTGGTCGGGTCGGTGCCGGGCAGGCCGGGTTCGTACGGCCCCAGTCCGCTGCCGTTCGCGCCCGTGCTGCCGCGGTAGCCGGCCGGCGGGGTGATGCGGACGCGGTACGAGCCGGGCACGAGGTTCGTGAACAGGTACGTTCCGTTGCCGGCGGTCACCGCCGTGAGCGCGGCGTTGGTGGTCGCGTCGCGGTACGGGTTGCCGGCGGCGTCGAGCAACTCGACCAACACGCCCGCGACCCCCGGCTCGCCGACATCCCGGACGCCGCTGTTGTTCGTGTCCTCGAAGACGAGGTCGCCGAGGTCCAGCGGCTGGAACACGCCGAAGTCCTGGTCGCGGAACTGGCTGTCCGGGGCCGTGGCGTCGGCGGGCAGGCCGGCGGGGATCGTCGCGGGGGGCACCGGCGTCGCGCCGCCGGGGGCGTAGGTCAGCGTCGGGCCGTCGATGAAGTTCACCGACTGCGTGCCGTGGTCCCGGTCGTTGGCGGGGTTGCCGACGGCCGGCTCCGACGGGCCGGTCGCCAGACCCGGCGCGCCGGTACTCGACAGGTAGCCGGCGAGGGCCGAGTCGCGGACCAGCCGCACGCGGTAGGTGCCGCCGGACAGGTTCGTGAACAGGTAGCCGCCGTTGACGTTCGTCGCCGTCGCGGCCACGGTGACCGTCGTCGGGACGGTGCCGGTGCCGGGCGAGACTTGCAGGAGCTGCACGGTCACGCCCGCCAGGCCCGGCTCGCCGGAGCGGATGCCGTCGTTGTTCTGATCGACGAAAACCGTGTCGCCGATGCTCAGGGGCCGGTAGAATCCGAAGTCCTGGTTGCGGAAACTGTTGGCGTTGTCCGCGGTGTCGTTCAGGTTCGTGTCGAAGTTCGGCTCGCCCGGCTCGTTGGTCGGCGCGAGTCCCGCCTGCACGTTCACCAGCGAGCCGACGACGTTGCCGGCCTGCGTGACGCCGTTGTCCGCGTTGTTCGACTGCTGCGGCAAGACGCCGCTCGCCGGCTCGAAGGGGCCGGTCGCGGAGCCGTTGACGCCGGTACTCGAGACGTAGCCCGCCAGGCCGGGGTTGATCCCGGCGGCCAGCGGGATGCGGACGCGGTACTGGCCCGGCGTCAGGTCGGCGAACAGGTAGCCGCCCTGCGCGTTCGTGACGGCCGTGCCGACGACGGCGTTGGCGGCGTTGAGGAGTTGCACCGTCACGTTCGGGATCGGGGCCTCGCCGGCGTCGAAGATGCCGTTGTTGTTGGCGTCAGTCCAGACGAAGTCGCCGAGCGAGAGCCGGACGATGAACCCGGCGTCGAAGCTGTGGTCGTTGGTGCCGAGTTGGCCCGTCGTCAAATCCACGACCGCGTCCGTGCCGACGCGCACGGCGTCGCTGTCGCGCTGGAACTCGGTGCCGCCGTTGATCTTGGTCGTGGTCACCGTCAAGCCGGTGAGCGGAGCTTGGGCGAGCGGGATGCGCACCTGGTACGCCATGTTCGGCAGTACGTTGACGTTGTACGCCTTGCCGGGCACGCGGTTGCCCGCGCCGGGGTCGGCGGCGCTCGTGAAGTAGTAGTTGCCGGCCGCGTCGGTACTCGTCTGGCCGATCGACGCGCCGTTCTTGAACAGGATCACCGTCACGCCGGCGAGTCCCGGCTCGTTGGCGTCCTGGCGGCCGTCGCTGTTCTGGTCGGCGAAGATCTTGTTGCCGACTTCCATCGTCGAGGTGCGGATCGCCACGAGGTCGCCGATGCCGTTGGCCTTGCCGAAGGTCGTCGGGACGCCGCCGCTCTCGTTGACATACAGCTCGTAGGCCCTCACCGAGTCGCCGGCCTGGTTGGCGGCGTCCTGCGTGTTGCGGTACCAGCGAACCCCGCCGGCGTTGTAGCGGCCCGGAATCTGGGCCGGGTCGAACGACGTGACGGCCACGTCCTTGTAGCCGGGCAGTTGCAGCACGCCGCCGAGGCTGACTTCCTGGTGGTCCTGGACCTTACCGGCCGCGCGGGGCACGAGAAAGTCGCCGGCGTAGAACTCGCCGCCGCCGGGCCCCTGGTTGTTGCCGACGCCGGCCGCCGAGGTCGGCCCGAGTGGCCCGCTGCCGTTGCTCTCGACGCTCCAGCGCGACGTGACCGCGCCGACAGGCCCTTGCGTGTTCGAGAAGGCCCGCAGGGTGTCGCCGCCGGGGATGCCGGCGAGCGGCGTGTTGGGGTTGGCCGTGTCGGCGGGGTTGAACGGGCCGAACTGGTCGCCGGAGCGGTCGCGCACGCCGAGGGTGATGTTGCCGTCCGGGTCGAACGACAGGCCGGTCAGCCAGGGCTGCGGGTAGAAGGCGTTCTGCGGGATGTTGGTGTTGGTGATGTTGCGGTAGACCGGCGACCACGGCAGCCAGTTGGCCGAGATCGCGTTCGTCGTCGAGTCCCCCGTCTGGTCCCCGTTGACGATGTAGCCGCGGTTGTAGTTCAGCGGCGCGACGAGGACGGCCTGCGAGGTCGTCGCCGCCCCGTTGAGGTCGATGAACTGCCCGGTGCCGGTCGGGTTGCCGGCGGAATCGACGTTCAGTTTGTACTGGAAGACGTAGGCCCTCAGCGCGGCGGAGTTGCCCGCCACGGTGCCGCCGAGCGTCGTCGATTCGGCCGTGTTGACCGCCCCGACGTAGATCGAGCCGCGAAAGTAGCTCACGGAGAACGGCCGCAGGTCGCCGAGGGGGTTGCCCGCGGTGACGCCGGTGTAGCCGTTCGCCCCCGTCACGACGGGCAGCGGCACGATCAGCGGGGCGGCGGTCGGGTTCTGCGTATCGACGACGTACAGGTTGCGGTCGGCGAGGCCGACGGTGAACAGGTAGCGGCCGGTCGCGTCCACGTCGAGGCCGCCGAGGCCCGTCTTGCCCACGGCGTCCCAGCCGACTTGCCGCGACACGCCGCCGCTGTCGGTCTGCTTGTACAGGCCGTCGCGGATGTAGGGGTTCTGGCCGGCGTTGTTGGCCGGGTCGCTGAACGCCGGCTGGGCGCGGTAGTTGACGCCGGCCGCGGCGACCCCGAGGTCCACGAGCAGCGACGCGGTCGTGACGGTGGTGTTCGAGCCGGTCGGCGTGGCCCCGGCGGCGTAAATCGCCCCCGGACCGTTCGGGCCGTAGCCGGAGTGAGACTTGGTGAACGCCGACATGAAGACGCGGTCGGTCGCGCGGTCGTAGGCGAGGCCCCAGGTCGCGCCGACCTGGCCGTGCGTGATCTGGATCGTGTGCGTGGTGGGGGCGGTGTACGCAGCCACGTCGGTGGACGGGAAGTTGGCCCCGGCGTTGTAGGGGAAGCTGACGACGGTGGCCTTGTCGGCGTTGCCCGAGTCGAACGCCCCGAAGAAGTACTCGTTCGTGACCACCGTCGGGTTGTCCGGCGTGATGTCCTCGAAGCGCACCAGGCCGAGGTTGACGCCCGCCGTGTTGCCCCCGGCCGCGACGCTCGCCGTCTGCACCGCCGTGCCGGTCGCCTGGCCGGACGGGCCGAACGACAGCCCGGCCGGCAGGTTGCTGAACTCGAGGCGGTACGCCCCCGCCGCCGCGACGGTCAGGGTGTACGTGCCCGCCAGGTCGGTCGCCGCCGAGCCTTGCAGCTTGTTCGCGCTGTCGAAGGCCTGCACCAGCACCGGGACGCGGGTGGCCACCGGGTCCCACGGCTGCGTCAGCCCGTTGTAGCCGACCTCGGTGACGAGCGGGGTCTGGCCCGACCCGGCGTTGTTGATCAGCGTCGCCGTCGCGTCGAAGTTGCCGTTGGCGTTCGTGTCCAGAAACACGGTGCCCGAGAAGGTTGCCGGCACGTCGCGCTCTTCGAGGCGGCTGACGTCGAGTTTGGGCAGGTGCGCCGGCGTTTTGCGGCCGCGGCCTTGGGGACCGCGGCCGGGGCTAGTTCTCGGTGCCATGGGCGACCTCGTCGGGGTGAATCGGGACTGGGCAGCGGGTCGATGCCGTGTCGTTCAGTTTGAGCCGAGAAATTATCGTGTCAACAGAAACCCCGCCGACCCCGCTCGCTTTCCATGCGATCGCGTCTGGAGTGTCGGAAAACTTGACACATTCGGCCCCGAGGCCTCAACCGAATAGGACGGCTGTGGCCCGGTCGCAGATTTCACGTCGCGAGCGGAAATTGACCCAATCACAGCTCCCAAGCCGCCGTCACCGAACCGAGAACGGGGCGGGGTCTGGGTAAGTCGGCCGCATCGTGCGAGTTGAGACGCTTCAAATAAGCGGGGTTGAATGGAGAAGCGAGGGGCGGTTCGTCGATACCTGACTAGCGGAACCCACCCCACGCGATCCCCGCTACCCCCAGAAGGATTCTGGCGGCACCCGCAACGACACGGAGGTTTCTATGTTCACTCGCTTCCTCGGAGGCGTCACAGCCTGCATCGGCCTGGCAGGCGCGGTGTCGGCCGGGCAGCCGACCCCCCCGGCGGCCCCCGCGAATTCGTTCCCGTCGGCGTTCCCGACCCGCCCGATCGGCACGCAACTCCCCGCCGCATCGGCGACGCCCGCGACTCTACCCGCAAGCACCGCGGCGCAGGGCTCGCCGGCTGGCGAGCCGCTGTTGGGGCCGCAACACCCCGCTTTCGCGGCCGACCCCTCCGCCGGCCCGTGCGGCACCGACGCCTGCATGCCGGCCAAGGCGTGCGGTACGGCCTGCGACTGCCTGTGCGGCCCCCCCGGCCGGCTCTGGGTGAGCGCGGAGTACCTCTACTGGGTCGCCAAGGGCCAGAACACGCCCGCTTTCGTGACCAGCTCCCCCGCCGGCACGCCGCGCAACCTCGCCGGTGTCTTGGGTGCCCCCGGCACCTCGACGCTCTTCGGCGGCAACAAGGTCAACGACAACTTCCGCAACGGCCTGCGCGTCCGCGCCGGGGCGTGGCTCGACGACTGCCAGCGCTTCGGCGTCGAGGGCGACTTCTTCTTCCTCGGCAACTCCGGCGAGGGCTTCAACGCGACCTCGAACGGCTCGCAAATCCTGGCCCGCCCCTTCGTGGACGCGCTCGGCACCCGCAACAACTCGCAGCTCGTCGCTTTCGGCGGCAACTCCGACTCGCAGCTCGTCGCCTTCCCCGGCGTTCTGGCCGGTTCGGTGGGCGTCCGGGCGAGTTCCGACTTCATCGGCGGCGGCCTCGGGCTGATCTGCAACCTCTGCTGCGACCCCTGCGGCCGGCTCGACTTCGTCTACGGCTTCCGCTACCTCAACCTGCGCGACGACATCACCATCAACGAGAACCTGACCGCGCTCGCCGGCTCGAACGTCCCCGCCGGCACGCAGTTCCTGATCCAGGACCGCATTCGCACCACCAACAACTTCTACGGGGCCAACGTCGGCCTCAACTACGAGCGCCGCTTCGGCCACTTCTTCCTCGGCGTGCGGCCGACCGTGGCGTTGGGCGTGACTCACACCAACGTCGATATCTCGGGCAACACGACGATCGTCAGCCCGTCCGGCGTCGCCACGAACTTCCCCGGCGGCCTGCTGACGCAGACGAGTAACATCGGCAGCTACAGCAGCAACCAGTTCTCGGTCGTGCCGGAGATCGGCGTGCGCGGCGGCGTGCAGGTGACCGAACACTTGCGGGCGTTCGTCAGCTACAACTTCATCTCGTGGAACAACGTCGCCCGCGCCGGCGACCAGTTCGACACCCGCGTCAACACGAACCAGATCGCCCCGGCGTCCGGCGGCGGCGGCCCGGCGTTGCCGGCGTTCCAACTGCACCGCTCGACATTCAACGTGCAGGGCGTCGGCGTCGGCCTCGAACTGCGGTACTAACACTTCTTGGCGAGCGGGGGACGAAAGTCCCCCGAGTTCTCCCCCGCCGGCGAGCGATTCAGTCGTGTGGGGATCACTCGGGGGACTTTCGTCCCCCGCTCGCCGTCCCTTCCAGGTCGCTTCGCCTCGACAGCAAGCCTTCAACGCGCTCGTAGATCGCCGGGGGCAGCAGCGACTCGCCGTCGGTCGAGCCGCACGCGGCGTGCTTCGCCGTCGCCTGGGCGAAGTGGCCCGCAAGGCATCGCTCGCAACTCAGGTAGTACGTCTTCAACTCTTGCTTCAGGCCGTCGGTCCAGACGGCCGCGATCTTGTAGCGCGCGGACGCGGGGCAACTCGTGCAGGTCACGGGGTAGCCGCTGAGCATCGTCGGCCCCGGCTCAGGAGGGGTACGGAATCGGGGCGTCGGCGATGGCGGCGAGCGCGTTCAAGGCGGCCTTCAACTCCGCCTCTTTCTTGTTGCGGCCCCACGCCGGCGGGAAGCGGTGGCCGTCGATGTCGGCGGTGATCTTGAAGCACTTGTCGTGGTCCGGCCCCTGCTCGTCGAGGATCACGTAGCGCGGCACGCCGCCGTAAGTCCGCTGGGCGACCTGCTGCAACTCGGACTTCGAGTTCGAGGCCAGCGCCTGCTCGGCGACCTCCTCCATGTACGGCTCCAGGAACTCCATCAGGAACAGCTTGGCCGCGTCGTAGCCGCCGTCGAGGAAGATCGCCGCGACGAGGGCCTCGAAGGTGTCGGCCAGCACGTTCATCGGCATCTCGGCGTGGCTGTTCATGCCCTTGCCGACGAGCAGGAATTCCTCGATGTCGAGTGCCCGGCTGAACTCCGCACAGGTCTTGCGGCTGACGACGACCGACTTCACCTTCGTCAGGTCGCCCTCCTGATACTCCGGGAAGCGCTCGTATAGCAGCTCGCAGGTGACGAGGCCCAGGACACTATCGCCGAGGAACTCCATGCGTTCGTTCGACGCCAGCCGCGTGTTGGCCCCGGAGGTGTGCGTCAGCGCGGCTTGCAGGAGGACCGGCCGCTTGAAGCGGTAGCCGAGCACGTCCTGGCAGTCGTCGAGTAGGGTCTGGTCGCGGGAGGCGTGGGGTTCCGGCGGGGGCATAGGGCATCTTGCGGGGAGGCGGCGCGGTGGGGTCAAGGTTACGGCCCGCCCCGCGGCGTGTCAACCGCCCGCCCCCGATGCGTGCGACTCTTCTGTAGCTGGCCTCTGCGAGGCCGGTCCTGTCTTCTGTAGCTGGCCTCTGTGAGGCCGGTCTGACCCCCTGTGGCAGGGACCATCCGACACAGGAAGCGAACCGGCCTCACAGAGGCCAGCTACAGAAGAGTGACACGCTACCGCGGGTTCCGCCGGGAATCCTCTGTCTTTCGCAGACGCGTCAAAGTAACATGGCCGCACTCGCCCCCGCCTCGTCGGACGCTTGCCCATGCCCGACGACCTGACCACCGACACTCCGCCCGCCCCCGGCGTTGACGAATACTCGGTCACCGCCGACGGCCCGGCCGCCCAGCCGGCGGGGCTGCCCGACGCGCCGCCCGGCTACGCCCTCGAAGGCGAACTCGGCCGCGGCGGCATGGGCGTCGTCTACCTCGCCCGGCAGCAGGGGCTGAACCGCCCGGTCGCGCTGAAGATGGTGTTGGCGGCGGCCGGCGACCGGGCGCTGATCCGCTTCCTGGCCGAGGCCGAGGCGGTCGCGGCGGTGCGGCACCCCAACGTCGTCGAGGTCCACCACTTCGGCCAGCACGCCGGCCGGCCGTTCCTCGCACTCGAATTCTGTCCCGGCGGCGACCTCAGTGCGCTCACGAAGGGCGGCCCCGTCGAGGCCCGCCGCGCGGCCGAGCTGCTGGCCGGCGTCGCCGACGGCGTGGCGGCGGCCCACGCGCTGGGCATCGTCCACCGCGACCTGAAGCCGCACAACGTGCTGCTCGACGACGCCGGGCGGCCGAAGGTGTCCGACTTCGGCCTGGCGAAGCGGGTGGCCTCTGGGGCGGGGCTGACGGCGACCGTGGCGGTCATGGGCACCCCCGCGTACATGGCCCCGGAGCAGGCCGCGGGCGGGGCGAGGTTCGTCGGGCCGCCGGCCGACGTCTGGTCCCTGGGCGTGATGCTCTACGAACTCCTCGCCGGCGCGCGGCCGTTCAGCGGCGGCGACGGCTGGGCCGTGCTGGGCCAGGTCATGTCGGGCAAGTTCACCCCGCTCTCGGCGGCCGCCCCCGGCGTGCCGCGCGACCTCGCGCTGATCATCGGCCACTGCCTGGCGAAGGACCCCCGCGACCGCTACGCCAGCGCCGCCGAGTTGGCCGCCGACCTGCGGGCGTGGCTGTCCGGCGGCACGATCACGGTGCGGCCCGCCGGTCGGGTCGAGACGGCGACGAAGTGGGCGCGGCGCAACCCGGCGGTGACGGTGGCGCTGACGGTCACGCTGACAGCCCTGACGCTGGGCACGGCGGTAAGTACCTGGCAGGCGGTTCGGGCGGGCAGTGAACGGAATCTGGCCGTTAAGGCGGAACAACGGGCAGAAAAACAACTTACGCGGGCGGAATGGCTCATCTACGCGAATCAAATTGACCTTATGGCTCGTTCCTGGGATGAAGGATCGATCACCACCACGGTGAATAACATTGTTACGGCTCGCAGGGATTTCCGCGGTTGGGAACACGACCGACTCTTTACATCGATAGAAATAACTAACTATATATTGAACTTTCATAAACAAGCAGTGATGGACGTGGCCTTCAGCCCCGATGGGACGCGGGTGGCGACTGCGTCGGACGACAAGACGGCTCGCATCTGGGATGCCGTGACGGGCGCGGCGGTGGCGGAACTGAAAGGGCACGCCGGCCGCGTCAAGGCCGTGGCGTTCAGCCCGGACGGCCGGCGAGTGGCGACGGTGTCAGCCGACGGGACATCCCGGCTGTGGGACGCCGTGACGGGCGCGGCGGTGTCGGAACTGAAAGGGCACGCCGGCCGCGTCACGGCCGTGGCGTTCAGCCCGGACGGCCGGCGGGTGGCGACGGCCTCCGACGACAAGACGACCCGGCTGTGGGACGCCGGGACGGGCGCGGGGGCGGGCGAACTCAAGGGCCACACCGCGGCGGTCTATGCGGTGGCGTTCAGCCCGGACGGCCGGCGGCTGGCGACGGGATCAGCCGACAAGACCGCCCGGCTGTGGGATGTAGAGGTGGGTGCGGAGGCGGGCGTACTCCGGGGGCACACCGACATAGTAACGGCCGTTATTTTCAGCCCGGACGGCCGGCGGCTGGCGACGGGTTCTTATGACAAAACGGTCCGGCTGTGGGACGCCGGGACGGGCGCGGGGGCGGGCGAGCTCAAGGGGCACCCAAATCTTCTAACAGCAGTGGCATTTAGCCCGGATGGCCGGCGTGTGGCGACGGCGTCAACCGACGGGACGGCTCGGCTTTGGGACGCCAGGACGGGCGCGGCGGCGGGCGTACTCACAGGTCACGGCAGCTGCATATGGGCCTTAACGTTCAGCCCGGACGGCCGGCGGGTGGCGACGGCCTCCGACGACAAGACGGCCCGGCTGTGGGACGCCGGGACGGGCGCGGGGGCGGGCGAACTCAAGGGCCACACCGCGGCGGTCTATGCCGTGGCGTTCAGCCCGGACGGCCGGCGGGTGGCGACGGCCTCCTACGACAAGACGGCCCGGCTGTGGGACGCCAGCTTGGGCGCAGCGGCGGGCGTGTTCACAAGACACGCCTGCCCCGTCCGAGCAGTGGCGTTCAACCCGGACGGGTCGCGGGTTGCGACGGCAACATGCAACAACATAACCCAAATGTGGTGTGCCAAGACGGGCGTGCCGGTGGCAGAGATGACAGGGCATACCGACAAGGTGAATGCCGTAGCATTCAGCCCGGACGGCCAGCGGGTGGCGACAGCGTCAGATGACAAGACCATTGGGCTGTGGGACGCCGGGACGGGCGCGCCGGCGGGCCTGCTCAAAGGGCATACCGACAAGGTGAATGCCGTGGCGTTCAGCCCGGACGGCCGGCGGCTGGCGACGGCGTCAGAGGACAAGGCCGCCCGGCTGTGGGACGCCGCGACGGGCATGGCGGCAGGGGAGTTGAGGGGGCACACCGGGTGGGTGTCGGCCGTGGCGTTCAGCCCGAACGGGCGGCGGGTGGCGACGGCGTCGTGGGACAAGACAGCCCGGCTGTGGGACGCCGCGACGGGCGCGGCGGTGGCGGAACTCAAGGGGCATACTGAATCGGTGAATGCCGTGGCGTTCAGCACGGACGGACGGCGAGTTGTGACGGGGTCGGACGACGCGACATCCCGGCTGTGGGACACCGAGACGCGCGCGGCGACGGGCAAGTTGCAAGGGCACGCCAACGCAGTCACGGCCGTGGCGTTCAGCCCGGACGGCCGGCGGGTGGCGACGGCTTCACGGGACACGACCGCTCGGCTTTGGGACGCGGATACGGGCGCGGCAACGGGCGAGTTGAAGGGGCACACCGACGTACTAACGGCCGTGGCCTTTAGCTGGGACGGCCGGCGGGTAGCGACGGCGTCAGATGACAAGACTGTCAGGCTATGGGACGCATTGACGGGCGCGGCGGTGGCGGAACTCAGGGGGCATACCGACCGCGTGAACGCCCTGTCGTTCAGTCCGGACGGGACACAGCTAGCAACAGCGTCCGAGGACAAAACCGTCCGCATCTGGGATGCCTCCTTCTCCTGCCCCTTTAACCAATGCGTCGTCCACAACGCACGAGTAACGGGCGTCGCCTTCAGCCCCGACGGGTCGCGATACTACTCGAAGGATACGTCCGGCAAGCGGCTCGGCTGGGTGACTTCGAGCTGCCAGCCGGCGGCGGACGATGAGCCGGTGCCGGACTTCCCGGACGCGAAGGAAGCGTTCTCGCCCGACCGCCAGTTCAGCGTGCGGTTCGAGGGCAGCACGATTGTTTTTCGGGACGAGGCGAAGTGGGCGGCGTTCGACGCCGAGATGAAGCGGCGGCTCGCGGCGTGGGCCAAGCCCGACCCCGCCTGGCACGCCGCCCAGGCCGCCGACGCCGAGGCCGCGAAGCAGGGGTTCGCCGCCGCGTTCCACCTGCGACGACTCGCCAAGCTCACGCCGGGCGACGCCAAGCTGCCGGCCCGTCTCGCGGCCGCCGAGGCGATGCTGGCGAAGCCCGAGTGACCGCCCCGCACCCCCCCCCATTCCACGGCGCATGTCACGGGGTCGCGGCGTCGAGGAGGGCTTGCGCCCCCTTGCCGCTGACCGCGAGCCGGCCGTCGGCGACCGTCACCGACTGGATCTGCACCGGGGCCTGCGGCAGACTCGCGTAGAAGCGGAACAGGCCGACCGGGTGGCCGCCGGTGCGGTACCACGTCACCTCGGCGTTCGACGCGCGGGCCGCCTCGCCCAGCCGGTCGAGGTAGCGCTGCGCCCCGATGGGCAGTGCCCCCGCTGTGAGGCTGCACACCTCGACCGCGACCGTGTTCGGCTTCTGGCTGACCACCCAGAGCCGCAACTCGACGCTCACGACGGTCGTCGTCCAGTCGCTCTCGAGCGACTCGAACGGCGACGCCTGGTAGCGCGCGGCAATCGTCAGGCGGTCGCCGTCGGTCCAGACGCGCGGCGACCGCACCCGGCGGTCGAGGGTGCCGTCGAAGGTGCCGCCGCGCTCGAAGGCGTCGCGCAAGAAGGCGTTGAAGTCGTCGGCGAGGAAGCTGCCGCCCCACGACGGCTTCGCGGCCTGCAACTCCTGCTGCAACTCCGTCACGCGGCTCAGCATCTCGGTCGCCTTGACCGCGTCGGTCGCCTCCTCGCGGCAGGCCGCCGTGTAGGCCGACGGCACCGACTTGACCAGCGCCGCGAGCGCGCCGACCACGAGGACGGTGGCCCCGGAGAGCAGCGAGACGATCAGTACCAGCGAGCGGCGGCGTTTCATCGGGCGTCTCGGCTCGGGTCGCGGGAAGAGTCACCGCGGCTATGCCACGCCGGGGGCCGGGCGTCAACGGCCAACCGGCTGTAGCGATTGTATCCCGTTGACGTGCCGCGGTCGCGCCGGGTCGCGGCGGGTTGGTGCGGCAAACGCCCGGCGAGTCTGGTACGTTGGGCAGTGGTAGTAAGCCGCCCACCCACCCGGAGGACCTGGGGCCATGACCCACCGCCCGTTTCCCGCCGCCCGCACGACCTTAGCCGCGCTCGCGCTGCTGGGGGGTGTGTGCCCGGCGTTCGCCCAGGCCCCGACGCTGCTCGACCACGCCCGGCAGTTGCGCGAACTCGCCGACTCGAAGGCCGACGCCGACGCCCGCGCCGCCATCGCCGACGCCGACAAGCTCGCCAAGGCGTCCGCCCCGGTGGCGGTGCGCAACCTCAAGGCCGCGATTTTGAGCCTCGACAAGTCGGTCGATGTCACGTCGGCCAAGCGCACGGCGCTTGTGAAGTTGCTCGAAGACAAGGTGGCGCAACTCGAAGGCCGCGTGCCGGTGCCGGGCGCGGCGACCACCGCGAAGACGATCGCCGAGGCGGTCAGCCCCGAGACGAAGGACATCCGCGACGGCCTCGCCGCCGTCGAGAAGCTGTACGAGCTGAACAAGTACGCCGAGGCCCAGGCCAAGATCAGCGAGTTGACCCGCCGGCACCCGGACAACCCCGCCGTACTCGCGCTGAGCGGCCAGGGCTTCGTTAAGGACCGCCTCGCCGACGCTAAGGAACTGTCGCGGCAGCAGGCCGAGCGCGTGACCCTCGCGCTGAACGACGTGCAGCGCTCCGCCATCCCGTCGCGGGGCGACATCGAGTTCCCGAAGGGCTTCAAGGAGAAGATGGCGGCCCGCGACAAGCTCACCTACGAGCAGATGGACGCCGACAGCATCGCCATTCTCGAAGCCCTCGAGAAGCCGGTGAAGCAGGGGATCAAAAACGGGCCGTTCGAGGAAGTGATCGAGAGCCTCGCCACGATCACGCAGAAGAACATCTACCTCAACCGCGACGCCCTGACCGAAGCCGGCGTGGACCTGAAGAAGCCGGTGACGATGCCGGAGGGCGTGACCGTCCGCACGGCGTTGCGGGCCGTGTTGCAGGCCAACCGCTTGACCTTCGTCATCAAGGACAAGTGCATTTTGGTCGTCACGCCCGAGGAGGCGAGCAAGATGCTCGTCAAGCGCGCCTACTACCTGGGCGACGTGCTCGGCTCGCCGTTCGGCGGCGGGGCGAACCTCGGCCCGGTCCTGGACTTCAACCTGGCGACGCAGAACGCGGCCATGATCATCGACTCGATCAAGAAGTCGATCGACCCGCTCGGCTGGGCCAACCCCGGCGGCGGCGGCGGCACGTCGTCGATCCTGTTCCACGCCCCGAGCCTGAGTATCATCGTCAGCGCCCCGGCCGAGGTCCACTACACGATCGGCAACGCCGTCCGGCCGAAGCGCTAGCGAGAAACGAAGCCGCCCCGGCGGAGTTCCGGGGCGGCGTTGCGGGTCACTTCTTCTTGTCACTCGTCAGGTCGAAATCGACCACGTTCGGCCCGGCGGTCAGCGTAGCCGTCAACTCGGACTTGGTGTTGTACCGCTCCGGCACGGCGCTCTTGACGATGTCCATCATCGGGCTGTCCGGGGTGTCGTAGGCCTTCTGCCGGCCGGTGACGACCATCGCGTTGATGGCGACCTTCATCGGGCCGACCGACGCCTCGACGGCGTACTTGCCGTCCTTGATGGACGTGCCGGCCGTCTGGCCGACGCCCTGGGACGGGAAGAACTCGATCGAGCCGTCCGGGAGCGGGACGCCGTCCATCGTGACGGTGCCCTGGAGCTTGGCGCGGGGCGGGCCGCCGC
Source organism: Fimbriiglobus sp. (assembly GCA_043744775.1). Taxonomy (GTDB): domain Bacteria; phylum Planctomycetota; class Planctomycetia; order Gemmatales; family Gemmataceae; genus Fimbriiglobus. Next base: position 48,836 of record JAYTUC010000058.1, on the reverse strand, counting down.
AACCGCCCGCGAGTGAGGTCGCGGCCAGGGCGAAAGCCAGGGCTAGCAGCGGCCGCCTGCCCGGCCGGAGACTATTGCGCATCGACCACCTCCGCCCCGTTCGCCGAGGCCAGGGCTTGCCAGGTTACCAGGTCGATCGAGTCGCGGAAAAACCGCACCGAGCCGTCGGCCATGGCGGCGTTGACCCCGCCGGTGTGGCGACTGCGGGCGGACGTGTAGTTGTCGCCCAACTTCAGGCACGGCATGGTCGGGTCGTACTCCGGGTCGGTGGCGCTGGTGGGGCAGGACGTGGACGAGTGGTCGATGCCGGCGTTGGGGGTGTTGACGGCCATGAACCAGTGGTCGCCGCCGTCGTTGAACACGTCGCCGCGGATGTCCTTGTAGGTGTCCACCTTGGGGAACCGCACCTCCGACAACAGCAGGGTGCTGGAGGTGCCGTCCGTGATGGCGAGGAAGTTCTTGCGGAACGGGACGAAGCCGTTGAAGCCGCCGCTGAACGTCCAACCGAAGACGCCGACTTGCTGGCTCTGCAAAGACGCGGCGGGCGGGGTGTACAACAGGTTCGGGCCGTAGTTGGCGACGTAGTTGCCGCGTGCCCGCCAGTAGATGTCGCCTTGCCAGATCGCGTTGACCCGGTCGCTCGGGCAGTAGTACACCTTCTGCGGCTGGGCCACGAGGCCGGTCGCGGTCGCCGTCGGGTTGGGGCCGTTGGGCGACTGGAAGAACCCGAGGGTTTGCGTGTACTGCCCGGCCAGCGCGGTCAACTCGAGGTGCGGCCAGAGGGACACGTAGAAGGTCTTGCGGGCCGCCACCGAACCGGCCACGCCGCTGGCGTTGCAGGCGAGGCCCGGCCGCTCCGAGCCTTCGGGGGAGCAGCGGTTCGAGGCGTACGGCAGCGCCAAATTGGTGTCGTGGTAGTTGTGCATGCCCAACCCCCACTGCTTCAGGTTGTTCGAGCACTGCGCGCGGGCGGCCGCCTCGCGCACCTTCTGGACCGCGGGCAGGAGCAGCCCGATCAGGATGGCGATGATGGCGATGACCACCAACAACTCGATGAGCGTGAACCCGGCGACTCGCCGCCGTGGGGGAGTGGGTATCATGATTGGCCTTCGGGAAGAGGTACTCGGCGCGAGGAAGCGCGCCAGGGAGAGAGACCTAGTCGGTATCTCACAAAGAGCTCCCGAAATCAACGACTATCTTGAAGATGAGAGCAGCGATGTCAGCCCTGGCGTTCTCGAAGTGACGCCTTAATACGTCGCGCGGCCGCCGCTGATGTCGAGGCACTGGCCGGTCGTGAAGCTGCACTCGCTGCTCGACAGGAAGTGGACCAACGCCGCGACCTCGTCCGGCTTGCCGGTGCGGCCCAGCGGGATCTTCGAGAGCATCATGTTGATCTGCTCGCTGCTCAGTTGGTCGAGGATCGGCGTCTGGATCACCGCCGGGGCGACGCTGTTGACGCAGATGTCGCCCTTGCCGACGAGTTCCTTGGCCAGCGACTTCGTCAGGCAGATAACGGCGGCCTTGCTCGCGGAGTAGGGGGCCATCTTGGGGTTGCCCTCCTTGCCGGCGATCGAGGCGATGTTCACCACCCGGCCGTAGCCGCGGGCGATCATCCCCGGCAGCACCGCCTTGCAGCACATCACCAGGCCGGTGACGTTGATGTTCATGACGAACTCCCAGTCCTCGCGGACGAGTTCCCAAATGGGCAGGTCGCGGCCCTTGCGGCTGGCCACGCCGGCGTTGTTGACGAGCACGTCCACCGGGCCGGCCTTCTGCACCATCTCGGCGAAGACGCGCTCGATGTCGGCCTCCTTGGTGATGTCGCCGACCAGGGGCACGCCGCCGACGGCCTCGGCGACGCGGTTGGCGCTCTCGGCGGACATGTCGAAGACGCCGACCTTGGCCCCCGCGGCGGACAGGCGGCGGCAGATCGCCTCGCCGATGCCCTGGCCGCCGCCGGTGACGACCGCGACTTTGCCGGCGAGGGAGAATTGGGCAGCCATTGGGGGGACCTTTGCGTGGGCGGCGTCGGGGGAGTGAGGGGTCAGGTTAACGGCCCGGCCTGCCATCGGCCAACCGGGATTCCGAGATCGGCGATTGTCGAAACCCCCGTCGGGGCCGATGATAGCCCCCATTCGGACCGTCGCCGCGGGCGCGCCGGCCACCCCTGGACGACGCCCGCCGCAGTTCGCTGGAGCCTTTGCGCGTATGAAGTCCCAACGCCTTTCCGACGGGGAACGCATCCTCGCCGTGTTCATCGACTTCGAGAACCTCGCGCTCGGCTTCGGCGGCCGCCGCGACCGCTTCAGCATCGAGAAGGTGCTCGAGCGCCTCGTCGAGAAGGGCAAAATCGTCTGCAAGAAGGCGTACGCCGACTGGAGCCGCTTCGGCTACTACACGACCGCCCTCCACGAGGCGGCGGTCGAACTCATCGAGATCCCGAAGCGCGTGATCACCGGCAAGAACTCCGCCGACATCCGCATGTGCGTGGACGCCATGGACCTGGCGTACTCGAAGGACCACATCGACACCTTCGTGATCCTGAGTGGCGACAGCGACTTCTCGCCGCTGGTCTCGAAGCTCAAGGAACTCGGCCGCGACGTGATCGGCTTGGGCCTGGCCGACTCGACCTCGAACCTGCTGCGCGACAACTGCGACGAGTTCATCTACTACGAGGACCTCGACCGCGCGCCGCTGATCTCGGTGAGCGAGGACGAGTCGATTCCCGAGGCGAAGCGCAAGATGTTCGCGCTCTTACTCGACTCGCTGCTGGCCCTGCGGCGCGAGAACAAGGACCTGATTTTCTCGTCGATGGTCAAGGACACGATGAAGCGGAAGAAGCCGAGTTTCAACGAGGAGTACCACGGCTACCGGGCGTTCAGCGAACTCCTGGAGGAGGCGCAAACCCTGGGGCTGCTCGACCTCGACAAGCACCGCAGCAGCGGCGGGACTTATGTCGTGACGCGGTTCGGCTCCGAGCCGCGCATGGTCGATGGGCGGCCGGTGCCGGTCGGCCCGCCGGCGGCGCTCAACGGCGGCCGCGGCCCGCGCCCGCTGCCGCCGCTCGAACTGCCCCGCCGGCCGCTGCCGCTGCCCGCGTCGCGCGAGCCGCTGCCGCGCGACCTGCCCCGCCGCGACGACGCGCCGCCGGCACGCCCGCCGGTCGCCGAGTCGCCCGCGGCGACGCGCGAAATCGCGCCGCTGCCGCCGAAGCCCGCCGCGTTGCCGCCGCGCGACCGCGAGCCGTCGCGCGACCGCCCGCCGCAGCGCGACCGCGAGCCGGCGCGGGACCGCGGCCCCGCCCCCGAGCGCGGCCGCGGGCGACCGCCGCAGCGCACGCCGGAGCGCCCCGAGAACGACCGCGCGCCGCTGGGCCGCGAACTCATCGATGACGCCGACACCTTCGACGACGAGGACGAGATCCCGTCGTACATGCCGCGCAAGGCCGCCCCCAAGCCGGCCGCCGCGCCGGTCGCCGAGAAGCCCGCGGTCGTCGCTGAGAAGCCGATCGTCGTCGCCGAGAAGCCGGCGGACCTGCCGCCGCCGCCGAAGCGGCGTACCACGTCGCCGGTGAAGTCGGGCACCAAGCCGGTGCGCGACCTCGACGCCCTGAAGCCGGCCAAGGCCGAGAAGCCCCCGGCCGTCGCCGAAGCGATGCCCGAGGCCAAGGTCGAGAAGCCGGCGGTGGAGCGTAAGCCCACGCCGGCGAGGCCCGCCGCGAAGCCGGCCGCCGCGCCCGAGGACACCGGCGGCTTCGGCGCGGGCCTCGACGACTGAGCCGCACCGCCGACGCCCGCGAACCTCTCGCCCACCCGACCCGGAGCCGACCGTGCCTGCGCTCTTCGCCGCGACGATCTTCGTCAGCGCCATGCTGTTGTTCATGGTCCAGCCGATGGTCGGGAAGCGCATCCTGCCGCTGCTCGGCGGCAGCCCCGCGGCTTGGAACACCTGCATGGTGTTCTTCCAGATGCTGCTGCTGTTGGGCTACCTCTACTCGCACACCGTCACCTCGCGGCTGACGGCCAAGCCGCAAACCTTGCTGCACCGCAGCGTCCTCGGCCTGGCCCTCGCCTGGCTCCTCGGCATGAGTGTGCTCGCCCCCGACCATTCGCCGGTGGCCGTGTTCCGCTCCCTGGCCCCCACCGGCGAGTCGTACCCAATTCTGGGCGTGCTTTTGTTGCTGACCGTCGCCATCGGCTTGCCGTTCCTGGTCGTCTCGACGAGTGCCCCACTGCTGCAGAAGTGGTTCACGTTCACCGGCCACCCGTCGGCGAAGGACCCGTACTTTCTCTACGCTGCGAGCAACGCCGGCAGCCTGATTTCACTCCTCGCCTACCCGATCGTGATCGAGCCTCGACTGACGCTGAGCCAACAGGCGTGGCTCTGGACCGGCGGGTTCGCCTTGCTGTTGGGGCTAGTGGCACTGTGCGCGAATGCCGCCAACAACCCGCTGCGACCGCCGCAGGCGAAGCCGAGCGCGTCGAAGACCGCCCCCGCCGAGGTCTCCGCGCCGCCGTCGTGGATCGATCGCCTGCGCTGGGTCGGTTACGCCTTCGTGCCATCGAGCCTGATGCTCGGCGTGACCTTCCACATGACGACCGACATCGCCTCCGACCCACTGCTATGGGTCATCCCGTTGGCGCTCTACCTGCTGACGTTCATCATCGCCTTCGCCAAGTTGCCGGCGTGGTTCCGCCCGCTGATCGGCAACCTCAGCCCCGTGCTGTCGCTGCTGCTGGTGTTCGTGCTGACCTCCGGGGCGATGGGCGAGTTCAAGTTCTACTCGCTGGCGATCCACCTGATCGTCTACTTCTTCACAGCGCTGTTGATGCACAGCGAACTCGCCCTCGCCCGCCCTGCCCCCGCGCACCTGACCGAGTACTTCCTGTGGATCTCCGTCGGCGGGGTCCTGGGCGGCATCTTCAACGCGCTGCTGGCCCCGGTACTATTCACGTCCGACTACGAGTACCCCATCGCCATCGCCCTGGGCTGCATGTTGGTCCCGGTGCTGACCGCGCCGCCGGCGACGCCGCGCTCGCCGCGCTCCCGCCGGGTCGCCTTGGGACTCGACTTCGCCGTGCCACTCCTGCTGGTGGGGCTAATGGTCGCCGTCTTCTACGCCGCGCGCGAGGCCACGTGGTTCTTCCCCGCCGTGCGCTGGTGCGCCGAGAAAATTACCTCCCTGGCCGCGGCGTGCAACGTCAAGTACGTGATGCCGGCCAAGACACTCGTGATGTTGCCGCTGTACGCGCTGCCGTGCATGTTGTGCTTCTTCGCCATTGACCGGCCGCTGCGGTTCGGCCTGTGCGTCGCCGCGGTGTTGGGGGTGAACCTGTACCGCGACCACGAGAACAGCAACGCCGAGCACTCGGTGCGCAGCTACTTCGGCATCATGAAGGTCGAGCAGTACAACGAGTTCTACAAGCCGTTCTCGCTCGAACTGACCGACCCGTCCGAGTCGGCCGGGGCCGACGGCCGAGACAACGTTTACCGCTACATGTACCGCCAGCCATTCCGCAAGCTCTTACACGGCACCACGCTGCACGGCGTGCAGGCCGTCGGCACCTGGACCGTGCCGGCGCTCGACGACGTGCCGGTCCTGGCCGCCGTGAATCCGTGGGGCGTGCTGGCGATTGCGGGGATGCAGAAGTCGTTCGACTTCGCGCAGGAGCCGCTGACGTACTACCACCGCACCGGCCCGGTGGGGGCGATTGTCCACCGCTTCCGCCAGGTCGAGCCGCTAGGCCACATCGGCATGGTCGGCCTCGGCACCGGCTCCGTGTCGTGCTACGCGCTGCCGGGCCAGAAGTTGACGTACTACGAGATCGACCGACACGTCGTCGAGATGATGGAGCAGGGCGACTACTTCACTTACGTCAACGACGCCAAGAAGCGCGGGGCGATCGTCAACATTGTCCTTGGCGACGCGCGGCTGCAACTCGAGCCGACTGCCGACCGCTACGGCCTGTTATTGATCGACGCCTTCAGTTCAGACTCGATCCCGATCCACCTGTTGACGAAACAGTCGATGGAGCTGTACAAGTCGCGACTAACCGAACACGGCTTGCTCGCGTTGCACATCTCGAACCGTTACATCGACCTTGAACCCGTCGTCGCGCGGCTGGCGTCGGACACCGGCTTGAAGTGCCGCGTGTTTAGCGACAACGAGGAAGACTCGTCGGGCAAGACGCGCTCGTCGTGGGTGCTGCTCGCCAAGACCGACGACGACCTCGGCGACGACCTCACCGGCGTCGCGGCCCGCGAGCGCTGCGGGGCCGTGGCTGGGCCGGCCGGCTACTGGCTCTTCGACAACCCGCAGAACAGCTTCTACAAGCTGCCGTGGCGCGAGTTGCCGGTGCTACCCGAGGTGAAGACCTGGACCGACGACTACTCCGACGTGATGGCCGTGATCCGCATGCCCGAAATCCGCTGGCTACGCAAGAAATTTGGCCTGCCCGTGCCGAACGACAGTGGCCAGTGAGCGACGTACTGATTCTCGGGGCGAGTGCCCGCGCGGCGGTCCACTCGGCCCGCCGCGCCGGCCTGGCGCCGCACGCCGCCGACCTGTTCGCCGACCGCGACGCCACGGCCTACGCCACCGTGAGAAGGTGCGACCTCGCCGACTACCCCGACGGCCTCGAGCGCCTGGCGGAGGGCTTCCCGCCAATGCCGTGGCTGTACACCGGCGGCCTCGAAAACCACCCGGAGTTGGTGGACCGCGTCGCGGCGAAGCGGCCGCTGTGTGGGAACGCGGGCGGGGTGTTGCGGAAAGTTCGCGGTAAGGCAGCGTTACAAGAAATGCTTGACCGCGTCACTGGGATACCGCAGGTCGTATTCCATGACCATGCCGACGCAAATCTAACATGGTTGCGGAAGTCTTACGGCAGTTCTGGCGGACTTGGAGTGTCGTGGGCTACTGATATGACGCCCCGAGTTGGTAGCTATCTGCAAGAGTTCATTCTAGGTCAGTGCTACTCGGCCTCGCACTTCAGCCGTGCCAATTCGACGAGTTGCCTTGGTGTTACGGAGCAACTCGTCGGCACGGAATGGCTGCACGCGAAGCCGTTCAGTTACGCCGGCAACATTGGGCCGTACCACTACGACCGAGAGTTCGACTGGGAGATCCAGGAGAAGTGCGGCCGAACCGAGTCGTGGCGTGGACTCGAGTTTTGCTGGGGGATTGACCTCGTAGACGGTAAAGGTTTCCTCCATTTGGTAGACGTGAACCCCCGCTACACCGCGTCGATGGAAGTGCTCGAACACGCCACCGGCCGCTGCGCACTCGATGGCGTGCAGCGCCGTGAGCCGAGGCCCGGCGTCGTCGGCAAGGCCGTGTACTACGCGCCGCACGCACTGCGCTTCCCCGAGGTCGCGACGATCGAGCGGGCCATCGAAGTCGCGGCCGACCCGTGGGCGTTGCCGGAGTACGCCGACATCCCGCACGTCGGCAGCGTCATCGATGCGGGGCAGCCGGTGCTGAGCTTCTTCGAGCGCGCCGCCGACGCCGAGGCGTGCCGGGAGGCGCTCAAGCGGCGTGCGGCGGAACTCGACGCCCTGTTCGTCCGGCACCGCGTGGAGGTTTCAGCGTGACGATGAACGAGCGGGCCGAACGGCTCGTCCTGGCGATGCTCGCCGACGCCGAAGCGTTGCGAATCCGGCGACACCCCGGCGCGGTCGAAGTGCTCGATTGCGGCGTCGAAGTCCGCGGCGGGCTGGCGGCCGGGCTGCTGCTGGCGCGGGTCTGCCTGGGCGACCTCGGCACGGTCACGCTGGTGCCTTCGACGATCGCGGAGTGGCCGGGGCCGGCGGTGCAGGTCACGACCGACGACCCCGTGCGGGCCTGCCTCGCGGCCCAGTACGCCGGGCGGCAGGTGACGCTCGGCAAGTTCTTCGGCATGGGGTCGGGGCCGATGCGGGCACTCATCGGCGGCGAGGCGATCTTCGACGACATCCCCGGCCGCGAGACCGGCCCCGTCGCCGTCGGCGTAATCGAGTCGAAGAAGCTGCCGCCGGCCGACGTGCTCGACCTGCTGCGGGCCAAGGCACCGGGGGTCGAGCGCTTCCACCTGCTCGTCGCCCCGGCGTCGAGCCTCGCCGGCGGCGTGCAAGTCGTGGCCCGCTCCGTCGAGACGGCGCTGCACAAGCTGCACGAACTGAAGTTCGACGTGACGCAAGTGTTGAGCGGGTACGGCACCGCCCCGCTGCCGCCGACCACGCCCAACGAACTCGCCGCGATCGGCCGTACCAACGACGCGATCCTCTACGGCGGCCGCGTGACCCTGACCGTCGATTGTGACGACGACGTGATCGACGCGGTTGGCCCCAAGGTGCCGTCGAGTGCGTCGGCCGACCACGGCGAACTGTTCGCGGAGCTGTTCCAGAAGTACGGCGACTTCTACAAGATCGACCCGCTGCTGTTCAGCCCCGCCGAGGTGACCTTCGCCAACGCCCGCACCGGCCGCTGCCGCACCTTCGGCCGCGTCGAACCGAAGTTGCTCACGAAGTCGTTTTACGGGGCGTGACGATGCGCTTCGCCATCTTGTCGGGCGGCACCGGCTGGCACGTCCAGGACCTGACCCGCGCCGCAAACGCCGAGGGCCACGAGGCCGAGGCGCTCGACTTCCGCGTGACCTCCGGGGGTGTCAACGTCGCCGACACGTCGTGGGACCGCTTCGACGCCGTGATCGTGCGGACGATGCCGGCGGGGTCGCTCGAACAGGTCGTCTTCCGCATGGACCAACTCCAAGTCTTGCACGCGAGCGGGATGACGGTGATCAACCCGCCGCGGGCCGTCGAAATTTGCGTCGATAAGTACCTCACCTCGGCGACCCTACAACGCGCCGGCCTGCCGACGCCACGGACGGTCGTCTGCCAGCGGTCTGACGCAGCCCTCGACGCCTTCGCGGCGCTCGGGGGCGATGTCGTCGTCAAGCCGCTGTTCGGGGCGGAGGGCCGCGGCATGGTTCGCGTCACCGACGGCGAAGTCGCCTGGCGCACCTTCCGCGCTATCGAGCAGACCGGCGGCGTGCTCTACCTGCAAGAGTTCATCGCGCACCCCGGCTGGGACGTGCGCGCTTTCGTCCTTGGGGGCCGCGTCATCGCCTCGATGCGCCGCGCGTCGGCCGACGACTGGCGCACCAACGCCTCGCGCGGGGCCACTGTCAGCCCGACGACACTCGACGCGACGGCGACGGAACTCGCCCTCGCGGCCGCGGCCGCAGTGTCGGCAGTCGTGGCCGGCGTCGATCTGCTACCGCTGCCCGGCGGCGGCTGGACGGTCCTCGAAGTCAACGGCGTCCCCGGCTGGCAGGCACTTGCGACGGCGTGCGAAATCGACGTGGCCCGCGCGATCGTCCGCCACGCCGCGGGGGTCGCCCGATGACGCCACTGAGTGAATGCGTCCGCCTGGCGTGCCTGTGGGAGGCCGAGTCGCGCAAAGTCGGCAACGTCCACCCCGGCGCGCGCTTCACCAACACGACCGTCGAAGACTTCCGCCGCAGTGCCGAGGCCATCGCGCCGGTGTTTGCCGACGCCGCGACGCAACCCGTGGGCGTGACGATTCGGCGTGCGGTCGAGGCGACGCGAGCCGCCGTTGGCCAGAACACCAACCTCGGCATCCTCCTGCTCCTCGCCCCGCTAGCCGCCGTGCCACGCGACGTGCCTCTCGCGGACGGCATTCGGGCAATCCGCACGACAGTCGAGGACGCGCGCGAGGTCTACGCCGCGATCCGCCTGGCCAACCCCGGCGGGCTGAACGACGCCGCGGAGCAAGACGTGCGCGACGAGCCGACGGTCACGCTGCACGAGGCGATGGCGCTGGCGGCCGGCCGCGACTCGATCGCCATGCAGTACGTCCGGGACTTCGCGAACGTGACCCACGGCAGCGACCCGTTATTGGTCATGGCGTATCGGCACCACCGGTGCGTCGAAGCGGCCGTGATTGAGTGCCAACTGGGTTGGTTGAAACATACTCCGGACTCTCTCATCGCGCGGAAGCGCGGCGACGCGGTCGCCGCCGCGATCAAGTGGAGGGCTTGGGACGTCCACTGTCTCGGCGGCATCCGCACGCCGGAGGGCCGCGCCGCCGGCCGCGCACTCGACGCCTACCTGCGCTCCGACGGCCACCGGCTGAACCCCGGCACGACGGCCGACCTCGTCACGGCGTGCCTGTTCGTCGCGCTGCGCGAGGGTATCCTGAAGCCGACCGACCCCTTCCGCTGGCACACCGACGAGTGGCTCCCGCTATGACCGAACGCTACCGGGTCCGCGTCGGCCACGACAACTTCCTCTTCAGTTGCGGCCACTTCATCAGCTTCGCCGGCCACCAGTGCGAGAAGCTGCACGGGCACAATTACCGCGCCACCGTCGAGGTCGAGGGGCCGCTCGGCGAGGACTGGTACGTCTTCGACTTCGTCGCCCTCAAACGGCTCACGCTGGCGATCACCGGCGAACTCGACCACCACATGCTCGTCGCCACGCGGAACCCCGTCATCCACGTCACCGACACCGGCGACGCCGTCGAGGTGAGCTACCGCGAACGGCGTTGGGTCTTCCCGCGCGGCGACTGCGTGCTGCTCGCCATCGAGAACACGACGGCGGAACTGCTGGCGAAGTACCTCGCCGGCCGCTTACTCGACGCCATCGCCGGCGAGTTCGCGCTGACCCCGCAGCGGCTGAGCGTCGAGGTCGAGGAGAACGTCGGCCAGTCGGCGGTTTACGAGTGGCGCGGTTGACTCTGGCACATGACAAGAACATCTCCAGTAGAGTCGCAAAGGGCGCTAAGTAAATCACAAGTCATGATAAGGTTCTACTTTGCGCCCTTTGCAACTTTGCGGGAGATATTCTTTACGCGTTAAGTGTACCGGCTACTCACGCGGTCGGCGTCGAAGAACGTCGGCAGGTAGCGGTCGATCTGCAGGTAGCCGTCGGCGGTCAGTGACACGCCGGTGTCGTCAATGATGAGCAGGCCCAGGTCGCGCAACTTCTCGTATCCGGCGTGGAACTCGGCGTAGATGTCCGCGCCGAACTTCGCCCAGAAGTAGTGGGCGCTCAGCCGGCCGGTTTTCAGTTGCAGCAACATCTCGCGCACCAGCCGCTCGCGCGGGGTCGTTTCGAGGGCGCGGCCCAGCGGGATTTCGTCGCGGGCCAGCATGTCGATGTACTTCTCCCAGGTGTCGACGTTCTGAATGTGGACGCCGTTGACGTGGCCGAAACTCGCCACCCCGGTGCCGAACATGTCGGCCCCGCTCCACAGGGCGTCGCGGTAGACGAAGCCGTTCGCCGCCTTGCCCTTCACGACTGTGTACGCCGACGACATCTCGTAGCCGTTGGCCAGGAACTCGTCGAAGGCGTAGCGCACCCAGGCGCGTTTGGTCGGCCAGTCGGCGATGCTGTGTTCTGGCAAGTCGTCGTTGCCGAGGACTTTCAGCTCTTTCGAGAAGACGGTGTTGTACGGCAACTCCATCTGGTAGATTGTGACGCTGTCCGGCGACATCGTAATCGTCTTGCGGACGCAGTCCTTCCAGTTGTCCCAGTCCTCGCCGACCATGCCGGCGATCAGGTCGATGTTGATCTGCTCGAAGCCGAGGTCGCGCGCCCAGCCGTAGGCGCGGTGAATCTCGACTTCGAGGTGTGCGCGGCCGTTGTACTGCAGAATCTCCGGCTTGAAGTTCTCCACGCCGAGGCTCAGGCGCGTCACGCCCAGCGACTTCAGGGTGGCGAGTTTGTGCTGTTGCAACGTCCCCGGCTCGCACTCGAAGGCGACTTCCCGCGCCGCGTCCCACGGCAGAATCGCCTGCAACTTCTCCATCAACGATTGCAGTTGCGACGCGCTCAGGTACGACGGCGTACCGCCGCCGAAGTAGACGTAGTCGAGCTTGCGGCCGCCGACGCACTCGGTGCGGGAGAGCAACTCGACTTCCTTCAAGATGGCGTTCGTGTAAGTCTGCACGTCGCCGGCATTCTTGTCCGTGTAGACGCGGAAGTAGCAAAATTTGCAGCGCTTGCGGCAGAAGGGGATGTGCAGGTACAGGCCCAGCGGCGTGCCGGGGACCGGCGGGCGGTGCAGGGCGGCGGCGGCGGCCGGCAGGTTCTCGGGCTTCCAAAACGAGAACGGCGGGTAGTTGGCGATGAAGTAGTTGCCCAGCCCGGTCTTCTCTTGGTCGATCGCAACGGTCATCGCGTCCCCTCATCGGAACTCGGTCTCGGGCGGGTTCGCGGGCGCGCCCCGACCGCATTCTATCCGCGGCCCCGAAACCCGGCCCCCCGACTCGTGCCGGCAACTTGTCAGGTTCTAGCGCGATTACTCCGTCACCGACCCGGAGAGGTCAGGAATCCCTCATTTTATGAGGCCATGCCGCACGGCTGCCCGCGTAGAATCAAGTGTCAGAAACCGTACAGATTACGCGACCGAGCCCGACCCGAATGATAGCCATGGTCCCGCACCTACCCCCGGACGAGGCGGCCCGGCTGGAGGCGTTGCACGGCTGCGGGGTCCTGGACACTTCGCCCGAGGCCGAGTACGACGGCCTCGCCCGACTGGCGGCGGCCATTTGCGGCACCCCCATTGCCCTGGTGTCGCTGGTGGACCGCGACCGCCAGTGGTTCAAGGCTCGCGTCGGGGTCGAGTCCGCCGAGACGCCCCGCGACGATTCCTTTTGCAACTACGCCATCGTCACGCCCGAACCCTTCGTCGTCCCGGACGCCGCCGCCGACGAACGCTTCCGCGACAACCCGATGGTGGCCGCCGAACTGGGCGTCCGCTTCTACGCCGGGGTATCGGTGACGGACCCCGAGGGCTTCGCGCTCGGGGCCTTGTGCGTCATCGACCGGGTGCCCCGCGAGCTGACGCCCTTCCAAGCAGAAGCGCTGGTGACGCTCGCCGGGCAGGTGGCCGTCCTGCTCGAAGCGCGGCGACAGGTGGCGAGGCTGAGCCGGTCGCGCGCCGAGTTGGAGGACGCCAACGAGTCGCTGCGGCGCTTGGCGACGACCGACGGCTTGACGGGCCTCAGGAACCGGGCCGCTTTCGACGACCGGCTCGCCGAGGCCCACGCCCTGAGCGTTCGCCACGGCCACCCGCTCTCGGTCGTCATGCTCGATGTCGATGACTTCAAGCACTTCAACGACTCCTTCGGCCACCCGGCCGGCGACGCGGTCCTGAAGCTGGTGGCGGCGGCCCTCGCCGGCGCGGCCCGCTCGACGGACACCGTCGCCCGCTACGGCGGCGAGGAGTTCGTGCTCGTGCTGCCCGACACCGACCACGCCGGGGCGATGGTGCTGGCCGAACGCTGCCGCCGGGCCGTCGCCGGCGCGGCCTGGGACCAGCGGCCGGTCACCGTCAGTGTCGGCGTCAGTACGCTGACGCCAGAGACGCCGGACGCCTTGACGCTCGTGCGCGAGGCGGACATCGCCCTCTACTGCTCGAAGCAGGGCGGCCGCAACCGCGTACACCACGGCAGCGGGGCCGCCGGACTGTACCCCCTGGCCCAGACGGCGTGACCGGAATTCCCCGACGGCGTGGCGGCGGGCGACTAAAGTGGGGGGTCGATCCGCCGGCGGTATTCGGAGGGAGTTGCCGTGTCGTCCGCTTCACTGCCCGCCACCGCCCGGAAGAACGTCGAGGCGATCGCTCAACTCGAACAGCAGTTGCACGGCCGGCGGTCGCGGGCCGAGCGGGCCGGCGACCGGGTGGCGAGGTTTTTCGGGAGTCTCTGGTTCGTCGCCGCGCACGTCGTCGTGCTCGCCGCCTGGGTCGCGTCGAACGCCCACGCCGTGCCCGGCGTGCCGGCGTTCGACCCCTACCCGTTCCCGTTCCTCGGCTTCGTCGTCAGCATCGAGTTCATCTTCCTGACGACGTTCGTGCTCATCAACCAGAACTCGCAGTCGAAGCGGCAAGAGCAGTGGGGCCACCTCACCCTTCAGGTTTGCCTATTGACCGAGCAGGAGGTCACGAAAACCCTCCAACTGCTGCACGAGATCAGCCAGCGCCTGGGCATTCGCAACGCGGCGAGTGACCAGGAGTCGAGGGACTTGGCCCAGGCGACGCCGGTGTCGGAACTGGTCGCGGAGATCGAGAAGGCCCGCGAGGCCGGCGAGGACCGGGCGGAGGCGAAAGCAACTTCGTGACGCCGGGTCACTTGGTGCCGAGCTTGTACAGCGTGCCTTTGTCGGTCCCGACGAGCAGGCAGTCCGGGCCGACGCCGACCGTGCCGCCGACGGCGCTGTCGAGCGTAATCGCTTGCGCGAGCTTGCCGGTGGCGAGGTCGAGGGCGTAGAACTCGCCGGTGTTCGACAGGCAGCCGACGTAGACGCGGTTGCCCACCACCACCGGCGAGGCGTCCACGTTGCCCTCGGTCACGAAGCTCCACTTCTCGACGCCGGTCGCGCGGTCGAGGGCATACACCCGCTTGTCGCGGCCGCCGATCACCACGAGGTCTTTGGTGACCGCCGCGGACGAGTAGAACGGCTGCTGGCGACGCTTGGCCTCGAATTCCCAGCCCTTCTTGAGCGTCTTCCAGTTCACGGCCAGGACCTGGTTCGTCATGGTGCCGACGTACACGCTGTCGCCCTCGACGGCCCCGGTCGCCGCCGCCTGCCCGCCGAGATCGACTGTGCCCAGCGGCTTACCGGTGGCGACATCGACGACGTGCAGGAGGCTGTCGCAGCCGGCGACGAAGGTGCGGTCGCCGGCGAGTGCGGCCGCGGCGTTGATGGGGCCGTCGATCTTGTACTCCCAGACCTTCTTGCCGTCGCGGTTGAGCCGGTACAGCGTCGAGTCGTGCGAGCCGATCAGCACGTCGCCGGCGACGAAGTTGGGCGCGGCGTGAATCTCGCCCTGCGTCTCGAACGTCCAGAGCAACTCGCCCTTCACCGCATCGACCGCGTAGAACTTGCCTTCGAGGTCGCCGACGTAGACGCGGCCGCCGTCGTAGCCCGGCGACCCCTTGAACGCGCCGAGCTTACGCTTCCAGATCTGGACGCCGGTCTTCAGGTCGATGGCGTACAGGTGCTTGTCGAGACAGGAGACGTAGACGACGTTACCGACGACGAGGGGGGCCGTCTCGACGGCGTCGCCGCACTTGAACGCCCAAACTTCGGCGAGCTGGTCCGGCAGGGTCGCCACGCCGACGCCGCGCATCTGGGCGTCGCCGCGGGCCAGCGGCCAGTCGGCGGCCGTCGCCACGACGCCGGCGGACATCAGGGCCAAGATTCCGGCGGCGCGAAGGTTCATGGCGTCTCTCAGTAGGCGGCCTGGTAGATCGAGAGCAGGTCGGCGTCGGTGACCGGCCGCGGGTTGAACCGCGCCGTCCACTGCTGGTTGGCCTCCTCGGCGAGCAGCGGCAAGATGCTCTCACTGACGCCGCAGTCCCGTAAGCGTGTCGGCAGCCCCGCGGCCACGGCCATCGCCGCCACCCGCCGCGCCAATTCCTCGCCGGGGGCCTCGACACCGGGCAGCAACTCGGCGTACAGGTGCGCCACGGTCACGGCGTTGTACCGGACGACGTGCGGCAGCATTACCCCGATCGCGACGCCGTGCGTGAGGCCGTAGTGCGCCGTCAGCGGGTTGGCGCAACTGTGCGTCGCCCCGAGCATGGCGTTCTCGATGGCGGTGCCGGCGAGGTACGCGCCGATCTGCATGGCCGAGCGCGCTGCCAAGTCGTCGGGCGCGTGCAATACCGCCTCGAAGTTGGGCGCGAGGTGCCGCCACGCCGCCGCCGCCGCGGCGACCGAAATCGCGTTGCGGCGGGTGCAGACGAACGCCTCGAGCGCGTGGGCGACGGCGTCGATGCCGGTGACGGCCGTCACCATGCGCGGCTGCGACAGGGTCAACTCGGGGTCGAGGATCGCGACGCGGAACGCCGCCTTATTGTCGCCGCACGCCATCTTGAGGTGCGACGACTCGTCGGTGATCAAGGCGTAACTCTGTGCCTCGCTGCCGGTGCCCGAGGTCGTCGGCACGCCGACGCTCGGCAGCATCGGCTTCGTCGCCTTGCCGTGGCCCTTGTAGTCGGCCATGCGGCCGCCGTTGGTCAGCAGGAAGTTCACCCCCTTGGCGCAGTCCATCGAGCTGCCGCCGCCAACGGCCACGATGGCGTCGATGTCGTGCGACCGCGCGAAGGCGACGCCGCGGGCGACGTGGCGCTCCGTCGGGTTCTCCTGCACGCCGTCGAAGGTGAAGACCGGCAACCCGGCCTCGCTCAGCGACGCGGCCGCCCGCTGGGGGTGGCCGACGGTTTCGAGGCCGGGGTCGGTGACGAGTAAGACGCGAGTCGCCCCGAGACCGCGGGTCAACTCGCCGAGGCGATTCAGCGACCCCGGCGCGAAGACGACGCGGCCGAGCGGCTCGTGATCAAACGGCGGGGACGCCGGCGGCGACGTTGGCGGCGTCGGGCTGCTTGGGTGCGGCGTGGCTGGTCGGGGCGATGTTGAGGGCGCGCTGCCGGTAGAGGTGGGTGAAGAGGTTCCCTTCATGCGGCTGGTCCCACGTCAAGCGGTTGGTCGGGAGCGCCCCGAGGTTCAGGCGCTCGATGTTCGGGCAGGCCATCGCGTCGGCGAGGAACGCCTCGTCTTCGCTCAGCACCGTCGCCGCCAGCGTGAAGCCGATGCGCTTCAGCACCTCGGCCTGCGGGCATTCTACGACCGCGGCGTAGGGGAACAAAAACTCCTTGTTCGCCAGCGGGTGGTCCGGCGTGTCGCACCGCACGATCGTCGGCAGCAGGTAGGCGATGCGCCCCTCTTTAACCAGCCGAGGCGTGCCGCGCACTTGCTCGGTGACATCGACCGCGCCGGGGGTTTCCAGGGCTTTGGTGACCATGCCGTCAATGGCGTCGGCGACCTCGGGCTTGGCGAAGCCGGCGATCTCGCAATCGGGGCTGTCCCACGGCCGCGGCTTGGCCCCGGCCAGTCGCATCGCCAGCGCCTCGGCGATCGCCTTGCCGTTGCGCGGCGTCCAGACGCCCGACGCGTTCACGCAGGCCCGGCCGCCGTTGCCGGCGATCCCCTCAACGATCGTGTCGAGGTACTGCTCGTAGTTGTCGGCCTGGTCGTCGCCGAAAATGAACTTGCTGTAGCCGGTGCCGTGGATCTCCACGCGGTGGTCGTTCTTGTACGGGGCCATCGTCTTGTCGTCGCCGAAGGCCATGCTGCGGCCGCACAGCCGCAGGATGTCCGACGCCCCGGCGTGGTCGGTCGGCAGGAAGCCGAGGAACTTCGCCGGCAGGCCCGCCTTGATGAACGCTTGCAGGACGCGCATCGGCGTCCACGGCTCCTCGCGGCCGGGCTTGAGCAGCAGCGGCATCTTGAACGCGATCGTCGGCACCCACAGCGAGTGGACTCCCGGCGAGTTCGACGGCAGCACCGCCCCGAACACGTCGGTGGTCGGGTAGAACGCCTGCATCCGGCCGTTGGTCGTGGCGTAACCGCTGTCGAGCACGCTCAGGTCCAGCCCGCGCGTCAGGCCGCCCAACACGACTTCGATGTTCTCGAGGACGTAGTGGACTTTCAGCGCGTTTCGGCGGCAAAAGACCATCGGCGAGCCGGTCGTCGCCGAGAGGTTGCGGACGTAGTCGTCGAAGGTCAACTCGGCGTCGCCGCACGGCAGCGTCGCGTTGACGAAGTGGTCGGCCGCCTGGCGGTAGATTTCGAGGATGTCGCGGATCGGGATGGCCCGCAGCTCCTTGTGCGTGCGCTCCATCTGCCCCAAGTCTCGGGCGATCTGCGAACCCGTGACCTGACTCACCTCCGCGACCGGCTCGCCGGTGACGTGGTGGATCAAAGTCGCCTTCTCGAGGCTCGTGTACGGCTTGCCGAAGCGGAGCGCGGGGATCTGAATCATGGCGAGGCTCAGGGAATGGGGTGGTCCGGCACAAGTAACCGGGGACATTTTAGGGAGTCAACCGGGGAGTGTCGCCAACGCCTACTCAGAGGCAGATTCTCAGGTTGAAAAATATGTCGAATAAATATAGATGTCACCAACCCTGCGTGGGCGAGTCACACTTATTGTTGATACTTCGACAAAGTTACGGTCCACTTTTTGACAGAAAAAGCCGAATTACGCTTGATATGAAAGTACGATGCGGTAATACTGAATCAAGTTCACGACGAGATAGTCCTCCCCGCTGATCGCCACTTTGCTCTCCTCAAAGTCACGCATTAGTTTGCTACTCGTCATTCTTGTTGATAGTATTGTTCAGTTCGTTCTTTCGGGCTGAACAGCCGCACTCTCTTCCAGTGTGTATCCATCACCGCTAAGCCGTCGTAATAACGCGACGCCACGTTTCCGTTCATCTTATGTGGGAGAAATATGCCGAATTCTGTGCCCTCTCGCCGTGTGGCTTTCACGTTGATCGAACTCCTCGTCGTGATTGCCATCATCGCGATTCTGATCGGCCTGCTGTTGCCCGCAGTCCAAAAAGTCCGCGAGGCCGCGGCTCGAATGTCTTGCACCAACAACCTCAAGCAAATCGCATTGGCCGCTCACAACTACGAGAGCGCTAACGGCTACTTCCCGCCCGGTTACGACCCCCAATCGGCAGGCGTCTTAGTGTTGTTACTGCCCTACGTGGAGCAAGATAATAAATTCCGCGTCTGGAGGCTCGCGCCGTGGGTTGCCGCCGCACCGGACCCGAACGCCCGCAGTTGGTACTTCCGTGACGCGAATAATCAGCCGCAGTCTCTGCCGATTACGCCGCACCCCTCCGGTCAATACCCTGTTGAACTGAACTTAAAGACGTTCATCTGTCCGTCGGCGACAGACAATGACCCTGGAAGCCAAAGTGCTGTCCTGAGGTATACTTCAGGTGGTCTTGAAGGGCGTGACTTTCCGAAGTCGGCGGACATTCGGCCTGGGGAAACTCCGAACCCCGTCGCCGCTAACACCAATTACTACTTGACTGGCGACATTGGCAAACTCTACGGCCGCTCGAATTATATTGGGATGGCTGGACGGAAGAACACGCAGGTATCTGACGACAATCTTCGCGTTTATCAAGATGCCGACGCGGGGTTCCAGGCTCTGGTAAGGGCTTTGCCGAATGCGGCGGGGATCTACGGCTGGAAATCGAACACCCGCATCACCGCGATTACCGACGGCACCAGCAACACCCTGGCGTTCATGGAGTCGGCTCCGAACTACGTCGAGTTTGCGGCCGGTAACCCGAGCAACGGAGTTTGTGGTTGGGGCTACACGTCTGCTGTCGTGTATTCTCAGTTCGGGTTTTGCCCGAGTGCGACGAACGTCAACTGCCAAAACACAGCAACGCACCCCGGAAAGGGCTTCTCTGCCAGCCTCCCTGGTAGCAAACACGCCAACAACATCATCATGAGTTCGTTCGCTGACGGATCGATCAGAGGTGTTCCGCCGAGCCAATTGACGAGCGTTTTCTACCAGCTCTTGACCGGCATAGCTGATGGTCAAGTCATTTCTATCGATTAACTTGCACGTCGAGTGCGACATCAAGGAGTTGCGATGCTACGTATCAGAACGGTGTTGTTATCAACATTAACGACACTTATCGTCGGTTGTAACGACTCTGGCAAAGAAATCAAGGTTAGCGGACCGGGTGGAACCGGTCGAGACATCCCCGCGGACGCTGTCGGTTCGACTCCCCTCAAGAAAACGGCCGGCGCTGCTAGCAAACCCATGGACAATTAAGTTGTCACACATTAAGGCGAGGCCCGCTGTCGGTAGCCGTCAGCGGGCCTCGCCTTAATCGTTAATAAACCCCGACCACCGTCCCGCCGGCGAGAGCGGCAAACGGCCGCACGCCACTGACGCCGTCCCACGGGTACTTGTCGAACGGCTTCTCGCGCTCGCCCTCGTCCCGCTCCGGGAAGCGCGGCACGAAAAACTCCTTGGTCAGCGTCGTGAGCATGACGCGGCCGGTTGCGCCGTAGCCGACGACCTCCTCGAAGTTGTCCGGGTTGACGACCTCGATCACCGCGCGGGGTTGCGGGGCGTAGTAGCTGATCTTGAAGCCGTCCTCCGGGCCGATCGGCTTCGAGCAGGCCAGCCCCATCAGCGTATTGCCGTAGGTCGGCGTCATGTACACGTCGCCGTCGTCGAGCATCTCTTCGTAGGCCTCGCGGGTGAACTGCGGCGTGAACTCCGTGCCGCCCGAGAAGATCCCGGTGATCCCGGCCGACTTGATCGACCGCAGCCCGCCCGCGGGGATCGCCTTGCCGAGCGCGCGGTACTTGTCTTCGAGCTTCCCGGCCCGCAACTGCTCGTCGAAGCCGGCGAGAAGTTTGGGCGTGGTGAACATGCACTTGATGTCGTGGCCGCCGGCGAGGACCGTGAGCGCCTGGTCGATGCAGTGGTCCTTGTACGACTGGGCCTCGGCGATCTTCCGCTCCTTGAGGCACTTCACGACGTAACGCGGGTCGAGGTCCACGCAGAAGCAGATGCCGCCGCGGTACTGCGCAAGGTGTTCGATGGCGAGCCGCAGCCGGCGCGGCCCACTCGGCCCGAGCATCAGCCAGTTGCTGCCCTTCGGGAACGCCTTGTCGGGCAGCGTGTCGGACATCATCTCGTAGTCGATCTTGAAGTCGTCGATGACGACGCGGGTCTTCGGCAGCCCCGTAGTACCGCCGGTCTCGAAGACGTAGACGCCGCGGTCGGCATAGGCCTTGGGGACCCACTTGCGGATCGGCCCTCCGCGCAACCAGTCGTCCTCGAAGATGGGGAACTTGTGGATGTCGGCGTAGCTCTTCACGTCCGTGAGCGGGTCGAACTTGAACGTCTTGGCTTTGTCGAGCCAGAACGGCGTGCCGGTCTCGGGGTTGAAGTGCCACTGCACGGTCTCGACGAAATGTCGGTCGAGTTGCGCCTTGGCGTTGGCGCACTTCTCCTCCAAGGTGGCACCCGTGACGGGCGTCGGCTTACCGGGGGTGTCTTGCATGTGCGGTGGGCCTCGCGAATAGAATGGGAGGGGACAGTCGAGATACCGTGATTCTTAGTCACGCGCAACGTGCGGACGACAGGGTTAGGACACAGTACGGTCAGAAACTTAGCCGCAGAGGGCGCGGAGAAGACCGAAACTTGAATTTGGTTTTCTCTGCGCCCTCTGTGTCTGTGCGGCTAGTAGGATTTACTTCTTCGGAGCTTCCAGAGCGAACAAGATACTCTCGGTCATCACGTACATGACACCGTTGACGACGACCGGCGTCGAGCGGATGGGGGCCGGGAACTCGCATTTGCCCAACAAGTATTCCGCTTCAAAGAGTTTCCGCTTGGCTTTCAGTTTGACGTTGAAATCCTTGCCGTCGGCGGCGTCCGGGATATCGATTTCGTCAATGACCTTCGGCGACTTGACGTGCTTGAACGCGAAAAGGTCGCCGGACTCGGTGGCGACGTAGACCTTGTTATCGACGACAATGGTCGATCCCCAGATCGCGCCCTTCAGGTCGTACTGCCAAAACTTCTTGCCCGTCTTAGCGTCGAGGCACTGGACGTACCCTTGCAGCTCGCCGATGTACAGCACGTCGTCGAGGATCGCGGCGGAACTCATGGTGCGGCCGAAGGCGAAGTCGCGCGGCACGAACTTCCGCTTGTCGTTGCCGCCGTAGTGCCAGACCAGCCCCGACGAGGCGTTTTGCGGGTCCTTGGGGTCGAAGTTATCGACTTTGGGCGTGATGTCCTTGGCCGCGGCCGTCGCCTTCGAGGGGTCGATGCACCAGAGGTGGCCGACGCCGGAGAAGTGCTCGGGGTCTTGGCCCACGCCGATGTACACGAGGCTGTTGTAGATGACCGGCGTGCCGATGAAGTCGTTGCGGGTGCCGGTGCCGCCGAGTTCGTACTTCGTGTCCTTGGGGTTGCAATCGAACTGCCACAACAGTTCGCCGGTTTCGGGCTTGTAGCCGCGCAAGATGCCGTCGCCGCCGGGGAAGATCACTTGGCGGACGCCCTGGATGTCGGCGTAGCAGGGGTTCGACCACTGGCCGTGCATGATCTGCTTGCCGGGGTCGTTCTTCGTCCACAGCACCTTGCCGGTCTTCTTATCGACCGCTATAAAGCTCGGGGCCTGCGGCGACGGGATGTTGATGTGCCCTTCGTCAACGCCGTTGGCCGTGACGACGTACAGGATGTCGCCGACCATTAACGGGCTGCTCGCCGACATGTTGTGCGGGAACACGCCGAGCGTGCCGATCATATCGACTTCCCAGAGGATGTCGGCGTCGGTCGCGGTGTCGTAGGCCGGTTTCATCTTCTTGGTCGCGCCGTCGAGGAACTGCAGCGGCTTGCCCTGCCGGCCGTTGGCCGCGCCGTTCACGTCGGCGCACACGAGCGTGCAGCGGTTGCTGACGTAATAGACGCGGTCGCCCTCGACGAGCGGCGTCGAGCAGATGCCCTCCTTCGGCCAATCGACGACGGGGCCGCCGGGCAACTTGTCGTGGACGGACTGCCAGAGGAACTTGCCGGTCGCCTCCTCGAAGCACATCAGGATGCCCAGGTCGATCGGCTCGACATCGCCGTCGGCGTTCTTCTTCGAGTCGCGCGGGTTGCGCGGCTTCTCGTTGTTGGTGCCGATGAAGATCTTGCCCCCGGCGACCGTGGGGCCGCCGTAGGCCCGGCTGCCGAGTTCGGCCTGCCACTTGATCACGGCATCCGCCGGCTTCAACTCCTTGCCGGCCTCGTCCTTGATCGGCATCAACTGCACCGGGGCGAACTTCTCGTTCGGCACCACGAAGTTGCGCGCCGGGGTGCCGCCGAACATCGCGTGCTCGGGGGCCGCCGGCTTCTCGGCCGGCTTGTCCTGCGGGGCCGGCCGGGCGCTGACGGCGACCGCGAGGCCGACGAGGGCCGCCAACGTGACGCCGGCGGCGAGCCGCGGCGCGGTGAAGAGTCGTCGCATGGTGGGTGTCCCCAAGGGTGAGTACGGAGGTTATTTGGCGTTGGGGGTCAGGAGGACGTTGTCGTAGAAGAGTTCCGACCCGGCCGCGGCGTCGGTGGCGTTCGAGACGTAGCCGTAGACGGCAGCCGCGCCCTCGCGGTTGGGGCTGGGGTCGTCGTAGGTGATCTGCCACTCGGCCGGCTCCGCCTCGCCGCGCTTCCAGAACTTGGCCTTCGCCACGCCCGTCTTCTCGCCCGGCTCGACGCAGAGCTTGACTGTGTACCAGACGTCCGGCTGCCAGTCGAACTCGACGCCCTTGTTGACGCGCGGCTTGGCCTCCCAACTCACGAGCCGCGCCTGCCGCTTGCCGGCCGCGGAGTCGGGCTTGCCGTCGAGAATGAGCGTGTAGCGACTGTTGACGACGCCCATGTCGGCGAACTTGCCGTTGACTTGCGTGCCCATCAGGTCGGCCTGAATCGTGTAGTTCGACGCGCCCGGCAGGGTGATGTAGCCGTTGGCCCGCGCGATCGGCGGCCGCGAGTCGGTGTTGACTTTGGCGAGCACCTTTTGGCCGTCCTTCTCGGTGACGAAGTACTTGCCGGTGACGTTCATCCACCCGCCGGGCGCGGCACCGACGGGCACCTTCTCGAAGTCCTCCTTCGACGGTACCCCGGCCGCGACGCGGACCCGCGCCGAGGCGGTGAGCGCCCCGAACTTGACCGTCACCGTGCCCTGTTGCCGCGGCAACTTGCCGAGCGTGACCTTGGCGACGACGCCGGCCGGCGACAACTCGGCGTTCAGCGCCGGCGGCGCGGCCGCGCCCTTGGCGGCGGTCGGCGGCAGCGGCGGTTGCGGCAGCGCCCAATCGAGCTTCGCGTCGGCGGGGGCCTTCACCTCGCGGCCGTTGGCGTCGAGGAACTTGGCCGTCAACTCGACCGCCTCCCCCGGCTTCGCGGCCACGTCGGCGGGGAAGACGCGGACACTTACCGGCGCGGCGTCGGCGTCGAACGGCGTCTCGGCGTCGGCCGCCGGCGCGGCACCACCGGCGGCGGGGGCGTCGGGCTTGCCGACGCAGTAGAGGCTTTCTTGCGTCAGGAAGTACAACCGGCTGTTCACGGCGATGGGGGTGCCGTGCGTCTCGACGAAGCCGGCCCCGGACTCCTTGCGGAACGGGATGCTCTCGAGTTCCTCCGGCTCCTCGTCGCCCTTCAACTTGAACACGACGAGCTTGGCGTTCACGTCGAACACATAGAGCTTGCCGTCGGCGATCAGCGGGGCACCGCGGCTGATCGTGCCGTACTTCTGCCGCCACAACACCTTGCCGCTCTTGGCGTTGAAGCAAGTCAGTTCGGAGGCGTCGTCGGGGCAGTAGAGCCGGCCGTCGGCGAGGGCCGGCGACGCCAGGCCGAAGCGGCGCGACAGCTTCTTGTTCTCCCACACCAGCGCCGGCTTCTTGGTCTTGGCATCGACCTTCGAGGCGTCCAGGCAAATCACGCGGCCGATGGAGCCGCCCTCGGGGTTCTCCTCGCCGTGGCTGATGTACACGAGGTTGCCGCTAACCACCGGCGACGGGTTGACCACCCCCGCGGCGAACAGGTAGCTCCAGACCCGCGCCCCGGTGCGGACGTTCAGGGCGTGGACGCAGCCGTCGGCCCCGCCGGAGATCAGCAGCCGCTGGCCGCCGACCGTGGCGACGACCGGGATCGAGTAGTAGGTGCCGCGGAAGCTCACGCTCGGCGACTTCAAGTCGTCCGTCGGCGACGACCACCAGGCGACGGCCCCGGTCTTCGAGTCGAAGGCGACGAAGCGCCCCTGGCCGCGGGCCTGGTCGCCCCAACTGGCGTTGACCATGCCGACGATCACCAGGCCCGAGTCGTAGACGGGCGAGACGATGCGGCCGCCGTAGCCGGTGACGCGGCCGAACTCTTCGGTGAGCTGCCGCGCCCACAACTCCTTGCCGTCCTTGTCGAGGCAGTACAAGAAACCACCTGAGGTGTGGACGAAGATCGTCCCGGCGGCGGGGTCGGCGCTGAGCGTGCACCAGCCCAGGCGGCTCGACACGATGTCGGCGTGGAAGACGTTGAAGCGCTTCTCCCAGAGCGGGGCACCGCCCTTGGCCGCGTCGAAGGCGACGACCCGCTCGCCCTCCGTCGGCTTCGACATGTCGTAGCCGCCGACCATGAAGACGCGGCCGCCCATGACCAGGGGCGCGGAGCGGCCGCCGAACGGGGCCTTCCAGAGCAGGTTGTTCTTGCCGACCTCCGTCACGTCGAAGGTGTCCGGCAAGTTTTTATCGGTCGAGTAGCCGGTTTGCAGCGGGCCGCGCCAGTGGATCCAGTCGGCGGACGTGGCGCTGCCCACGCTCAGCAACAGCACCGCGAGGAGAAGGGGGGTTCGTCGGCGCGGCATGGGGAGGCTCCAGTCGGGGCGCGGGGCGGGACCGTTGTCTTAGTCGGCGGCGGGCGAATTTTCACGCCGGTTCCGCACCAAGCGGCGGGCTTTCAACTCGAAGCGCGGCAGGCTGCCCGCCGGGCACAGGGTCACGTCTACGCGGAACAGCAGGTCTTCGCGGACCGCCCGCTGGACGCGCGACGCCAAATCCGCGGGGGCGTCGGCGTGCGGCTCCAGTTCCAATCGTAGGTCGGCCAGCGCCCCGGTTTCCTCGACGACCAGCCGGAACTCGGCGACTTCGGGGAAGCGGCGCACAATCGCCTCGATGGCCGACGGGTAAACGTTGTTGCCGCGGACGTGCAGCATGTCATCGACGCGGCCGAGGATGCCGCCGACGAGCCGGTCGCCTTCCAGCCGCACCAAGTCACCCGTGCGGTAGCGGACCACGGGGCAGGCCGTGCGCTGTAAGTTCGTGACGACCAGCTCGCCGACCCCGGCCGCGTCGGCGTCGATGATCTCCGCGACGTAGTGGCTCGCCAGCACCGTCAGCGACCCCGGCGCGTCGGCCGACTCGAACGCGACCGGGCCGACTTCGGTGAGGCCGTAGTGGTCGATGGCCCGCGCCCCCCAGGCGGCCTCGAGTTGCGAGCGTAGCCCGGCGACGCTGCCGCCCGGCTCCCCGGCCACGACGAGCTTCGTCACCGCCGAGGCCGCCAGGTCGATGCCCTCCTTCGCCGCGACTTCGGCGAGGTGCAGCCCGTAGGTCGGGGTGCAGAAGACGACCGTGATGGCGTGGTCGATCAGGCAGCGCAGGCGGGCCGACGTGTTCTGGCCGCCGCCGGGCAGGGCGAAAATGCCCGCCTGCGTCGCGGCCTCGAACGCCGTCCAGAAGCCCAGGAACGGGCCGAACGAGAACGGGAACGACAGCCGGTCGCCGGGCGTGACGCCGAGGCCAGCAAAACTGGCGTGCCAGCAGTCGAGCATCGACTGCCAACTCGCGGGGGTGTCGTAAACCCGCAGCGGCTGGCCCGTCGTCGTGCCCGAGGTCTGGTGCATCCGCGTGTAACGGTCGAGCGGGAACGTTCGGTTCGCCCCGCCCAGCAACTCGGGCTTGGTCGTGAAGGGCAGGGCGGTGAAGTCGGCCCACGTCCGCAGGTTAGGCGTGCCGAACTTCGCCGCGTAGAAGGCGTTGGCCGGTAGGATGTCGTCGAGGAGCCGCCGCACCCGCGCGAGACGGTCCGGCTCGCGCGGCATGGCGGGACTCCGGCGGGGCGCGGTCACTGGGGCTTCGTCGCGGCGATGTCGTAGACGAACATCTTCTCGTAATCGCGCAGGTACAGCCGGCCGTCGGCGACGACCGGGTGCGCCCAGACGTGGCCCTGGTTGGGGCGAACCTTGCTCGTCTCGGGGATCGTGAAGCGGCCCGTCTCCTCCCACGCCTTCTCGGTCGCCTTGACCGTCGCGAGCGTGCCCTTGCCCTGGCCGTAGCAGTAGAACTGGCCGTCGGCATAAGTGATCGAGCCCTTGTCGAGCTTGTCGCTCCGCCACACCGTGTCGTCGCCGCCGGCGAGGAAGTCGTAGCAGAACCATTGCGTCGCGTCCGAGTGGCCGTAGAGTTTGCCGGCCAGTTCGATGACGCCGCCGTGTTGGTTAGCGATCGCACTGGTTTTGTGGACGACCTTCGCCGACTTGCCGTCGGTGCCGATCTTGACCAGTTCGCCGCCGGCCCTGTAGCCCGACGTGAAGTAGACGGAACTGCCGGCGACGACCGGGGTGGGGATCACCGCGGTCGCGCGCTTGATCTCGCCGACCTTCCAGAGCAGCTTGCCGTCGGCCGCGTTGACGCCGACAGCGTGAGACATCGTCTGCTGCACGTACTGCTTGACACCGCCGACGGTGGCGATTACGACCGACGAGTAGCCGGCCCCGTCGGTCAACTCCTGGCAGGCCCAAACGGTGCCGCCGGTCTTCTTGTCGAGGGCGAGCATGCCCGTCTTCTTGCCGGGGGTGCAGATCAGGCGGTCGCCGTCGATCAGTACCGACTCGGAGTAGCCCCACGTCGGGATCGCGCCGCCGAAGTCCTTGACGAGGTTCTTCTTCCAGACGATCTTACCGGACGCGGCCTCCATCGCGACGAGGTCCCCGGTCGAGCCGAGGACGTACAGGGCGTCGCCGTCCACCGTCGGCGTCGAGCGCGGGCCGCCGCCCCAGCCGTCCATGAAGTTGCCCTTACTCGTGTCGAGCGGCATCTTCCAAACCGGTGCCCCGGTCGCGGCGTTCAGGCAGACGACCGACTCGGCGGCGTCCTTCTTCGACCCGTCGGCCCCGACGACGTAGAGCCGGCCCTTGACGACCGCGGGGGTGCCGTAGCCGGTGCCGATGACATCGCCCTCGGTGACCTTCCAGAGCAGCTTCGGCCCGCCCTCGGGGAAGCCCTTGAGGAGGCCCGTCTCGGCCGACTTGCCGTCGCGGTTGGGGCCGCGCCACTGCGGCCAGTCGGCGGCGCTGGCGACACTCGCGCCCGTGAGTAGCAGGCACGCGGACAGGTACCGGAAGGGCATAGCGAAACCCACGCAAGATCGAGGGGCGACCAAAGGGCAGTGCCCGAAGTATAGGCGTGGCCGCGGGCGCAACAACCCGGCAGCGGACTCTCATCGCCCGCTCACGCCGGCCCTTCGAGCGGGCGTAAGCCGCGGACGCGCTCCGGCGGCCAGAGCTGCGGCACGACCTCGCCGCAGTCGAGTTCCACCGCGTCGAACGACAGCGACCGCACGCACCCCGGCACGACCTGGCCGTCGGAGGTCTCGAGCGCCACCCGCCGGCCGACGAGTTGCGACCCCGCCCGCCACGCCTCTTCGACCGCCTCGCCGTGACCGCCGAGGAGTTGGCCGTAGCGCAAGTCGAGGTGCTTCAAGACGACGCCGAGAACGTCGCCGAACGGGCGTGATTCGACGCGCGGTGCCAACACCTCCAGCGAGGTCGCGTCGGGCAGGCCGGCGGCGCGGAACTCGTCGGCCGTCTGCGTCAGGTTCAGCCCGACGCCCACGACCACGGCCGCCGACTGCTCGATGAGGATGCCGCACACCTTGCGGCCGCCGACGAGCAAGTCGTTCGGCCACTTGATGCGCGGCGCGTAGCCGGTCAGCTCGCGCACGGCGTCGCCGACCGCGACCGCCGCCCACGCCGTCAGCACGACCGGCCGCCGCAGGTGCGCCGGCGGCGTCACGATCAGCGACAGCAACAGCGACGACTCCGGCCGGCTCGCCCAGGCGCGGCCGTAGGTGCCGCGGCCGGCCGTCTGGTGCCGCGCCACGACCGCCAGCCCCGCGTTGGCCGGGTCGGTCGCCAGGGCGGTGGCCGCGTCGTTCGTACTCGCCAGCGACTCGTGGACGTGGGCGAACGTCCCGAGCCACAGCGTCGGGAACCGCCAGACCTCGGGGGCGGGCGTCACGAGTCGTAGTCGAGGGCGATGTCGAGCGCCGTCGCCGAGTGGGTGATCGCGCCGACGCTGACGCGCTCGACGCCCGTCTCGGCGATGCCGCGCACGGTAGACAGGTTGACGCCGCCGGAGGCTTCGAGCAGCACACCCGGCGCGACGGCGTTGCGTCGGGCGACGGCGGCGCGCAACTGGTCGTCGGTCATGTTGTCGAGCAGCACGATCGCTGGCCGGGTGGCGAGCGCCTCGTCGAGCTGCTCGAGCGTATCGACCTCCACCTCGACCGGCAGGTGCCGCGACGCGGGGTGGCTCCGCGCGGCGGCGATGGCGTCGGTGACGGCCGTGAGCAGGTGGGGCATCCCGGCGAGGTGGTTGTCCTTGATGAGCACGCCGTCGTACAGCCCGACGCGATGGTTCGTGCCGCCGCCCATCCGCACGGCGTACTTCTCGAGTAGCCGCCAACCGGGCGTCGTCTTGCGCGTGTCGAGCAGCGCCACCGGCAGCCCGGCGACGGCCTCGACGTACCTCCGCGTCAGCGTCGCAACACCGCTAAGCCGCTGGAGGAAGTTCAACGCCGTCCGCTCGGCCGTGAGGATCGCGCGCAGCGGGCCGTCAACAGTCGCGAGCCAGGTGCCACGCTCGGCGGCGATGCCATCGGCGACGTGAAGCGTCACGGTCACGGCGGCGTGCAACTGCGCGAGGACCAGCGCGACGACAGGCAGCCCGGCGACGACGCCCGGCGTGCGGACGACGAAAGTCGCGCTGCCTCGGCGGTCGGCGGGGATCGTGCTGAGCGAAGTCACGTCGCCGGCGTCGCCGAGGTCTTCGGCGAGCGCGAGGGCGATCAAGGCGTTGGCGGCGGCCGTAGGAAAGTCGGGGGTCATCGGCCGACCAGTTCGAGCGCCTTGAGGACGGCGAGGTCGAGTTGACGGGCCGGGTCGAGTTCGTGGTGGTGAGGCGTCACGCCGGCCCCGTCGAGCGGCTTGCCGAGCGGTCCAAAGAGCTTCGCGATCGTCACGATGAGTGCCCCCTTGTGCAGCCTCTGCGGCGCGGCCTGCACCACGCCTTTGCCGTAAGTCGGCGCGCCGACGAGGGTCGCCCGCTGTTGCTCTTTCCACGCCGCGGCGACGACCTCGGCCGCCGACATGGTCTTGCCGTCGATAAGCACCACGAGCGGCACGTCCCACGCGGTGCCGCCGGAGTCCGACGAGAAGACGCGGCCGGCGAACTCCGGCGTCCGCGACTCGGTAGTGGCGATGATGCCGTGGGCCTGGAACTTTTGCGCCACCGCGACGGCGACTTGCAGCAGCCCGCCGGGGTTGCCGCGGAGATCGACGATCAGCACCCGCAACCCGTCGCCGCGCAGCCGGGCGACGGCCTCGTCGAGTTCGCGTACGGTGAACTCGCGGAAGGCCGACAGCCGCAGGTAGCCGACGCCGTTCTGCCCGGCGAGCAGAACCGCCTCGGGGACGGTCGCCATCGCGGCGACCGCCTCCGGCACGGCAGTGAGGAATTGGGTGTAGTCGTCCAACCCCTGGCACGCCCCGCAGACGAACTCCAGCACCAGCGCCGCCGGCGTCCGCAGGTTCAGCGTCAGTTGGGCCTCGCGCAAGAGGTCGTAGACCGCCTGGCGGGCGTCGCGCCCCGTCGCCGGGCGGCGGGCCTTCCACTCCTCGCGCAGGCCGCGCTGGAAGGCGGCCCGCCGGTCGTCGGGCGTGCCAGGAAGGTAGAGGTCGCGGAAGCCGGCGTCGTCGAGCGCGCGGCCGAGTTCGACCAGCCCTTGCGCGTAGAGTTTCGCGGGCGCGGAGCCGCGCGGGTCGGGGTGCGTCTGCCCGAGTTTCTCGAGCACCTCGGCGTAGACGTTGAGCGCGTCGGCCGGCGTGAGCGACTGCGCGAAGAGTCGGAAGGCCGGGTCGCGGTGCCGCGCCGCCTGCCCGGCGACACGCAAGTCGGGTCGGGCGTCGGCCGCGGTCAACAGGGTCGGCGTGGCCACCAAGATGGCGGCAACGAACAGGGGGAACGCGGGACGCACGGCAAGCCCTCGACCACTCGGCCAACCGGAGAGGTGGTGCGATCGTAGTGCAAGCGACCGGGGCGTGTCAAAGCAATTGTCGAATCACTCGGACGGCCCAACCCGGCTCGGCTGGTCGGGACAGCCGGCGTGTGGACCAAGCCTAATTGCATCACCCGCCTCGTGGCGGCAACAGCCCGATCGTCTTCGCCTCCGGGATGGGGATCGGTTCGAGTGGGTCTAACTCTGGGACGCTCAGGCGACGCACCAGGTTTTGCTGGTAACCGATGAAGCCGAGGGCGTCACCGCTGATGACCCAATCGTCCTCAATCTCGACGAAGCGTGGTGGCCACGAGTCGCCGAACCGACAAGCGTAAGTCGAGTGCTTCTCGCGGTAGATGAGGACCGCTGTAGGGCCTAGCCACTCGAAGTACCGCACGTCGCACCCGAAAAACGGGTTGTACGACTCGATGTCCGCCGACTGCTGCCGGCCGCCCTGATCCACCAAGTGGATGCGAATCTTGATGTCGATGTGCCGCCCGTTTGAGCCGAACTCGTTGGGTCCGATGTCATTCGAGCGTGTCTCCACAAACGCGACATGCCCGGAGACGTGGATGGCCGCCCCGATCAGTTCGCACTCGTAGCCGTCGGCGTCGATGAGCGTGACAGGCCGGCCCAGCGCAAGGGCGGCAGTGGTGATCCGCTCAGGGTCGGGGGGACCCCCCCGCGGAAGACCGGATCGGCCAGCCGAACATCTGCGGGTTCGCGCGGCCGGCCGAGAACAGTCGGTCTGAGCCTTCCATGCTTCCCCGATGTTGCAGGTCGATCCGGTCGCCACGCAGCTTTGACTCAGCGATCCCTCGTCAATCGTCAAGGTCCGCGACCCAAAACTCTCGCTGCGAGAGGCCGGACATCGGCACGGGCTACCTCACTCGGACGGCTCGATCACCGCGGTCATCGAGCCGGCGCAGCGCGGGATGCTCGGGTCGGGGCCGTAGGCGTGGATCTGCTCCTGCTTCAACTCGGCGTGCTCGCGGCTGGTCGTCAGCACGACCGCGCGGCCCTCGCTATCGACCGTCTTGGCGAGCTGGTAGCCCTTCTCGGGCGGGTGGCCGAAGAGTTCCTTCAGCATCACGACGACGTAGACGTACGAGTGGTCGTCGTCGTTCAGCAGGATGACGTGGTACGGCGGCTGGTAGTGGGTACGGCTTTCCGTGGCGACGTCGGTCTCCACCTCGGTGTCCGGGGTGGCGACCGTCGCCGCGGGCGGGGCCGTGCGGGGGGTGTTCGCGGTCACGATTGGCTCACCCGCCCCGTGGGCGGCTCCTGGAGGCTAGGGACGACCGTACTCGTCGCGGCGGTCGGGTCCACGCGGCCGAAGCACACCACCGCGATGTCGTCGAACTGCGGCCGGCCGTTCATGTGCCGCTGGCACGCCTTGACGATGCGGTCGCCGACGTGGTGCGGCCGGATGTCGCCGGCGACGCCGACGATGGCATTCACCGCGGCGTGGATGCCGTCGTGGTGGAAGCGGGCGTCCGACGGGGCCTCGGCGTCGATCACGCCGTCGGTGAACACCAGCAGCGTGTCCCAGCAGTCGAGCGGCACCACCGTCGTGGCGTACTCCAGCCCCTCGACGAGGCCGAGCGGCAGGCCGCTGTCGTCGTTGGTCACGCAATCGACCAGCGGACCCTTGCCGATCGCCATCTTCATCGGGTTGATGTGCCCGGCGTTGACGATCGAGAGCGTGTGGGCCACGGGGTCGATGACGACCGCGGCGAAAGTCACGAAGCGGTCGCCGATGCCGCCGTTGATGAGCTGCTCGTTCAGGAGCGCGACGGCCTTGGCGGGGTCGGGCTGCGTCAGGAAGCAGAAGCGCACCTCGGCGCTGAGCTTCGCCATCAAGAGCGCCGCGGCGACACCCTTGCCGGCCACGTCGCCGAGGCAGACCGCGACGCGGCCGTCCTGCAGCTTGATGAAGTCGTAGTAGTCGCCGCCGACGGACTGGGCGGGGCTGTAGAAGGCGAAGAACTCGTAGCCGTCGAGCCGGGGGAAGACCTTCGGCAGGAAGCCGACCTGCACGGTGCGGGCGATCTCGACCTCGCGCCGCTCCTTCTCGCGCGTCAGGAGGGTGGCGTGGAACTGGGCCTTCTCGACGGAGATCGCGGCCAGGTTGGCCACGATGGTGAGCATCTTGAGGTCGTCGTCCTTGAACTTCTTGCTGATGTCCTGGGCGTCGAGTTGCAGCGCCCCGAGCGACTTGCCCTCGCCGGATACCAGCGGAACGCACATGACCGAGCGGATGCGGAACTCGGCGATCGACTGCGCGGCCCCCATCGCCACGTCGGCCGAGGCGTCCTCGCTCAGGTACGCCTGCTGCGAGTCGAGGCACTTGCGGACGATGGTGCGACTGAAGCGCGTGCCGGACTCGCCGGGCCGGGCGCGGCGCGACTTCTCGACCTTGGGCACCATGCGCCCGGCCTCGTCGAGCATGATGATGAAGCAGCGGTCGGCCTGGAGGAACACGCTGAACAGCGTCTCGGCGACCTGCGGCAGCAGCGGCTCCAACTCGAGCGTCTTCGACAGGGTGGTGCTGATCTCAAGCAGCGCGCGCATCCGTTCCGAGGTCTGCGTTTCGAGGTACTGCTTGGCGCTGCCTACGTCGAAGGTCTGCCGGACCGTCGTCATGCTGCCGTCTTCCTCGTCCTCCGGCTCCAGCAGCGGCAAGTTGGCGAGGCCTTGGGGGGCCGCCTCGTCGTGGTAGCGGAAGACGAATTCGCAAATCTTGACGCGGTCGTCGTTCTTGAGTGGGGTCGGCCGGACGATACGATTCTGGTTCAGGAACGTGCCGTTGCGGCCGCCGAGGTCCTCGACGACGAACTTCCCGTCGGCGAACTGGATGGTCGCGTGGCGTCGGCTCACGGACGAGTTGGGGATGACGATCTGGCACTGCTCGGCGTCGCGGCCGATGACGTTGGTGGCCCCGGCCGTCAGCGTGAACGCCTGCCCGGCCGTCGCGCCGCCCGGCGATTTCATGAGGATGAGCGACGGCATGGGGGGGTCCCGGCGGCGGAGTAGCGTTGCGATAAGGTGAATCTTAGCGACCCTGTCGTAGAAACGCAAACGGCGAAAGCGTTCCCTCACCCGCCGCCGTCCGCGGCCTCACGGCGGCGGGCGGTCTCGGCCATGCGCTGGGCGACGGTCGCCTCGAAGCCGCGGTCCGTCGGCGTGTAGTAGACCGCAGACGTGGGGACGTACTCCTGCTCGACCCAGCCGCCGGCGTGGTCGTGCGGGGAGTCGTAGCCGGTGCCGTTGCCGAGCGCCTTCGACCCCTGGTAGTGGCCGTCGCGCAGGTGCGGCGGCACCGGCAGGGTCCGGCCCTCGCGCACGTCCTTCAGTGCCGCCCCGATGGCGACCGTCGAGGCGTTCGACTTGGGCGCGGTCGCCAGGTACGTCACGGCGTGGGCGAGGTTGAGTTGGCACTCCGGCAGCCCGACGCGCTCGACGGCGTCCCAGGCGGCGTTGGCGAGCATGAGCGCTTGCGGCTCGGCGTTGCCGATGTCCTCCGACGCGAAGATGACCAGGCGGCGGGCGATGAAGCGCACGTCCTCGCCGCCTTCGAGCATCCGGGCCAGCCAGTAAATCGCCGCCTGCGGGTCGCTGCCGCGCATCGACTTGATGAACGCACTCGCCAGGTCGTAGTGCGAGTCGCCCGTCGGGTCGAAGTCCTGGACCTTGCGCTGAATCGTGTCCCGGGCGAGGGCCAAGTCGAACACCACCGGCGTCGCCGGGTCGAACCCATTGGTCGCGGTCATCGACTTGACGCCGATCTCGACGGCCGTCAGCGCCCGCCGCGCGTCGCCGTCGCAAATCTCGCACAGGAAGGCGACGGCCTCGTCGGTCACCGTCACGTTCCAGCGGCCGAAGCCGCGCACGGGGTCGATGACGGCGCGGCCGATCAGGGTGCGGACGTCGTCGCGGCTCAGCGGCTCGAAGGTGAAGATTTGGCTGCGGCTCAACAGCGGCGTGTTGATGCTGAAGAACGGGTTCTGCGTCGTCGCCCCGATCAAGATGATGACGCCGTCCTCGACATCGGGCAGCAGCGTGTCTTGCTGGGCCTTGTTGAAGCGGTGGATCTCGTCGAGGAACAGGATCGTCCGCGTCCCGTGGTCTTCGAGCTGCTGCCGGGCCTCGGCGAGGAGTTCGCGCACGTCCTTGGTGTTGGCCGACACCGCGTTGAGCGGCTTGAACGCGCTCTTGGTGTGGCCGGCGATGACGTGGGCGAGGGCGGTCTTGCCGCACCCAGGCGGGCCGTAGAAGATCAGCGACGTGAGCCGGTCGGCGAGGAGCATCCGCCGCAGGAGTTTGCCCGGCCCGAGGAAGTGGTCCTGCCCGACGTACTCGTCGAGTGTGCGTGGCCGCATCCGCGCCGCGAGCGGCCGCGCGGCGTCGCGGTTCGAGGCCCGCTCAGTGGCGAAGAGGTCCATGCGTGGCCCGTCAAAGGTCGATTTCGTGCAGTTCGGCGTCTTTCAGGATCTCGTGTTCGCGCTGATTGATCCTTGAGGCTCGCTACCAGGACTTTCAGCTTCATTGTCGGCTCCTTGTATGCCGTCAACCGCCGGGGGTATCGAGGAGTTGTTGTAACCGTAGTCCCAGCTCGGTCGGGAGCCGCTCTACCCAAGTTTGGTCGATCAACTGGACTTCGAGGAAGTCACGCAGGTGCGTCCGGTCTTTGTCGCGGAACGAAGTCAACTTCATCGTCACCAGGGCTTCGAGATTGAGCACGCGAGCTGTGGGTGTCAGTTTGGACTCATCGACATCGGGTGCTGGCAACGCGTACTCAGGGCGGACCTTCTCACCGGCAAAAAGGATGTGAACTGCGTCCCGAGCTTTCGCACCCGGTCCGTCTAGGAACATGTCGATACTCGCGGCGTGGCGATAGATGAAGCCGGCCGAAGCGAAAGCAACCTTGGCACGCTCCAGGTCAATCCGTCGCAACAAGATATCGACATCTGCTGTTACCCGCACGGCGGCTTCATCGACTTCACCGACCCAAGCCGCGACCGCGTTTCCGCCGATCACCGCGTAGGGGACCGATGCCCCCTCCAAAGCTTGTGTCGCTCTCCGCAGTCGGTCGCGGACCTTTTCCACAGAGGTCACCATTCTTTCCCATGCGAGTTCGCTGATGACGTGCGTGTTCATAGTTCAGTACGCCTGCCGGGAGTCGAACCCAGAACCATTCGAGTAGAAATCGAATGCTCTATCCAGTTGAGCTACAGGCGCTCAGGGGTCGCCGCAGTATCGCAGCTCAGTCGCCGGCCGCCAAGGGCGCGCGGCCGACGATCGTGTACTCGTAGCCGGCCTTGCGCGACTCGCTGGTGTAGATCGCCAGCTCGGTCACCTCCATCTGGCCGCCGGTCCAGGCCATCTGCTTCGGGAGTTCCAGCGCCAGGGCGTCGCCGTCGTCGTCGCCGGTGACGCGGCCGAGGGTCAGGTGCGGCGTGTAGGCCCGCTCCTCCTGGCGGTAGCCGCCGAGGTCCAGCAGAGGCTCCTCGATGGCGGCGTAGAGGCGCTGCAACTTCTCGGCCCCGGCCGTCACGCCGGCCCACAGCGTCTTCGGCCGCCGCGGCGTCGGGAACGCGCCGACGCCGCCGAGGCGCAGGTCGAAGGGCGCCGCCTTCGCGCAGACCTTGGTGAGCATCTTGAAGAGGCCGTGCAGCTCGCGGTCCTCGACCTCGCCAAGGAACAGCACGGTGACGTGCAAGTTGTGCGGCTCGACCCACTTGACCGACGGCGCGACGGCCCCCAGCGTGCGTTGCAGTTGCACGACGTTCTGGCGGACGGCGGCGTCGATCTCGACGGCGATGAACAGGCGTAAGCGGGCCATCGGGGGGCCTTTCAGGAATGGGCGAGGGCGTCGTCCCAGAAGCCGCGGGTGCCGTGGTGCAGCCGCGCGCCGACCTGGGTGATGACCTTCATGCACAGGAAATTCGCGGCCCGCGCCGCCTTCGCCGCCGGCACGCCGTGGGTGACGCCGTACAGAAAGGCCCCAGCGAACATGTCGCCGGCCCCCGTCAAGTCCTTCGGCTCGCACTCGAACGCCGGGGCGAAGCTCTCCTCGCCGTGCCAGCGGACGTGCGCCCCGTGCGGCCCGTCCGTCACGACGACGTTCGGTACGACCGACTTCAGCGCGGCGAACGCGGCGTGGGCACTCCCCGCGCCGGTCAGGGCACACGCCTCCGCGGCGTTGCAGAACAGCAGGTCGGCGACGGCCAGCGTCTGCTTGAGCGGCTCGCCGAAGACTGCGGGGATGAACGCGTCTGAGCAGGTGACGGCGACCTTCACGCCGGCCGCCTTGGCGACGTTAACCGCCTTGCGGATCGCCCCCTGGCCCGTCTCCGGGTTGGCGAAGACGTAGCCCTCGACGAACAGCCACTCCGACGCCGTGACCCGCCGCTCGTCGATGTGCCTTGCCGCCAGGTGACTCGACACCGCGAGGTTGGTCCGCATCGTCCGCTCGGCGTCCGGCGTGATGAGGCACACGCTCGTGCCGGTCGTCTCGCCGACGATCATCGCGTTGCCCAACTCGATGCCGAGTTGCACGAATTCGCCCTGGTAGAAGAGGCCGTAACGGTCGTCGCCGACGCAGCCGATGAAGGCCGCCTTGCCGCCGAGTTGCGAGAAGCCGATCAGCGAGTTGGCAACGCTGCCCCCGCTCGCCAGCCGCGGCTCCTGGGCGTGGAACTTCGTCAGCAGTTCCTGCTGCTCCGGGCCTTCGACGAGGCGCATCGTGCCGCGCTCGAAGCCGGTCGCGGCGAACTCCGCCTCGGGCAACTCGACGAAGATATCGACGATGGCGTTGCCGAGGCCGCACACCTGGAAGTCTTTGGTCACGGGCGAGCCCTCGCTAAAGTTTCGCGGCCAGGTCGAGTCGCCGCAACACCTCGTCGCGGCCCAAAAGTACCATCGTGTCGTGCAGCGCGAAGCCGACGGCGTTGCCGGTCACCGCCACCCGCAGCGGGGCGTCGAGTTCCTTCGGCTTGACGCCGTGGGCCGCGGCGAAGTCGGTGAACGATGCCTTGACCGAGACGGCGTCGAACGGGTCGAGCGTCGCCAAGACTGCCCCGTACTGCCGCAGACGTTCCGCGACGCCTGGCTTCTTCAAGCGCTCGCCCACGGCCTTCGCGTCGTACTTCGGGTCGGCCCGCAGGATCGGGGCGGCGTACTGGATCATGTCGGTGAACAGCTTGACGCGGTCGCCGGCCGCGACGAACACCGCCTCGAGCTTGGCCCGCGTCGCGTCGTCGATGGCGTCGCCGATCAGGCCGGCGCGGCGTAGGAAGGGCAGGCTGCCCGCGATCTTGTCGGCCATCGGCAGCTTGGCCATGTACTCGCCGGCCATCCAGTAGAGCTTGTCTGGGTCGAAACTCGCCGGCGATTCGGTCACCGCGCTCAAGTCGAAGTTGGCGACCATGTCGGCGAGCGGCATCACCTCGGTGTGCCCGTCGGGCGACCAGCCGAGTTTGCCGAGGTAATTCAGCACCGCGGCCGGCAGGTAGCCCATGACGCGGTAGAACTCGACCGTCGCCGGGTTCAAAACCTCGTGGGCCTTGATCTGCTCGTCGGTCCAGTCGGCCGGCACGGCGTGGGCGTCGCGCAACTTCGCGATCACTTCGGGGGTCATGAACTGGCCCATCTTGCGCTTCGACAGTTTCTCCTTCGACTTCGGCGCGTTAACCACCGGGACGTGGGCGAACACCGGCGGCGTCGCGCCCAACGCCTCGAAGAACAGCACCTGCCCCGGCGTGTTCGAGAAGTGCTCCGACGCCCGCACAACGTGCGTCACGCCCATCGCGATCTCGTCCACGACTGTAGCGAAGTTATAGAGCGGCCGGCACGCCCCGTCCGCGGGGTCGGGGCCGCGCAAGATCACCGGGTCGCCGATGCCGTCGGTGTCGAACTCGACCACGCCGGGGGCGTTGTCCTTGCCCCGTGAGCGGATCAGGTCGGTGACCGTCACCTTGCGGCCGGTCGGCACCTTGAAGCGCACAGGGCCAGGGCTTTCGCGGTAAATGCGCAGGTTGTCGGCGGGGTCGCTGTTGCGCAGCAGCCCGCGGAACTGGTACGGCCGCTGGCCCTTGGCCGCCGCCTCCATCTCCTTCTCGAGTTGCCCGGCCGACGCGCCGCGGTTGGCGTTGGTGAACGCGACGATGTGCTTGTCGATGCGGTCCTGCGTCTGCTCCTCTTTGGTGAGGTAGTCCGGGTAGGCGTGGCCCGACTCGATCAGCTTGACGGCCGCGGCGACGTAGGTGTCGTTGCGGCGGCTCTGGAAGTACGGGGCGTGGGGGCCGAAGCTCCCCGCGCCGTCGTCGGTCGGGCCTTCGTCCCAGTCGAGGCCGAGCCAGCGGAAGCCCTCGAGGATCGGCACCACGGCCTCGGGGCGGTTGCGGCCCAGGTCAGTGTCGTCGATGCGCAAGACGAACTGGCCGCCGTGCCGCCGGGCGTGCAGCCAGTTGAACAGCGCCGTGCGGACGCCGCCGATGTGCAGGTAGCCAGTCGGGCTGGGGGCGAAGCGGGTGCGAACGGTCATCGGGGAGAGTCCTTCACGCGGCGAGTCGGCGTCCGGCGGGGTCATTATGCGAAGGGACCCCGCCGCGGTCAGGCCGGTTCGGGTTCGATCGGCTCGGCGGCCGCCGGCTGCGCCCCCCCGGCGTCGCGTACGCGGAACTCCTCGTACTTCTTGTGCAGGGTGTTGCGGTTGATGCCCAGCCGCAGCGCTGCTTTCACTTGCACCCCCTCGCACTGCTTCAACACCTGCTCGATCAGTTCGCGCTCGACGCCGCCGACAATCGAGTCGTACAGCTTGTGGTCCCCCGGCAGCGCCGCGCTCACGCCGGTGCGGACGAGCAATCGCATCAGCGCCGGCAGGTCGAGCGGTGCGGCCGGCGTACTGCCGCGGACGTTGCGGCCCGTCGCCCGCGTCCGGTCCAGTCTGAGAACGTCGGCGGACAGTTTGTCGCCGTCGGACAGCACCACGAGCCGCTCGATGGAGTTCTCCAACTCGCGGACGTTGCCCGGCCAGTCGTGGGCGGTGAGCGCGTTCATCACCTCGCCGTTGAGTTCGGGGACCGGGTGCAGCTTGTTGGCGTCGGCGTACTTCTTGAGGAAGAACCGCGCCAGCGCCGGGATGTCCTCGCGACGCTCCCGCAGCGGCGGCAGCGTGATCGGCACGACGTTAAGCCGGTAGTAGAGGTCTTCGCGGAACTCCCCGGCGTCCACGAGGTCTTCGAGGGAGGCGTTCGTCGCCGCGATGACCCGAACATCGACGCGCTTGGTGGTGCTCTCGCCGACGCGCTCGAACTCACGCTCTTGGAGCACCCGCAGTAACTTGACCTGCAACTTGGGCGACATCGAGTTGATTTCGTCGAGGAAGATCGTGCCGCCGTGGGCCGCCTCGAAGCGGCCGGGCTTGTTGTCGATGGCCCCCGTGAACGCCCCCTTGACGTGCCCGAACAGTTCACTTTCGAGCAAGTTCTCGTGCAGCGCGCCGCAGTTGACGCGGATGTACGGCCCGTCGGAGCGTCGGCTGCGCTTGTGGATCGCCTTGGCGATGACTTCCTTGCCGGTGCCGGTCTCGCCGATCAGCAACACGTTGGCGGTGCGCGGGGAGGCGAGGTAGACCATGCGGTAGACGGACTGCATGCTCGGGGCGGAGCCGATGATTTCGGGCAGTGGCGGCTCGTAATGCTCGACTTTGGGCATTGCGCCGCGACCCTGAGAAGAGAAGACCATCGGGACACGCCGGACTCAGGGTAATTTAGGGCGCGGTGCGTGAAAATGCTACGCGAAATGCCGAGATGGTAGGCGTTCCGGTCGATTCGGAGTCACCCGACACCCAACACCCGCTTCAAGGCGGTCATCCCTAGCTCGACGACTTGCGTCGGCTTCATGTCCCACAGCGTCGGGTTCATCAACTCCAGCGACACTGCCTTGGCGTAGCCGATCGCGTGCAGTCGCTCAACGATCGGCGTCAAGTCGAAGTCGCCCTCGCCGGGAAAAACGCGGTCGGCGTCGGACATCAACTCGCGCGGCACGCCGGGCACGTCGCACAGTTGGACGTGGGCGAGGTTCCGGGCCGTGAGCCGCTTCAAGTCCTCGGGTTTGCTCGGCCCCTTGTAGTAGTGGAAGGCGTCGAGGCACACCCCCACGTTCGGCTCGCCGCACTGCTCGACCAGAGTCACCGCCGTGTCGAGGCAGGCGCAGAAGGTGTTGCCGCCCTGGAACTCGAGCGCCAGCGTGACGCCGTAGCCGGCCGCCCACTGCGCCGCCTGGGCGAGCGACACGACGGAGCGTTGCAGCGAGGTCTCGTCGAGCCGCTGGTGGAAGTCGGCGACGACGACGAGCGTCGGGACGCCGAAGGACTCGCACAGGGCCAACCGCTTCTTGTAGTGGGCGAAGTGGGCCGCGCGGGCGTCGCCTTGGGACAGCAGTAAGCCGCCCTGAAATGCCGCGGCGACGAGGGCGACCCCGCGGTTCTGGACGAGCCGGTTCGTCTCCTCGGGCGTGTGCGTTTCGAGGTGCTTTTCGAGCTTGGTGAGCCAGACCTCGGCCGCCGCGCAGCCGCCGTCGGCCGCGGCGGCGATGTCGTCGGCGAATGGCGTCGAGAGGGTCACCGCCTGGCTGAGGCACGGCGTCATGGGCGTCCTACTTCGCGGCCTTCTTGGCCTGCGTCTTGACCGGGGCCGGCGTCGTGGGCGGCGTCGGGGCCGGGGGCTTGGCGTCGGCGAACGGGTTGAACAGGTAGATCACCCAGAGTAGGACCGCGAGCAACTGCAAGCCCACGCCCATGCCGATCCAGAGCCAGATTTGGCTGTGCTGCACCTCGGGGCGGGGCTTCAGCGGCTCGTCGGCGACCAACGCCTCGGGGTTCTCCTCGGGCGGGCGGACGTAAGCAGGGGCCGCGTAGACGCCCTCCGCGCTCTCGCCGGGGGCGTACTCGCGCGGCACGAAGCCTTCCTCGGGGGTCACCGGCGGGTCGCCTTCGAGTACCTCCAGCGCCTCGACGCGGCCCAACGGGTGCTCGACGGCGGGGGCTTCGGTGAGCGTCACGGCGGGCAGGGGATCGACGGGCGTGTGCAAGGTGACGTTACTGGCGAGGGCGTCGTCGATCAGGTCGGCCAGCGCGTTCGCGGCCGGCTTGTCGAGCGGTACGGCGACCGGCACCGGCTCGCCGCCCAGGCTGGCGACGACACCCGGCAGCGACGGCCGGCGCAACGGGTCGGCGTCGAGCAACGCGTGCGTCGCCTCCGCGAGCGGCGGCGGCACGTCGGGCCGCAAGCCGGCGATCGGCCGGACGCTTCCACCCGCGTCGGCGACCGGCGTGCGGCCACTGAGCAGGTAGTAGAGCGTCGCGCCGAGGCCGTAAACGTCGGCCGCACTCGTGAGGGTGCCGCCGGCGGCGCGCTCGGGCGCGGCGAAGGCTGACTCGGGGGCCGGGTCGAGCCGCAGGCCGAGGCCGGCGAGCTTGACGGTGGCGTCGGCGGTCGGCCGAAGCCGCGGGGTGCCGTCGGCGCGGGGCGTCGGCATCGGCGTCAGCGGGCCGACGAAGAGCGTCCCCGGCTGCACGTCTCCGTGAACGAGGCCGCGCCCCGCCGCGACTTGCAGCGCCGCCGCGACGCCGCGCAGGTAGTCGCACGCCAGGTTCGCCGGCATCGGGCCAATGTCACCGACGAGCGTAAGCAGGTCGCCACCGTCGAACGGCTCGGACGCGACGAACACCCCGCCGTCCGCCGCGACGCCCGCGTCGAGGAGGGTCGTCAGGTGCCGGTGGCGAACGACGCTGGCGTCCTGGGCTCGTCGCACGTAGTCGTTGCGCACTGATTCACTGGCGAAGTGACTGGCCGGCAGGCGGCGCAGCACGACCGGCGAGCCGAGCGACGGGTGCCGGGCCTCGTAGTCGTCCCCGCGTCGGCCGGTCACCGGGAAGCCGGCGACGACCAAGTCGTCGCCACGCCCGGCCGCCAACTCGTGCGCCTGGTACGGCGTCAAGTCGCCCGCCGCGAGGAGCCGGTCGGTGAGTTCGCTCAACCGCTCCGCGGTCAGTTCGCCGGGCCGCGCGAGGGCCTGCAACTCGTCCGCGGGGAGGAGGCGCTGGGCGCGGGCCAGGGCGAGGAACGCCGTCGCGGGGTCGGCGGGCATGGTGCGGCGTCTCGGGTGGGGGCTTCGCGGGTTACGGGAATGGTAGCGACGGCCGCGCCGCGGGGCGAGTCACCAGTCGATGCCGACGGCCTGGGCGATTTTGACGACCCGCTCGCGGGCCAGCGTGGCGGCGCGGTCGGGGTCCTCGTGGCAGGTGTACAGCTCGACCGTCACCCAGCCGGCGTAGCCGACCTCCTGGAGCGCGGTCAGCGTGCTGTGGAAGTCGATGACCCCCTCGCCGGGGATCAGGTGGTGGTGGACCCGCGTCGCGGCGATGTCCTCGAGGTGGACGTGCCGGATCAGCGGCGCGAGTTTGCGGACCGTCGCCGCGGGGTCGTCCTTCACGCAGTAGAAGTGGCCGATGTCGAAGTTCAGCCCCAGGTACGGCGAGTCGAAGTGCCGGGCGAATTCG
Source organism: Fimbriiglobus sp. (assembly GCA_043744775.1). GTDB lineage: Bacteria > Planctomycetota > Planctomycetia > Gemmatales > Gemmataceae > Fimbriiglobus. The sequence continues at coordinate 5,559 of JAYTUC010000058.1, read as the reverse complement.
AGGTACTGGTCGGCCGTCTCGATCAGCAGGTCGGGTTCGGGTTCGATCAGCAGCGGCACGCCGACTTTCTCGGCATGGACGACGACCGGCTTCAACATCTCGACGAAGAGTTTCAGGCACTCGCCCCACGGCCGGCCTTCGGTCGGGCCGCCGGGTTCGGTCGTGATGCACGGCGCGCCCAACTCGGCGGCGAGGCTCAAGGCGCGTGTCGTGTGGTCGATGCGGACCTGGCGGTAGTTGGCGTCCGGCTCGATCCACGAGGGGTGCCAGTACTTCTGCCGGCGGTCGTTGACCGCGTGCATCATGAAGGCGTTAATATTCGAGATGGCCAGCTTGTTCGTGGCCAGGGATTCGCGGATGGCGGCCTTGTGCGACGGCAGCAGGTAGGCGGGCCAGGCGTGCGGCACGTCGGCCATGATCTCCACGCCGGCGTAGCCGATGGCGGCGAGGCGCTCGCACGTCTCCGCGAAGGAGTAATTCAGGTAGGCGTTCGTCGAGAAGGCGAGTTTCATGGGCTGGGGTTCAAAGGGTCAGCGGGAGAGGTAGTGCGAAAGCGTGTCGAACTGCGTGCCGAAGTCCTGCTCGGTGACGCCGCCCATCGGCGACTTGAAGAACGCGGCGCACGCCGCCAGGCTGCCCGACTCGCCGCGGCGTTGGGCGAGGAGCAGGATGCGGGCCACGTCGAGCAGCAGCGGCGCGGCGAGCATCGAGTCGCAGCCCTGCCAGGTGAACTGGAGCGTCATCTTGACGCCCAAGAAGCCCTCATAGTGGATGTGGTCCCAGGCGGTCTTCCAGTCGTCGAGGCTCTCGATGTATTCGATGCTGACGTGCGACTGCGGCTTGTAGCCGAGGATGTCGCCCAGCAGCGCGTCCTTGCTCTTGACCTTGGTCGCCTTGTGGGCGGGGTCGCTCAAAATCTGGCCGTCGCGGTTGCCGAGAATGTTGTGGCCGACCCAACTCAAGACCTTCAAGTTGCGCTTGCGGAACATCGGGGCGAGGACCGCCTTCATGAGCGTCTCGCCGGTCTTGAAGTCCTGCCCGGCGAGCGGTGCGTTGCGGAGCCACGCCAGCTCCTCGATCCCCGGTACACTCGCCCCGAGTGACGGCGTCCCGTTCAGGTACGGGTAGCCGGCATCGATCGCGGCGTAGGCGTACAGGCTACTCATCGGCAACGACACCGCGTCCGGCGTGTCGAGCGCGGCGTCGAGCGTGGCGAGCCGTTGGACCTCGGGGCCGGCGACAAAGATCGGCTCCGTCGAGGCGACGTTGACGACGACGACTTGCGACAACTCGTGCCGCGCCGCGAAGGCCCGCAGGTCGCCCTGGATCTGGCGGACCGCCTCCCGCGGCGTGGCGGCGAGCAGCAGGCCCGGCCGGTCGGCGAGGGTGTTGAGGATCGCGTTGGGCCGGTACAGCACGCCCGGCCGGACGTTGTGCGACCACTCGTCGAGTTGCGGCAGGCACGCGGTCAGCAGCGGGTCGGCGAACACGCTGGAGCGCGAGTGGAGTTCGCCGACGGTGCGGCCGAACGAGGTCTGGCGGATGTCGTGGCCGCCGACGACGAAGTGTGCGGCGGCGTCGAAGGGTAGGGCGGCGAACTCGGGCAGGGCGGTCGCCAGCCCGGTCGGCGGGGTCAGGCCGCGGGCCAAGGCGGCGAGGCCGAGGGCGGTCGTGCTGCCGACGCCGCCGAACGCACCGACCATCCAGATGCCGACCCGTCGCTCGCTCATGGTGCCCACGCTCGGTCAAGTGGTCTCGGGCAGGACTGCGCATCTTATCCGCCGGCCGCCGGGAGTCATCGCCCGCCGAGAATCTCGCGCACGGTCGCCTCCGGCACGCCCTCGACGACCTCGACTTCGCCGAGCCGCGTCGGCAGCACGAAGCGCAACTCGCCGCCGACGGACTTCTTGTCGCGCCGCATCACGTCGAGCTGCGCCTCGATCCCCCACGCCGGCAGCGGCTGCGTCGGCAACCCTAAGGCCGCGAGTAACGCCACCTGCCGGGCGGCGACCTCGGCGGGGATTCGCCCCAGGCGTTCGGCCAGCCGGCTGGCGGCCACCATGCCGGCGCTGACCGCCTCGCCGTGCAGCCAGGTGCCGTAGCCGGCGACGGTCTCGTAGGCGTGCGCGAAGGTGTGGCCGTAGTTCAACTTCGCCCGCAGGCCGGTTGCTTCGCGCTCGTCGTGTTCGACGACATCGGCTTTGAGCCGGCAACAGCGCGTGACGACGTGCGCGACCGCGGCCGGGTCGCGGGCCAGGATCGCGTCGGCGTGGGCTTCGAGGTAGGCGAAGAACTCGGGGTCGAGGATGACGCCGTACTTGACGACTTCCGCCAGGCCGCTGGCGTACTCGCGCGTTGGTAGGGTGTCGAGGAACGTCGGGTCGATCCAGACGCCGGCGGGTTGGTGGAACGCGCCGATCAGGTTCTTGCCGGCCGGGTGGTTGACGCCGACCTTGCCGCCGACGCTCGAATCGACCATCGCCAGCAGCGTCGTCGGCACCATGACCAACGGCAGTCCGCGGTTGTAAGTCGCCGCCGCGAAGCCGGACAGGTCGCCCGTGACGCCGCCGCCGACGGCGACGACCGGCGTCGCGCGGTCGGCGGGGAGGGCCGCGAGGGCGTCGTAGAGTTTCGCCGTCAGTGCCAGCGACTTCGAGGCTTCGCCGCTGGGGATGGCGAACGCGCCGACACGCCAGCCGGCCGCTTCGAGTGCCGCGACGATGGCGGTGGCCTGCGGCGTCACGGCGGCGTCGTGGGCGACGAACAGTTGCTTCGCGCGGGGGCAGACTGCGCGCACGAATGCGGGGAGGCCGGCGCGGTCGCCGACGGCGATGTCGTAGCTGCGGGGTCCGAGGTTGACGCGCACACGTTGCATGTCGCCATTGGACGGGCCGGGTAACGCTTCGCCCAGGGCCAATCGTCGATTACACTGCCGGCCGCATGACGCCCCCGCCGCACGACCCCGACGACGACACCTCGGCCCGCCGCCCGCGCGCCGCCGGCTGGCGCGAGTTCGCCGCCGCGCCGCTAACGCTGCCCGCCGCCGCCGCGACCGCCGGGCTAGCCACCGACCGCTACCTGGGCGTCAGCGTCAACGCCGCCCTCGCCGTCGCGGCGCTCGCGATGGTCGCGCGGGCGTTCGCCGTCAAGCCGCCGGCCGTGGCGGTCACGATGGCGCTGCTCTTCGGCGGCCTCGCGGCGGCGTACCACCACCAGCATCGCCACGAGTTCCCGGCCGACGACCTCGGCGCGAGCCTGACGCCGGCCGCGCAGTTGCTGCGCGTGCGCGGCACGCTCGCGGACGACCCGGTGAGCCGCTTCCGACCGGCGGCCGACCCGCTCGCCCACGCCACGCACACCGACAGCGACACGGTGCCGCTCGACGTGACGGCGCTGCAAACCCCCGACGGCTGGCGGCCGGCGTCGGGCCGGTTGCGACTGACGGTCTCGCGCGACGAGCCGGCGAACGCCCCGCCGCTGCACGGCCTGCAACTCGGCGACGAGGTCGAGGCGCTCGGCCTCGTTCACGCGCCGGGGCCGCCGCGCAACCCCGGCGAAGGCGACTACCGCGATTACCTGCTCGACCAGCGTATCCGCGGCGAGATGCACCTGCGCGAGTCGCACGGCGTGACGAAACTCGGCGACGGCCCGAGTGGCCCGGCGGGGTGGCTCAACACCGTGCGCCGCACCGCGCTGGCGGCGATCCGCGCCCACGTCCCCGCGCGGCAGTCCGGCACGGCTGCTGCGTTGCTGCTGGGCGACGGCTCCGCGCTCGACCGCGCCGACTGGGACATCTACGTCCGCACCGGCGTCGTCCACGCCCTAGCGATTTCGGGCCAGCACCTCGCCGTCCTCGCCGGCTTCCTCTGGTTCGGCCTGCGTCTCCTCGGCGTGCGGCGGGCCAACAGCGCCTGGGTCGTCCTCGCCGTCGTCGTCGGCTACACGCTGCTGACGGGGCTGCGGCCGTCCGGCGTGCGGGCCTGCGTGATGGTCGCCGCGGCCTGCGGCGGCTTCGTCGCCCGCCGGCCGACCGACGCCGCGAACTCGCTGCTGCTCGGCTGGCTCGCCGTCGTCGCGCTCAACCCGACCGACCCGTTCACGCTCGGCTGCAAGCTGTCGTTCCTGGCCGTGTTCGTGCTGGTCTGGGGCCTCGGCCCGCTCCTGACGCCGCGCCCGTTGACGCCGCTCGAACAGCTCATCGACGAGTCCCGCCCGGCCGCCGTGCGCCACGCCCGCCGCGGCCTACGGCTGCTGCGCGACGCCTACGCCGTGACGCTCGGCATCCTCGCGGTGACCGGGCCGCTGCTGCTCGCGGAGCAAAACACCCTCTCGCCCGTCGGCCTGCTGATCGGGCCGCCGGTGGTCGCGCTCACGTCGGTCGGCCTGCTCTTCGGCCTCGTCATGCTCATCACGTCGCCGGTCGCCTTCGTCGCCGACCTCGCCGGGTGGCCCGTCGGCGTCGCGCTCCACGGTTGCGAGTGGCTCGTCAAGCTCGCCGACCGCGTGCCGGGAGGTGTCGTCTACCGGCCGGGGCTGCCGACGTGGTGGCTCGTCGGCTTCTACGCCGGCGTCGGTGCGCTGGTCCTCGGCGAAGCGCGTCACCGCCGCGTCACGGGGCTGGCCCTGATGGCCTGGGTGACGCTCGCGCTGCTGTTGCCGGGTGGCCAGAGCTTGCGCGGCGAGTTGCACGTCACCTTCCTGGCGGTCGGCAAGGGCGGCTGCGTCGTGATCGAGACGCCCGACGGCCGCTGCCTGGTCTACGACGCCGGGACGACGGCCGGGCCGCGCATGATCCGGCGGGTCGTCGCGCCGTTCTTGTGGTCGCGCGGCATCGACCGCATCGACGAACTTTACCTGTCGCACGCCGACGCCGACCACTTCAACGGCGTCGCCGAGCTGCTGGCACGTTTCCCCGTCGGCCAGGTGACTCTGACGCCGTCGTTCGCCGAGAAGCCGACGCGCGAAGTCGAGGCGGCGCTGGCGGCCATTCGGGCGTGGGGCGTGCCGTCGCGGCTGGCGCACACCGGCATGCGCTTCAACGCCGGCGACGTGAGTCTGCGCGTGCTGCACCCGCCTCCCGATGGACCGCCGGGGATCGAGAACGAGCGGAGCTTGGTGCTGCTCGTGACGCACGGCCGGCACCGCATCCTGCTCACGGGCGACCTCGAAAAGAGCGGCACGGCTCTGGTCCTGGCCAACCCGATCGAGCCGATCGACGTGCTGATGGCCCCGCACCACGGCAGCCGGGGTGCCGCGCCGGCGGCGCTGGCGGCGTGGGCCAGGCCGAAGTTCGTCGCCGTGAGCCGGGGGCCGCCGCTGGGCAACTCGCTGACGCCCGCCGACCTGCCGGGGCAAGTCGTCTGGGACACCGACGGCTTCGGGGCGATTACTGTGACGAGCGGCCCGACGGGCCTGACGGCGACCGCGTTCCTGACCGGCGAGCGGCACGTCATCTCTCGGCGATGAGTTACGGGCCAACAAACAGATCAGAATTTGGCCGCGGAGACGCAGAGGCGCGGAGAAATCCAAAACTTGAATTTGGTTTTCTCCGCGCCTCTG
>JAYTUC010000057.1:0-2656 GCA_043744775.1 Fimbriiglobus sp. | reverse complement strand
GAGCGACCGGAGTTCTTGACTTAAGAACTCCGGTCGCTCACGCTTCCGGCTCGCCTTTAGTCATTCACGCGCTGCGTCAACCCCGCGTAGTGGTCGATGCGGCGGTCGCGGAAGAACGGCCAGTTGCGGCGCACGTCCTCCATCAATTTCCGGTCACACGTCTGCACCACAATCTCGTCGGTCGCCGTCGCCGCCTTTTGCAGCAGCCGGCCGAACGGGTCGGCGACGAACGAACCGCCCCAGAACTCGATGCCGGCGTCCGCGTTGGCCCCCGGCAAATTCTCGTGCCCGGTGCGGTTGACGCCGCCGACGTAGATGCCGTTGGCGATGGCGTGCGCCCTCATGCTTGTCTCCCAGGCGCTGTGCTGGGCCTCGCCGTACTCGGCCTTCTCGCGCGGGTGCCAGCCGATCGCCGTCGGGTAGAACAGCACCTCGGCCCCCTGCAACGCCGTCAGCCGGGCCGCCTCCGGGTACCACTGGTCCCAGCAAATTAGCGTCCCCACCTTGGCGTACTTCGTGGCGAAGACCTTGAAGCCCAAGTCGCCCGGCGTGAAGTAGTACTTCTCGTAGTAGAGCGGGTCGTCGGGGATGTGCATCTTGCGGTACATGCCCAGGAAGCTGCCGTCGGCGTCGTGGACGGTCGCGGTGTTGTGGTACACCCCCGCCATGCGCCGCTCGAACAGCGACCCCACCACGACGACGTTGTTGGCCTTGGCGGCGCGGCCCAGGCGCTCCGACGACGGGCCGGGGATCGGCTCGGCGAGGTCGAAGGTCGCGGCGTCCTCCTTCTGGCAGAAGTACGGCCCCGTGAACAGCTCCGGCAGGCAGACGACCTGCGCCCCCCGCTTGGCCGCCTCGCGGATGGCGTCCTCGGCCTTAACGAGGTTCGGCTCGGGGTCGGGGTGACATCTCATTTGCACCAGCGCGACGGTGAACGTGTCGGCCATGATTCAAACTCCGAAGTTGCGGTTGGTGTGCATCTTATCTACGATGCCGGCAACCGCTTCCCCCGCCGCGCAGGTGCAACTGATGGCCTCCCCCGGTCCCAACATTTCGAGTTCGCTCAAGGAAACCCGCACCTTCGCCCCCCCGGCGGAGTTCGCCGCGGACGCCCACGTCCGCGGCGAGGACGAAGCCCAACGCCTGCGCGACTGGGCCGAGCGCGACCCCGACGGCTACTGGAGTGTGCAAGCCGAGAGCCTGCAATGGTCGAAGCGCTGGGATGTCGTCTGCGACTGGACCGGTGCCCCGCACGCCAAGTGGTTCGTCGGCGGCCGACTCAACGTGAGTGCCAACTGCGTCGATCGGCACGTCGAGGCCGGCAACGGCGACAAGGTCGCGATCCACTTCGAGGGCGAGCCGGGCGACGCGCGGGCGATCACGTATTCGCAACTGCATGTCGAGGTCTGCAAGTTCGCCAACGTCCTGAAGTCGCTGGGTGTTGTCTCCGGCGACCGCGTCACGATCTACCTGCCGATGACGCCGGAAGCGGCCGTCGCGATGCTGGCGTGCGCGCGGATCGGCGCGGTCCACTCCGTGATCTTCGGCGGCTTCAGCGCCGAGGCGGTCGCCGACCGCAACAACGACGCCAAGTCGAAGGTGATCGTCACGGCCGACGGGGGCTGGCGGCGCGGCAAGGTCGTGCCGCTCAAGGCCAACGTCGATGAGGCACTGTTGAAGTCGCCGAGCGTCCAGACGTGCATCGTCTTCAACCGCTGCGACTCGCCGGTCACGATGACGCCGGGCCGCGACGTGTGGTGGCACGAGTTGATGGCGGCCGCGAGTGACGACTGTCCCGCGGAGCCGTTCGACAGCGAAACCCCGCTGTTCGTGCTGTACACCTCCGGCAGCACCGGCAAGCCGAAGGGCGTCCTGCACACCAGCGGCGGCTACTTGTTGGGGGCGTCGTTGACGCACAAGCTCGTCTTCGACATCAAGGACGACGACGTGTATTGGTGTACCGCCGATGTCGGCTGGATCACGGGCCACAGCTATTGTGTGTACGGCCCGCTGGCCAACGGCTGCACGGTGGTCATGTACGAAGGGGCACCGAATCAGCCGCAGGAAGACCGCTTCTGGAAAGTCATCGAGAAGTACAAGGTCACAAAGTTCTACACCGCCCCGACGGCCATTCGGGCGTTCATGAAGTGGGGCGACCAATGGCCGAAGGGGTGCGACCTGTCGTCGCTGAAGCTCTTGGGCAGCGTCGGCGAGCCGATCAACCCCGAGGCGTGGATGTGGTATCACGAGGTCATCGGCGGCGGCCGCTGCCCCATCGTGGATACCTGGTGGCAGACCGAGACGGGTGCCATCATGATCGCGCCGCTGCCGGGGGCGACGGTCACCAAGCCGGGGAGTGCGACGAAGCCGCTGCCGGGGGTCATCGTCGATGTGGTGGACAAGCACGGTAACCCGGTGCCGGCGGGCGAGGGCGGCTTCCTCGTCATCAAGCGGCCGTGGCCGAGCATGATGCGCACGATTTACGGCGACGACGCCCGCTTCCAGGAGGCGTACTGGAGCCACATTCCCGGCTGCTACTTCACGGCCGACGGCTCGCGCAAGGACGCCGACGGCGACATCTGGATCATGGGCCGCGTCGATGACGTGCTCAACGTCTCGGGGCACCGCCTCAGCACGATGGAGGTCGAGAGTGCCC
>JAYTUC010000056.1:0-35593 GCA_043744775.1 Fimbriiglobus sp. | reverse complement strand
GCACCGGGACTCTGACCGTCACGGCGGCCCCCGCGCCGGCCCAGGCCGCGACGACGACCACGACCCCCAACCGGACCGCGACGTTCAGCACCGCGGCGCAGCCGATCACGCTCACCGCGAACGTGACCGCCGCGACCGGCCCAGTCAACGAGGGCACAGTCACCTTTACGATCACGGACGCCACCGGGGCGACGGTTGCCACCGCGACCGGGGCAGTTACGAACGGCGTGGCGAGCGCGACGCTGACCCTGCCGGCCGGACAGCCCGCCGGCAGTGCTACGATTCAGGCGAGCTACGCCAGTACGCCGGCCGGGGCCTTCTCGCCGAGTAACGGCTCGGCGAACCTGACCATCGCGACCGCCCCGGCCCCGGTCCAGGCCGCCACGGCGACCAAGGCCGCGAGTCAAACCGTCCCGTTCAACGCCAACGCACGGGTCGTTACCCTCTCGGCGACGGTCACGAGTGTGACCGGCGCGGCGGTCAACGAGGGGACGGTCACCTTCACCGTCACGACGGCGTCGGGCGTGACGGTCGGCACCCCGGTGACGGTCGCGGTCTCCGGAGGCGTCGCCTCGGCGAACTTCATGCTGCCCGCCGGCACCGCGTCCGGGACCGACACCGTCCGAGCCGTCTACAGCGGCGGGGTCAACTTCGCCCCCAGCCAGGACGCCACGGCGACCCTGACCGTCGGGGCGGAGTCGAGCCTGAGCCGGGCGCAACTGTTCTTCGCGGCCGGGCCGGACGCCGGCGGCGGCCAGTCGGTCCAGACCATCAACCCGGACGGCACCAAGCGGGCGACCGTCGCGGCGTTCGGGTCGGACGTGACCGGCGGGGTCAGGGTCGCCACGGCGGACTTCAACGGCGACGGCGTGCCGGACCTCGTCGTCGGCACCGGACCGGGGGTCGTCGGCCGGGTCCGCGTCCTCGACGGCGTGACGGGGGCCGAACTGTTCTCGGTCCAACCGTTCGAGTCGAGCTTCACCGGCGGGGTGTTCGTCGCGGCGGGGGACCTGAACGGCGACGGCACCGCCGACCTCGTCATCACCCCGGACCAGGGCGGCGGCCCGCGGGTCCAGGTGTACGACGGCAAGGCGTTCGTCAAGGTCGCCGACTTCTTCGGCATCGCCGACCCCAACTTCCGCGGCGGGGCGCGGGCAGCTATCGGCCAGGACAACGCCAACGGCTTCGGGTTCCTTGCCGTGTCGGCCGGCTTCGGCGGCGGCCCCCGGATCGCGGTCTTCGACGCCAAGTCGGTCGCGGCCGGCAACCCGACGCGGCTCATCGCGGACTTCTTCGCCTTCGAGCCGACGCTGACCAACGGGGCCTTCGTGGCCGCGGGGGACCTGAACGGCGACGGTTCGGCCGACCTCGTCTTCGGGGCCGGCCCCGGCGGCGGCCCGCGGGTGAGGGCCTTCGACACCAAGCAACTGCTCGTCGGCGGCGGCTTCTCGTCACTGGACGACCGCAACGCCCAGCCGGCCCAGCTCGCCGACTTCTTCGTCGGCGGCAACACGAGCAACCGCGGCGGGGTCCGGGTGGCGGTCAAGAAGTTCGCCGGCGACCAGACGGCGGATCTGATCGCCGGGTCGGGTGCCGGCAACGGCTCCCGCGTGACGGTCTACTCCGGCCGGGCGTTGCTGCCCAATGCCCAGCCGACGGAGCTGGAGTCGATCGACCCGACCTTCACCGGCTTCTCTGGTGGGGTGTTCGTCGGCTAGTCGGGTCCGCACCTCGGACCCGTCAACTCCCGGCCGGCCGGCTCGACTCCCGTCACAGGGGGTTGGGTCGGGCGGCCGGGGCGTTGTGATCGGTCACATGCCGCGTGCCGCACGGAGCGACGACACCGCCGCCTCGACGATTGCGAACGCGCCCTGGGCCTCGAGTGGGACGTTCGGGCGTAGGGCGTCGAGGTACTCGGATACTTTGCCGACTTGCTTGGCCTGCCCGGCGGGACTGAGGACCGCGAAGTCGCTCAGGTTGTCGTAGCCGTCGGCCAGCTTGCAGACCGCGACCCGCCAACCGCCCGCGAGCACCCGGCGGAGGTAGGCCGCCTCGCGCTCGGCCTCGGGCATTCGCGTGTCCTTCGAGAGCGCCGCCACGCAGTCGGCGACCTCGGCCCCGAACCGGCCGACGAGGTCGTCGTAGTCGGTCGTGGTGTCCTCGATCGTGTCGTGCAGCAGCGCCGCCGCGAGGGCGACGGGGTCGTCGATGCCGAAGACGTGCCGGACGACGAGGCAGGCGCGGAACGGGTGGGCCGCGTACGGCGTCTGGCCGTCCTTGCGGAACTGGTGGCGGTGGGCGCGGGCGGCGAAGGAGGCGGCCTCCGCCACTAGGGCGAACGGGTTCACAGGACTCACGAATTCCCCAGGCTCGATGGTGTGACTTGCGACTCGCTTCGGCCGGCGGCCGCGACGCCTTCCTGCGATCCGCGTCGAACACTTGCCTTACGGCCCGCGCCGCGGACGGCTACCCCAGCAGGCCGGGGACGACCTTGCCCTCGGCCAGCGGCAGCGTGCGGCCGGTCGCGGTCTGCTGGACCTTGGCGAACTCGACCCCGCAGGCGTGCAGGATCGTCGCGTGCAGGTCGCCGACGGTCACCGGCGACTTCGCCTTCTCGCCGCCCGCCGGGTCGCTCTCGCCAATCACGGTGCCGCCGACGACCGGGCCGCCGGCCAACGCCACCGTGAAGCTGTGCGGCCAGTGGTCGCGGCCGAACGCGGCGTTGACCTGCGGCGTCCGGCCGAACTCGCCGGCGCAGACGACGAGCGTCTTGTCGAGCCGGCCGCGCTGCCGCAAGTCCCTCAACAGCGCGCTCAGCGCCGGGTCGAGGATCTTCAACTGCGACGCCACCCCGGCGTGGTTGTCGGCGTGGGTGTCCCAGCCGGACAGCGTGACCTCGACGCAGCGGACGCCGACCTCGGTGAGCCGCCGCGCCGCCAGGCAGCCGCGGCCGAACGCCGTGTCGCCGTACTCGCGGCGCAGGCTCAGCGGCTCGCGCGACACGTCGAACGCGGCGAGTTGCTCCGACGACATCATCGCCCGCGCCCCGCGCACCGTCTCGGCGTGCCGGGTCGCAGCCGCCTGGCGCTCGCGGCCGGCGCGGAAGCCGCCTTCGAGTACGTCGAGGTCGCGTAGCCGGGCGGCGTCGCGGCCGGGCGGTAGGAACGAGCGAGTGTCGGGGACGGGGCCGGCCGGGTCGCCGGTGCGGAAGGCATTGAACTCGTCGCCGAGGTAGCCGCCGCGCGTCGGCCACTGGCCCGGCAAAATACTGACGTGCCGCGGGATCTCGACCCCGTCCGCCGGCAGTTGGTGGCACAGCACCGCGCCGATCGACGGGTGGACCACCGTCGGGTCGGGCCGGAAGCCGGTCTTGAGGGTGTAGGTGCCGCGCTCGTGGTCGCCCTCCTTGCTCGTCATCGAGCGGATGAGCGCGACCGACCCCATCTCCTCGGCGACGCGCTCCAGCCCCGGCGCGAGCTGCACGCCCTTCACCGCGGTTGCGATGGCCCCGGTGCCGGCGGCGATGCGCGTACCCGGCTTGGGGTCCCACGTCTCGAGTTGGCTGGGGCCGCCGTTCATCCACAGCACGATGACCGAAGTCGGCACGCCGCGGATCTTCTCGGCCTGCCGCGCGAGCAAAGTGCCCAGCGGCGTGAGGTACGCGAGTCCGCCGGCCCCGGCGAGGCGGAGGAAGTCTCGGCGGTGCTGCCGGTCGTGGGCGGTGGGCATTGGGGGGCCTTTCGTATTGGCGAGCCGGAAGCGTCAGCGCCCGGAGTTCTTGCGGTTCGAGAACTCCGGGCGCTAACGCTTTCGGCTCGCCCGCGCTAATGGTTCCACGAGAACTCCGTCGCGTTGACCAGCGACCACCACAGGTCCTCGAAGCGCTGCGGCCGGGACAACTCTCGCTCGCCGACGCGGCCGGCGAAGTGCGCCGCCTCGGCCGGGGTCGGCCGGCGCGTCAGCGTCACCAGGAAGGCCGCCTCGACGGCCGCGCCGTCGCTCGGGGCGAGCTGCGCGACGCGCAGGCTCGCGTTGATCGGCGTCGCCTTGATCCGCTCGCGGACCACGTCGCCGTTCATCAGCAGCAGGCGCTGCGGGATGGTGCCGCCGGCGTTGTCGAACTCGTCCTCGACGCGGCCGGAGTAGCGCTCCAGGAAGTCGTTCTGCTGGCCGAAGCGCATCAGCCGCAACAGGATGTGCGCCTGCGCGTCGTTGGTCGTGAGCGCCGCCGACTGCAACACGCTGCCGGAGACTTGCTCCGGCCGCAGGCGGGTCACGGGGAAGGCGGCGTGGGCGCGGTCGTGGGCCTCGGTCAACTCGTGCGGCGCGCGGCTGTCCCGCGCGAAGGCGTCGCTCGCGGCGATGAGCCGGATCAGCCGGCGCAGGTCGTGGCCGTGGGCCGTGAAGTCGTCGGCGAGGAGTTGCAGGATCGCCGGCGGCGGGCCTTCGGTTTCGAGGTTGTCCACCGGGGCGACCAGCGGCCGGCCGGTCAGGAGCGCCCAGACGCGGTTGACGATCGCCCGCGAGAAGTAGGCGTTGCGCGGACTCGTCACCCAGGCGGCGAGCTTCTGCCGGCGACTGCCGTGGGCGGGGAGGGCGTCGGGGGCGTAGGGCACGCTCGGCGGGACGGCGACCATCTCGCGCGTGTCGGGGTCCTCGACGCGGTACTCCTCGGGGCCGTCGGCCGGGCCATCGGTGACGCCGCCGAGGCCGAGGTGCGTCTGGCCGAAGTAGGCGGCGAAGCCCTCGAACTCGGTCTGCTTCCAGTCGGCGAACGGGTGGTCGTGGCACTGCGCGCAGTCGATACGCAGGCCTAGGAACGCCCGCGTCACCCGGCCGGCGAGCCGCACCGGGTCGGGCCGGTTCTTCAGCGCCGGCCGCGCCGTGACGCTGACGAAGTTCGACGCCGGCCGGTCGGTCCACAGGCCACTCGTGGCGATGATGTCGCGCACCAGGGCGTCGTAAGGCCGGTTCTTGTGCAGCTCGTCGGAGAGCCAGGCGACGTAGCGGCGGCGGCGGAACAGGATGAACGGGCCGTCCTCGGTGCCGACCGTCATGCGGGCGAGGCGCTCGGCCCAGTAGTCGGCGTGGCGGCGGTCGGCGAGCAGCTTGTCGAGCCACCACGGCAACTGCTCGCCCGGCGGCAGCGCCTCGAACTGCCGCACCTCTTCGAGCGACGGCACCGACCCGACCAGTGCTAACGACAGCCGGCGGGCGACGAGCAGGTCCGGCGCGGCGGGGGCCGGCGTGAGTTGCTCCGCGTCCCAGCCGGCGTGGACGGCGGCGTTCAATTTCGTCAGGGTCGCGCGGAAGGCGGGATCGACGTAGACGCTGTGCGGCGGCAGCGCGGCGGCGACCTTGCGACGTTGCGGCAGGAGGTTCGCCCCCAGCACGACCAGCCCGCCGGCGAGGAGCGTCAGGAACAGGAGGTCGCGGCGGCTCACGGGCGGGGTCCTCGGGCGGGGCTGACCGAGTCTACCGCGCCGCCGGACCGAGGGTTTCCGAAAACGGCCGCGCGGCGAAACCCGGCCGGTTGCGTGGGGTAAGCTCCGGCATGGCGACCGCGACCGAACTCGAGCCGACGTACCTCGCCACGGCCACGCCGCTGTACGAGCCGATCTACGCCCCCGAAGCCGCGCGAACCGCGTGGCCGATCCGCGCCGTGCTGCTGGTGTGGAGTGCGGCCGAGTGGGGGTTCGGCGTGCTGTCGCTCTTCGTGGGGCTGGCGATGCTCGCGGCGGTGCCGGTGTTGCAGTTCCTGAGCCTCGGCTACCTGCTCGAAGCCTCCGGCCGGATCGCGCGCAGTGGCCGGTGGCGTGACGGGGCGTTGGGCGTGCGGCCGGCGGCGCGGGTCGGCGGGGTCGCGCTCGGCTGGTGGCTGTGGTTCTGGCCGGCGCGGTTCGCCGTCGATTACGCCGACTCGGCCGCGCTGCTCGACCCGGCCGACGCCGGCCTGACCGCGACCGGCTGGCGCGTCGGCACGACGCTGCTCGCCCTGGCGGTCGGCCTGCACCTCACGCTCGCCACGCTGGCCGGCGGGCAACTGTGGCGCTTCGCCTGGCCGCTCAACTTCGTGACCCTGGCCCTGCGGCTCGCCCGCGGCCGCCTCTACGCGACCACCCGCGACGCGGCTTACGACTTCGTCGTCGGCCTGCGCCTGCCGTACCTGGGGCTACTCGGCCTGAAGGGCTTCGCCGTCGGCTTCGCCTGGCTGGCGCTGCCGGCGACGTTCCTGGCCGTCGGGATGCAGCCGTTCCGGGCCGCGCCGCTGTTCGCGTTCGTCGGGGTCGGGCAACTGTCGCTGGTCGTGATGTACTTGCCGTTCCTGCAAGCCCGCGTCGGCCTGACGGGCACGCTCCGCGCGGGCTTCGACCTGGCCGCGGTGCGCGACGACTTCCGGTTCGCGCCGTGGGCGTTCTTCGTCGCGTTCCTGGCGACGCTATCGTTCGCCCTGCCGCTCTACCTGTTCAAGATCGAGGCGGTGCCGCGCGAGGCGGCTTGGCTGCCGGGGCTAGTGTTCGTCGGCTTCCTGGCCCCCGCGCGACTGCTCGCCGGCTTCGCGCTGGGGCGCGCGAAGTCACGCCGCGAGCGCACCGGGCGGCCGCGGCACGGGGTCTTGCGGTGGAGCGCCCGCCTGCTCTTCCCGCCCGTCGCGGTCGTTTACGCGCTGGGACTGCTGCTGACGCCGTTCACGAGCTGGAACGGCGTGGCGAGCTTTTACGAGCAGCACGCCTTCCTACTGCCGGTGCCGATCGTCGGCCTGTGAGCCGCTTCGCAGGCGACCCCCGGCGACGTTTCCGTGGAAACCGCCGAGGTCACCCAGCGGCGTGCGAGATATGTCCTATGGTTCGACACGTCCCGCCCCGGCCGCCGGGGGTGTCGCCGAGTCGCCCGAGCGCCGCCATGAGCCAGCACTTAGTCTTGTACTTCGCCCCGATCGCCGTCGGCTCCGCCGTGAGCCTCGGCACCCTGTGGCTCGTCAAGCGGCGGCGCGCGCCGCGAGCCACCGCCCTCGCCGCCCCGGCCACGCGGCCCGCGGGCGACTGGGAGGAGCACGAGGAGTCGTTCGCCAACCGCCGGGCGTCGGTGCGCCGCGACGGCGTGCCGGTGCAGATCGTCCTCACGTCGCCGACGCTGCGCAGCGGCCAGAGCGACGGCTACGTCCTCGACCGCTCGACCGGCGGCCTGCGCGTGGCGGTGACGGCCGCGATCCCCGCGGGGACGGTCCTGCAAGTCCGGGCCGGCAACGCCCCGGACACGGTGCCGTGGGTGACGATCCTGGTGCGCAGCTGCCGCGACGCCGGCCCGCACTACGAACTCGGCTGCGAGTTCGAGCGCACCCCGCCGTGGAACATCCTGCTGCTGTTCGGGTGAGCCGGCCGGAGGGAGTCCGAGGCGAGCCAAGAGCGTCAGCGACTGGAGGCGTCTCGACCTCCAGTCGCCGCTTCAGTTTCAGGGAGGGGGCGTAGGCCGGGCACCCACGAGGGGTGCCCCTACAGTTCGCCTGCGGCGGAGCCGAAGTCCAGTACCTCGCCCGCAGCGGGGTCGGCGAGGCCGGATTTCTTGTAGGGGCATCCCCTTGTGGGTGCCCGGCCTGCGCCCCATGTCGCGGAGCCTACGACATCACCCGCGTCGGCGCGTTAGAACCCCGCAAAAAGCGCATTACCCCCGCGTCCACTCTTGGGGCACGGCCCACAGGCCTTGGTCGGTGTTCGTCGAGAGGTGCGCGGTGCGCTCGTCGCCGACCACGTCGAGGACGATCGCCGACTCCACGTCGTCGAGCACCGTCGCCGACTCGTTACTCAACAGCAGGTTCACCAAGAAGGTCTGGCCGGGGCGGATCGCCAGGCCGGGGAACTTCACGCTCAGCTTGTGCGCGCCGGGGGTCAGCGCCAGCGCCAGGCCGACTTCCTGCGTCCAGCCGGTGACGATGCGCGTGCCGTGCAGCGTCTGCAACGCGACGCGGACGCTCACGCCGGGGAGGGCCTGTTGCGTCTCGAGTTCGAGGCGGACCGTCAGGTCGTCGCCGCTGACGTGGGCGCTCACCGGCTCGCCGCGGGAGTCGTAGGCCTCCGCCCGCACGAAGCGGGCGCGGCCGTCGCCGCTGCGGGGCTTCGAGCGCAGGTCGCCGCCACGCGAGTCCTCCAGGATGCGGTCGAGGTAGTGCTGCGTCACCACGTCCGACGGCCCGACCTCGATGACGCGGCCCTTCGACAAATGCACCGCGCGGTCGCACAGCCGCGGCACGAGTTGCATGTTGTGCGTCACGAACAGGATCGTGTGGCCGGCGCGGGCGAGTTCGGTCATGCGGTCGATGCACTTGCGCTGGAAGGTCGCGTCGCCGACGGCCAGGACCTCGTCGAGGATCAGGATGTCCGGCTCGAGGTGCGCGGCGATCGAGAAGGCGAGCCGCACGTACATGCCGCTGGAGTAGCGCTTCACCGGCGTGTCGAGGAACTTGCCGATCTCGGAGAACTCGACGATCTGGTCGAACTTCTTGGCGATCTCGCGGCGGGTCATGCCGAGGATCGAGCCGTTGAGATAGACGTTCTCGCGGCCGGAGAGTTCGGGGTGGAAGCCGGTGCCGACTTCGAGCAGCGACCCCAGCCGCCCCCGCACCTCGATGCGGCCGCTCGTCGGCGTCGTGATGCGGCTGAGCAGCTTGAGCAGCGTCGATTTGCCCGCGCCGTTGCGGCCGACGAGGCCGACGACTTCGCCCGGCTGCACGTCGAACGACACGTCCTGGACGGCCCAGTAGGCGTCGCGGTCGGAGGTCGGCCCGGCAGCGGCGAGCGACTTGACCTTGTTCCAGGTCGAGCGCGCCGCCCCCTTCATGGCGTCGCTGAGCCGCCAGTTGGCTCCCGACTGCGCCCCGATCTGGTAGCGCTTACTGAGGTTCTGCACACGAATCGCGGGCTTGGTCGGCATGGTCGCTGCGGTCCCGGTGGGGGTGTCGTGATCAGAACGAAAACATTTCACCGCAGAGGGCACATGAGGGCGCGGAGAAAGGCACAAACCCAAGAGGGCTAAACCGGAGTGGGCTTCCCGCGCGGGCTGTTCGCTGGGGTGGCAACCTGCGGCGAAGCGGTTTGAGCACGGTTCGGTGCCTTTCTCGCCTTTGGCCTTTCTCATGTGCTCTCATGTGCCCTCTGCGGTGAATCGGCTTTGCTTGAGGCTTCGGGTCACATCGAGATGCGGCGGTGCAGGTCATCGACGACCCAGTGGAACGCCGCGAGGTGCAGCGTCTCCACCACGCCCATGTCGTCCAGGGGCACGTGTAGCCCCTGCTGCGCGAGTGGGCGTAACGCGCCGCCGGTGAAGCCGGTCACGCCGAAGGTCGAGAGGCCGCTGCGGTTGGCCCACTCGACGGCGCTCAGGATGTTCTTCGAGTTGCCGGAGCCGCTGATGGCGATCAGTAAGTCGCCCGGCGACGCGAGGTTCTTCAACTGCTCGACGAACACGCGGTCGAAGCCCTCGTCGTTGCCCCAGGCCAGCAAGTACGGCGTGTTGTCGGTCAGGCTCAGCACCCGGAACCGCCTCTTGGCGTCGTTGGTCAAGTCCTCCGGCAACTTCAGCGTGCCCTTGCCGACGTCCTCACAGAAGTGCGAGGCGTTCGAGCCGCTGCCGCCGTTGCCGATGACGAAGATCATGTTACCGGTCAGGTACTTGGCGTGCATCACGTCCGCGAGCGCGTGCAGTTCCGCCGGGTCGAGCCGCAACAGCTCCGCCGCGTTGCGCTGGAGGTACTCCGCCGCGCCCATCCGTGTGCCGATCATCGCGTTGGCCCGCCCTAAATCGTGTCCGCCATCGTGTTCTCCACGCGGCGGAAGTATATCAGCCCGACCGCGAGGATCAGCGCGCTCACCGAGGCCGACACCGCCAGCGCCGGCCACTGCACCGGCTCGCCCAGGAGGCAGGCGCGGAAGTTCAGCACGATGCCGTACAGCGGGTTGAACGGCAGCCACTCCTGCATCGTCGGCCCGATGCCACTGAGCGGCCGGTAGATGCACGGCGTGCAGAACATCCAGAGCTGCATGCCGAACGTCAGCAGGTAGCGGAAGTCGCGCTGCACCGCGATCAGCCCCGAGAGCATCGCCCCGAAGCCCAGCGCCGTGACGCCAATCAGCGCCATCAGCGGCGGGACCAGCAGCAGCCGCCACGTCGGCGCGGGGCCTTCGACGACCAGCCAGGCCGCCAGCACGAGCATCGCCACGAGGAAGTCGAAGGTCGCCGCCCCGACGTTCGACGCCGGCAGCAGGATGCGCGGAAAGTACGTCCGCGTGACGAGTCGCTCGTTGCCGATGAGGCTGTTGGCGGCGTTGGTCGTCGCGTTGGCGAAGTAGAGCCACGGCAACACCCCGCAGAGCACGAAGAGCGTGTAGTTCTCGACGCCCTCGCCCATCGACCGCAGGAACACGGCGAAGACCAGGACGGTCGCCAGGGGTTGCAGCAGCGACCAGCCGACGCCCAGGACCGTCTGCTTGTAGCGGACCTTGATGTCGCGCAAGGTCAGGAAGTACATCAGCTCGCGGAAGCGCCAGATCTCGCGCAGGTCCTCGGCGTTCCAGTTGTGCCGCGCCTCGACGACGGTCAGCTTCAACTCGGGCAGCCCCGGCGTCACGCGCGGCAGGTCGGTGCGGCTCGGCCGGCCGGGCGGGGGCGTGCCGCTATCGCGCGGCGGGGCGAGGTCGTCGGCGATCGTCGAATCGTTCAAGCGCACAGCCTCACATCCTCGCCGGGCACCCTCGGGACGGGATAATGTAGGGCAGGTTTACCAGCACGGCGGGAAATGTCGCGCGGGAAATGCTTCGCAACGCGGACCGAACGTCGCTACGATGCGTCACAATCCTCTCGCGCCGCCCGAACTCCGGAGTCCGCCGATGCTACGCCGCTTGCTTGCCGCCCTCACGCTCGTGGCCGTCGCGCTGGCGGCCCCCGCCCAGGACGCCCCCGTGCTGCCCAAGTTCCCCGAAGGTCGCTTCGCGCTCGCCTACGGCAACGGGTCGTTCTCGAACCGGCTCTTCCTCGTCGAGTTCTCCGTCGAGGCCGGCAAGCCGGTCGCCAAGGCCGTGCCGTCGGCGAAGATGCCCGCCGTCGAACTCGGCACGCCGACCCTCGCGGGCGGCGTCCTGAAACTCCCGCTGACGCTGGGCGTCCAGAAACTCGCCTTCGAGGGCCGGCCCGACCCCAAGGACCCGAAGCGTTACCTCGGCACCTTCGGCGACGCCGACCGACTCTTCCGCGGGGCGCTGGAGCCGACGACGCTCGAAGAGTTGACGCCGCAGAACGCCGCCGCCACGCCCGCCCCGTCGGCCGCGGCGAAGGCGATCGCCGACCTCCGCGGCGCGGAGGGCAAGTTGCGCGTCAAGGCGCGGCAGGAGAAGGACGCCGACGAGAAGCAGAAGCTGCTCGCCGAGGCCGACGAGGTCGCCAAGACGAACGCCGGCGAAATCCTCAAGTTGCAGCGCCAACTCGCGGCGGCGGGCGAGCCGACTGCGAGCGCCCAGGCCGCGCAGCAACTGCTCAGCGGGGCCGCGAAGGACAAGGCGACCGAGGCCGACGTGGTCGCGTGGATGAAGGTCGTCGAGGCGGACGCCGCGCCTTACGGCCCGCGAATCGTCGCCCAGGCGAAGTCGGCCCTCGTGGCGACGCTGCTGACCCAGGAGAAGTACGGCAAGCTCGCCCTGCCCTACGCGCTCGAAGGTGCCGCCGACAAGACGCAGACGGCGAAGGCCAAGTTCGCCGCGCTCAAGCTCGTGCAGCGCGCCCAGGTCCAGGCCGGCCTGCCCGACGACGCGGACGCCACGGCCAAGCAACTCGCCGCCCTCGACGCCGAACTCGACGCGGAGTACCGCAAGACCGTGCCGCCGTTCAAGCCGACGAAGTACGTTGGCCGCACCGACAAGTCGGCCAACCGGGTCGCGGTGGTCGAGCTGTTCACCGGGGCGCAGTGCCCGCCGTGCGTCGCCGCGGACGTGGGCTTCGACGCGCTCGTCACGAGTTACAAGCCGGCCGACGCGATCTTCCTGCAGTACCACGAGCACATCCCCGGCCCCGACCCGCTGACCAACGCCGACGGCGTCGCCCGCATGGCGTACTACTCGAAGCGGAACGCCGACGACTTCGGCGGCACCCCGTCGGCGGCCTTCAACGGCAAGCCGGCGGCCGGCGGCGGCGGCGGCATGGCCAACGCCGAGAAGAAGTACGCCGAGTTCGCCGCGGTCCTCGCCAAGACCCTCGAAGAGACGACGGCGGTCAGCGTGCGCGGCGGCGTCAAACACACGGGCGACGACCTCGCGGTCACGGTCGAGTTGACCGGCACGAAGGACCTCGGCGACAACGCCGTACTGCGGCTGGTGCTCCTCGAGGACAGCGTCAAGTACGTCGGCGGCAACGGCCTGCGCTTCCACCACCACGTCGTGCGGTCGCTGCTGGGCACCGGCAAGGGCGTCAAGCTCGCCGACCTGAAGGACGGCAAGTACACGGCGACGCAGAGCCTCAAGGGCTTGCGCGCCGACCTGACGAAGTACCTCGACGACTACGCGGGGAAGGGCCGCGGCTTCCCCTACCCGGAGCGGCCGCTCGACCTGAAGGGGCTGAAGGTCGTCGCCCTGGTGCAGGACGACGAGACCGGTGAAATTGTCCAGGCGGCCCAGTTCGACGTGGCGGAGTAACGAGGGAGTCCGCCGATGCTACGCCGCCTCGCCGCCGCCTTGATGGCAGTTGTCGCCACCGCGCTGCCGATACCTGCCCAAGACGCGCCCCCGAAACCCCCCGAGGGCCGGTTCGCGCTGACCGTCGGCAACGACGGCCGCGCGGAAAAGTTGTACCTGCTCGCTCTCGGCGTCGAGGGCGGCAAGATGTCGGCCAAGGTCGTCGGGGTGGCCCCGAAGCAGTCCACCCCCACGCTCGGCCCGCCGACGTTCGAGGGCGGCGTCCTGCGATTCCTACTCACGCGAAACGGCAACCGTTTCGAGCTGGAGGTCCGGGCCGACCCCAAGCAGCCGTCGCGCTACCTCGGCAGCCTCGCCACCAACAGTCGGGCGTTCCGGGCGACGCTGGAGCCGACGACGCTTGACGCGTTGACGGTCGCCGACACGGTCGTGCCAACCGCCCCGTCCGAACTCGGCGCGGCGATCGCCAAGTTGCGCGGCGGGGAGACCGTGCTGCGCCGCCTGGCCGACGCGCTTCCGAACGCCGAGGAGGGCAAGCGGCTGGCGCGGGAGGCCGACGCGGTCGCCAAGGCGAACGCCCCGGCGATCGACAAGTTGCGGCGGAAGCTCGCGCTGGCCGGCGAGGGCGCGGCGAGCAACCAGGCCGTGCGGGACCTGCTCGCCGGGGCCGCGGCCGCCGACGCGAGTCCGGCCGACGTGGCCGCGTGGGTCGGGGCGGTCACGGCCGAGGCCGCGCCGTACGGCCCCAAGGTCGTCGCCCAGGCGCGGGAGGACCTGGCCCGGCCCTACGCCCACCGGGCCGGGTGCGGCAACGTCGCGGTCGGCTTCGCCCTGGAGGCCGCCGCCGACCCGTCGATCTCGAAGCGGGTCCGGGTCGCCGCGTTCAGGGAATTGGCCCGCGCGCAGTTGAAGGCCGGCCTGGACGCCGACGCGGCCGCCACGACGAAGCGGGTCGCCGCGCTCGACGCCGAACTCGACGCGGAGTCTCGCAAGGCCGTGCCGTTCTCGCCGGCGAAGTACGCCGGCCGCGTCAACAAGGCGGCCAACCGCGTCGCCGTGATGGAGCTGTTCACCGGGGCGGAGTGCCCGACCTGCGTCGCCGCGGACGTGGCCTTCGACGCGCTGATCGCCCGCTACGAGCCGGCCGACGCGGTCTTCTTGCAGTACCACCTCCACATCCCGCGGCCCGACCCGCTGGCCAGCCCCGACGGCGTCGCCCGCCTGCTCTACCACCTGGAGTGGCACAAGGAAGCGATCCGCGACTACCCGGCCCCGGCCTTCAACGGCAAGCCGGCGGCCGGCGGCGGGGGCGGCCTGGCCCAGGCCGAGGCGAAGCACGCCGAGTTCGCCAGGCTCCTCGACAAGACCCTCGAAGGGACCACGGCGGTGGGCGTCCGCGGCGGCGTGACGCGCTCCGGCGACGACCTCACGGTGGCCGTCGAGTTGACGGGGACGAAGGGCCTCGGCGACAAGGCGGTGCTGCGGCTCGTGCTGGCCGAGGACGCGGTCAAGTACGCCGGGGGGAACGGGCGGCGGGTTCACCGCCACGTCGTGCGGTCGCTGCTGGGCACCGGCGAGGGCGTCAAGGTCGCCGGCCTGAAAAGCGGCCAGTACACCACGACGCGGAGCCTCAAGGAGTTGCGCGACGAGTTGACGGATTACATGCAGACCTGGGGCGGGCCGGGGCGGGAGTTCGTCTTCGCCGAGCGGCCGCTGGAGTTGAAGGGCCTGAAGGTCGTGGCCCTGGTGCAAGACGACGCGACCGGCGAGGTCGCCCAGACGGCGCAGTTCGACGTGCCGGAGTAAGATACACCGAGGCGGGTCGCCGTTACGGCCCGACAGCCCCGTCTCTGATGTCAAAGGAGGGTCGCCCGTGCCGGTCACCATCGAGTCGTTGGGAATCGACAAGCTGTCGCGCGACGAGCGCCTGGCCTTGGCCCAGGACATCCTGGACAGCGTCGCCGCCGAGAACCCGCCGCCGAAGCTCAGCGACGCGAGGCGTCGGGAACTGGAGCGCCGCGCGGCCGAGGACGACGCCTCGCCGGACGACGTGACCCCCTGGGCCGAGGTGCAGGCGGAGACCCTCGCCCGGCTGCGCGGCTCGTGAGTTTGGCAGTGGCCTTCCGGGCCGTCCCCAAGGCCGAGTTCGACGACGCGGCGTCGTGGTACGAGGCCCAACGCGCCGGCTTGGGCGAGGACCTCGTCGCCGAAGTTCGAGGCGTCCTCGACGCGATTGCCGGCCGGCCGACTCGGTATCCCGTCGCGGCCGGCGACACCCGCGAGGCGGCGTTGGTGCGGTTCCCTTACTGCGTGTACTACCGGGTCAAGCCGGGGCGGGTGGTCGTCGTCGCCGTACTCCACACGTCGCGGGACCCCGCGGTTTGGCAAGCGCGGCAGTAGTCCGCGCCGGCGGGCTAATCGCTGCAGCCCCCGCGTCGGCGCGTCAGTCGCTGGCCATCTTGAAGACTTTCTCGAAGCGGGGGGCGGCGGTCGCCAACGCGGCGAGCAATTGCGGGTCGAACTGGCCGGCCGACTCGGTCAGCAGCATCCGCACGGCGCGGGCGTGGGTCAGCGCCGGGCGGTAGCTGCGGCGCGAGCGCAGGGCGTCGTACACCGACACCAGGCCGACGACGCGGGCCGACAGCGGGCACTCGACGCCGGCCACGGCGTCCGGGTAGCCGCCGCCGTCCCAGCGCTCGTGGTGGCCGCGGATCACCTCGGCGGCGAGCGACAGCGCCGGCAGCGTGCCGACGCCGCCGGCCGCCGCGACGACCCACTCGGCCCCCATGACCGGGTGCGTCTGGAGGACCATGCGGTCCTGCTCGTCGAGCGCCGACGGCTTGCGCAGCACCGTCGAGGGGATCGCGACCATGCCGAGGTCGTGCAGCGGGGCGACGCCGACGAGCAAATCGAGGTAGCGGCCGTCTTTGAGCCGGCTGTACTCGCCCTCGTCCGGCGCGGCGGCGGCGAGCGCCCTCACGTAGCGGCCCAGGCGCTCGGCGTAGCCGGAGTCGAACGGCAGCGTCTCGTTGGCCATCTGCGTGAAGACGCGGCTGAGCAGCCCGACTTGCTCCAGCCCGGTGGCGGCCAAGAGGACCGTCTGGCCGGCCGCCGGGGCCGCGGACGCCGGCGCGTCGGGCGCTTCGGACGACATCGGGACGCGGGTCAGGTTCTCGGCCCCGAGCCGCAGCGTCTCCTTGATGCGGCGGTTGCGCGTGCCGGCGCGCCGCCCCAGCAGGCCGCGGACGCGGGCGCGGTACTCGGAGCGCGTGAACGGCTTGGGCAGGAAGTCGTCGGCCCCGCCGTCGAGCAGCCCGCCCAGGAACTCCGCCGGCACCGCCCCGGAGGTCATCAGGATCATCGGCCGGTCGCCCGCCGGGGAGCTGGCCGCGATGGCGTCGATGAGTTGGTCGCCGGTCTGGCCGGGCAGGTTCACGTCCAGCACGATCAGGTCCACCGCCTGCCGGCGCAGCAGGGCCAGCAGCGCCTCGCCGTCGCCGGCCTCCTGCACCGCGTAGTCAGTGCCGAGGTAGCCGACCTGGAGCTTACGCAGCGGGGCCTCGTCATCGACCACGACGACGCGCGGCCGGTCGTCCGGCGGCTGGCAGCCGCTCAACTCGACCGACGGGGCCGCCGCCTGCGCCGCCCAGCGCGCCAGGCCGGCGAGCGAGATGCCGACCACCCGCGCGCTCGGCGGCCGCTCGTCCGGGTCGGTGCTGAGCATCCGCCCGACGAGCGCGCACAGGTCCTCGGGCAGCTCCGGGCGCAGCAGGCGGATGTCCGGCGGGGGTGCCGTCAGCCGGCGGTGCAAGTCGTGGATCGGGTCGCCGGTGCTCGTGAACGGCTCGCGGCCGGTCAAGGCCCAGTACATCGTCGCGCCCAGGCCGAACAGGTCGGCGCGGGCGTCCACGGTCTGCGGGTCGCGGGCCTGCTCCGGGGCCATGTAGCCGACCGTGCCCAGCAGCGTGCCCGGCATCGTCACACGCCGCTGCGGGTGCAACGCCAGGCCGAAGTCGAGCAGCTTCGCCTGCCAGTCGGGCGTCACGACGATGTTCGACGGCTTCACGTCGCGGTGGATCAGCCCGTGGCGGTGCGCCTCGGTCAGCGCGTCGGCGACCTGGTGGAACAGGTCGCAGGCCCGGCCGATCGGTAGCGGCCCGCCGGTGGCGATGAGCGTGTGCAGGTCGCTGCCGTTGACCAGCTCCATGACGTAGTAGTCGTAGGTCAGCCCGCTGGTCTCGGCCGACGCCTGGCGGCCGGCGTCGAGGCAGGCCACGAGGTTGGGGTGGTGCAGCCGGGCGGCGGCGCGGGCCTCGGCGTAGAAGCGGCCGCGCAGGCCGGCGCAGTTCTCCGACGCCGAGTTGACGAAGACTTTCAGCGCCACCTCGCGCCGCAAGTACGTGTTCTCCGCCCGGTAGACGACCCCCATGCCGCCGCGGCCGATCTGCTCCAGCACGCGGTACTGGCCGAGGACGAGGTCCTTGGTGCGGCCCTTGCGGATCATGTCGGCCTGGAACTTCGTAATCAGGTGCAGGTTCGTCAGCCGCTGCACGACCTCGGACTGGAAGTCGAGCGCGTACAGGCCGGCTCGGACGCGCGGCTCCAACTCGTCCCACTCCTCCGGCAGCACCACCGACAGGTCGAGCAGCCCGTTCAGGAAGTCCGCGACCGGCGTGCCGGCGGGCGGCGCCGGGCCGGCGGCGGCGGCGGCCGTCGCGAGTTGGAGGTCGATCGTCTCGTCCGGGCGGTAGGCCAGCTTGGGCGGCGGCATCGCGGGCTTCTTGGGGTGATGTGGGGGGAGGGGCTTGGGCCGACCCCTAACGCACGCGCCGTGCCGGGGCGCGGGGTTCGCGCCCGGCGGCGGCTTTGCGAGCCGGGCGTCAGGCGTCAGCGAGCCGGGGCCGAATCGTGCGGCCGCGTCGCAACCCGATTCGACGCCGGGCCGCCGGGCGTGACGTAAGGTTCGACACCCCGCGACCGCGAGTGTCGAAGCCTTCGACAGTCGGAGCCGAGGCCGGGGCGGGTTCGCAAGGGGGCCGATCGAGTATGGCGACCGTTCTGATCATCGACGACGAGGCCGGCGTCCGGCGGCTCCTGCGGCTCGCGCTCGAGCGCGAGGGCTACGCTGTGCTCGAGGCGGCCGACGGCGTGCGCGGCCTCGAGCGCGTGGCCGCCGACCGGCCCGACGTGGTGCTGTGCGACCTCGTGATGCCGGGGCTGGGCGGCCTCGGAGTCCTCGACGCGCTGCGGGCGGCCGGGTCGGCGGTCCCGGTCGTCGTCGTCACCGGCGGCGGCAGCACGGAGCAGGCGATCCGGGCGATGGCCCGCGGCGCGTGCGACTACCTCCTGAAGCCCCTCGACCTGCCGCGGGCCTTGCGCACGGTGCGGCGCATCCTCGACTCGGCCGCGCCGCCGACGACGCCGGTCGCGGTCGCCCCGGCGGGCGGCTCGGGGGTGAGTTGTCCCTGGACGCTCATCGGCAAGTCCGACGCGATTTACGAGGTCTCGAAGCTCGTCGGCCGCGTCGCCGGGCAGCCGACGACGGTCCTGATCCTGGGCGAGTCGGGCACCGGCAAGGAACTCGTCGCCCGCTCGATCCACGCCCACGGCGCGCGCCGCGCCGGCCCGTTCGTCGCGCTGAACTGCGCCGCCATCCCCGAGTCGCTGCTGGAGAGCGAGCTGTTCGGCCACGAGCGGGGCGCGTTCACCGGCGCGGACCGCCAGCGGCAGGGCAAGTTCGAGCTGGCCCGCGGCGGCACCCTGTTCCTCGACGAGGTCGGCGACCTGGCCCCCGCGACGCAGGCGAAGCTGCTGCGCGTGCTCCAGGAGCAAGAATTCACGCGGCTCGGCGGCAGCGAGACGGTCCGGGCCGACGCCCGCATCGTCGCCGCGACCAACCGCGACCTGCGCGCCGACGCCGCGGCCGGCCGCTTCCGCGACGACCTCTACTACCGCCTCGGCGTCGTGTCGGTGCGCTTGCCGCCGCTGCGCGACCGCCGCGAGGACATCCCGCTGCTGGTGGGCCACTTCCTGGCCCGCTCCGCGCGCGAGTTGTCGCTGGGCGTGACGGCGATCCACCCCGACGCGCTGGCGCGGCTGTGCGGGCAGGCGTGGCCGGGCAACGTCCGCGAGTTGGCCAACGCGCTCCACCAGGCGGTGCTCGAGTGCCCCGGCGCGACGCTGCTGCCCGACCAGTTCCCCCCGGCGACGCCCCCGGCCGCCACGCTCTTCGACGCCGCGGCGTTGCGGGCGCACGTCGTGCGGGCGATCGGGTCCGGCGAGGGCCCCGTGTTGAAGCCGCTGCTCGACGCCTACGAGGCGGCCGTCGTGGCGGCGGCGCTCGACCACTGCGGCGGCAACGTGTCGCAGGCGGCGCGGCACCTCGGCGTCCACCGCGTCACACTCAAGACGCGGGCCGGCCGGGCCTGACCGCCGCCGGCGCGCCCGAACCCGCCGGCGGCCGAGGCCCTCCGGGTGGGATACAACTCCTCCGCCGGACGGGGGCCACGCGATGGAATTCGACGGACAGTTCGAGACGCACGTCACCGCCCGCGCCGACGGCCCGGCGGGCGTCGAGGCGCTGCGGGCGTGGGCGGCGCGGCGCGGCCTCAAGTTTCACCACATCGTGCTCGACCGCGGCCGCACGCCGTCGCAACCGATGGTGACTCGCCAAGGCTCCGGGACGCTCTCGGGGCAACTTGCGGCGGCCGAAGGGCTAACGCGCGACTTGGCGGAGGCCGGGTTCGCCGTGCGTCGCGTCAAGGTCGAGGCCGCGCCGGGTAACCGAGACGTGCCGGCGACCGACGCCGAAGCGTCTCGGCACGCCGGCCGCTACTTCGAGCACCACGTCAAGCTCGCGCTGCCGGCCGACGCCGACTTCGCGGAACTGACGCGGCTCGCCGAGCTGCACGACGCGCGACTGTCGCGCAACGCCCGACGCCACCGCGGCGACGGCACTGCCGAGCGCTTCGTCACGCAGCGGTGCCACGGCGTCGGCCTGGCGACGGCGCGCCGGGCGTTCGACGCCCTGCGCAATTCCCTCGCGGCGGCCGGGTACGTGGCCGCGAAGGTCGAGCAAGAGTACGTCGTTTGGGACAGTCACCTCGCCGACGACGCCGGGTGGCTCGACGCCCCGCCGCCGGCCGGGGACTCGGAGGGATCGCCGTGAGCACCGACTTGCCGAAGACGTTCAACCCGACCGACTCGACCGAGGTGGCCGGCCGCCCGCGTCTGTTCGACCCCGCGCTGAAGCACTACGCGATGGCCTTCCGGCCGGGCGACCCGAGTTTCCCGTCGCCCGAGGCGGCCGCGCGGTGGCAGTCCGCGCGGCGGCAGGCGACCGACCACGTCCTGCGGGCGCTGGCGGAGTCGCCGTGGGGCGAGCACCTAATCTTGCGCGGCAGCCGGCTACTGATGGCGTGGTTCCGCGACGCCGCGCGCGAGCCGGGCGACCTCGACTACGTCGTGCAACCGGCCACCGCGAAGCCCGACGACGAGTGGTCCGCCGAGCTGCTGTCCGGCCTCGCCGCGGCCGTGGGTGGGCGGCCGTGGCCCCGCGGCGTCGCGTTCCAAATGCAGCACCTGGCGACCGACGCCATCTGGACCTACAACCGGGCCGAGGGCCGGCGGGTCGTCTTCCCGTGGCACGCCGCGGGGGGGCCGGGCGGGGCCGTGCAAGTCGATGTCGTCTTCGGCGAGGGCCTGGCCGAGGAACCGACGCTCACCGCGATCCCGAGCGCCGACGGCGCGTCCGCGACCGTTTGGGGCGCGACCGTCGGGGAGTCGCTCGCGTGGAAGTTGCAGTGGCTCACCACGGACACTTGGTCCCAGGGCAAAGACCTGTACGACGCCGTTTTGTTGGCGGAGTCGGTCTACTTGCCGCTGGAACTCTTGGATCGCAAGTTGCGAGGAGTTCACGAGTCAGTCGCGGCCCCGACCGCGGACGGTTTGGCCATAGCCCACTTGGTCGAGCCGAGTGCCTGGGGCGACTTCCTGAAAGAGTACCCGTGGGTCACCGGCGACATCGCCGCGTGGCAAAGCCGGCTCGTCCGGGCGCTCGCGCCGACGTTCGCCACCTGCGAGCAGCCGGCGGCCTCGAAGGTGGACGCGCCGGCGTGGAAGACCTCCGACGTGCTCGGGCTGGCGAAGGCCATCGCGGCGGGGCACGCCTTCGACCGGCTGCCGGTGCTGGCCGACGCGCTCGAGGAGGCCGGCTGCGACGACGCCGACGTGCTCGACCACTGCCGCGCCGGCCGCCCCCACGGCCGCGACTGCTGGGTCACCGCGTGGCTGGTGAGGTCGGGGGGCGGCTCGGCGCGACCAACTCCGCCGCCGGCGCGACGGCGGGCGTCACTTGGCTTTGACGTTGAACGTGAACGCGTTCGGGCCTTCGGCGCTGACCGTGGCGGTGAGCTTGCTGCCGGTGTTGTCGTTGGCCCCGACCAGGCTCTCCTGGGTCACGCCCTTCATCGGGTCGTTCGGGCGCGGGGTGCTGCGGTAGGCGGTGACCTCGACGCGGCGCTCGCCCGGCTCGGCGTTGCCCGAGAACTGGCCGCCCTTGACGGCGAAGGCCTCGATGGCCCCGGTCGCCACCGTCTTGAAGTAGACCGTTCCCTCGGCCAGCGGCGCGCCGTCGAGGGTGACGGTGCCGCTGACCGGGGCGAGCTTGACGCCGGGCGTACCGCACCCGGCCAGGGTGAGCATGGTCGCCAGCAAAATCGACGAGCGGGACATCGTGGGGTTCCTTCGGGCCGGGGTCAGGGGAGGTTGGCGACGGTGCCGTCGTCGCGGGTGGCGACGGCGGCGAGGATCGCCAAGGTCGTGGAGTCCGTCAGGAAGCGGATCGAGCCGTCGCCGAGGGCCACGTTGACGCCGCCGGTGTGGGTCGCGTTAAGCGGGATGTTGGCCCCGGTGAAGTTGCCGTTGATGCCGACGCCCGTGCCGCTGACATCGTTGGCCCAGCCGGCCACCGGGGACTGGTTGATGGTGTAGCGGATGGTGCACATGCCGGGCGAGCGGTTGTCGCCGCCAGCGTTGTCGAAGCTGGGGGGCACGCCCTGCCCCTTCACGCCCAGCGAGAAGCCCCAAGGCTGCGACGCCCGCCAGTCCTGCTTGACGCCGGCGGTGTCCTTGAGGAAGTTCGACTGCTCGCTGAGCATCATGGTGTTGCTCAGGCCGTCGGTCACGGCCGCGAAGTTGACCTTGCCGTTGGGGAACATCATGCCCCCTCCGCTGATCTGGCCGCCGTTCGGCAGGGTGCTGATGCGGGACTCGGTGTAGCTGGGGATCAGGCCGTTGACTGCCCCGGCGATGCCGTAGTCCTGCCGCTTCGCCGCGATGGCGTTCTGCTCGATGCCGAGCAGGATGTAGACCATCCAACTGCTGCCCCACTGTTGGCCGTTCGTGCTGGTGGTGTCGGTCCCGAACGGGGACTGATCCTCAGCCCCGCCGGGCGGGAGGCGCAGGTACGTGTCGTGGAAGTTGTAAACCGCGAGTCTCAACTGCTTGAGGTTGATGCCGCACCGCATCCGCGTGGCCCGCAGTTGCTAAAGTGGCCGACTTACGAAACCGCCCCGGAGTTATTCCGGGGCGGCGATGGAGTGTGTCGATGTGGCAATCCCAATTATTTCGACGTGAGTGCGAACGGGAAGTCTTTGACCACGCCGACATCGGCCGTCAGCTTCGACTGCGCGTTGTACCGATCCGGGACGTACTGTCGCACCTCCTCTTTGGCCCCCATCATGCCGGTCTTGCCCGTCGGCAACGGCACCATCTTGTTCGCGGTAATCTGGACCTTGTTCCTGCCCGGCTCAACGCGAACGCTGTAGCGGCCGTCCTTGATCGGCCCGCTCCCGCCCAGCCCGCCCCCCGCCTCGGGGAGGAAGGCGATCTGGCCGTCCGGCAGCGGTTGGCCGTCGAGGGTGACCAGTCCGGACACCCCGACCGCCCCCGGTGCCCCGCCGCACGAAGTCAGCCCGAGCGCCAGGCCGACGGCAAGCCCGACATAGACGCGATTCATGACGAGTCCTCTCCGGAGAGTTGGGGGGTTACTGGAGGCCGACCGCTTCGCCGCCGGAGCGACTGCCGGCCGCGCTCCACGTGACCGGATCGACGCTGTTGGTCACGAAGCGGGTCGAGCCGTCGCACATTACGGCGTTCACGCCGCCCCGAGCGTTGTGGTAGCTACGGGCCGAGTTGATCGAATTCGCGCCGCCGCCCACGGCCGTGCAGGGCATCCACGCGGGCAGACCGGTGCCGCAACTGTACTCCGCATCGACGCTGGCCGAGTTCGGGGTGTTGAGCGTGCTGAAGAAGGTCTCGCCTTGGTAGCTGTTGTACATCCGGCCGCGCCGGTCATCCCCTTGCGTCCACTGCATCGTTTCGCTGGCCAAGAGGGTGTTGCTGGTGCCGTCGGTGATGCCAACGAGATCGACGCGCGCGCCGGCCAGGATCACCCCGGTGTTGGCCGTCCCGCCCGACTGCGGGAGGGTCCCCCCGTTCCAGAACAGCGTGTTGCCGTTGTTGCCGACGTAGTTGGTGTGGAAGCCTTCACTCGGGTGGACGTGAATCCCCGTCGGGTCGGACGGGCAGACGTAGCCGGGCACCACGTTCTGGTTCACCGTGTTGGCGTTGTAGGCACCGCTGCCCGAGTTCGCTTTTAGGTAGGTGATCAAGTTGGTGTACATGGCTGCCTGCTCCACGTTGGGGAGAATCAGCACGGCCCACGTGATCGAGGCCGTCGCGGTCGGGGCGGGCGGGACCGGCAGGCTCGCGTTGTTGGCGTAGCCGCCGTACTGGCCGTAGGGCAGCTTCAGTTCGGTGTCGTGGTAGTTGTGGACCCCGAGGCCGATCTGCTTGAGGTTGTTGCTGCACTTCATGCGAGCGGCGGCCTCGCGGACCTTCTGCACGGCGGGCAACAGCAGCCCGATCAGGATGGCGATGATCGCGATGACCACGAGGAGTTCGATCAGCGTGAACCCCCGGCGGAGGCCACGGCGGAGAGTCAGAAGTCGCATGGAATGAGTCCTCGCGATGAGTGAGTAGTAGAACTGAAGCTAGTCCTACCGTCTAGAGCATAAGTGCAAACTTCCGGCGTTGAAAGCGCATTCCCGTCAGTTTCCCTGTTTTCTGACAAGCAGCGTGGCGAGCCGGCAGTGGTGGCGATCGGACCCGCCCGCCTTCCGCGCCAACGCCCCGCGCCGTGGGGTGTTACACCCGCGAACGGCACGCTGGACGGCCCGCCGGAGCTACGCTATCGTGACGCCCGGTACGATCACGACCGCCTGGACCCCGCCGGGGATGCTCATGAGCGGCGACGCACCGGGCCTGACGCCCCCCGAAGCGCCGACCGACCCGCCCGGAGACCCGGAGGTCGCCTGGGTGGCCGCCGCGCAGGCCGGAGACCGCGACGCCTTCGCCCGGCTCGTCGAGCACTACTGGGACCGCCTGTACCGCTGGATGTACCAGCTCACCCGCGACCGCCACAAGGCCGAGGACTTGACCCAAGAGACGTTCCTGAAGGTGTTGGCCGCGCTGGGGTCGTTCCGCACCGGCACGAACTTCCGGGCCTGGCTGTTCCGCATCGGCCACAACAACTTCGTCAACCTGAAGCGGGCCGAGCGCAAGAACACCCAGACCCTCAGCGACGACCCGCCGTCGCGCGACGCCGGCACGCCGGACGGCAGTGCGGCCGATCGCGAGTCGCTGCGGCTGGTGGCACTGGCCGTCGAGGACCTGGCCCCGGAGTTCCGCTCGGCGTTACTGCTACGGGTCGATGAGCAGTTGTCGTT
Organism: Fimbriiglobus sp.; assembly: GCA_043744775.1. Classification (GTDB taxonomy): domain Bacteria; phylum Planctomycetota; class Planctomycetia; order Gemmatales; family Gemmataceae; genus Fimbriiglobus. The sequence continues at coordinate 11,130 of JAYTUC010000056.1, read as the reverse complement.
CCGGGACGTGGCCGCGGTGCTGAACATCACCGAGGAGACGGCGCGGTGGCGGGTGTTCAAGGCGCGGCAGAAGCTGATGAAGGCGATCGGCCCCGGACTTTGGGGCGACGACGCCGACGAACCGACCGTCGAGGGACCGCGATGACCTGCGAGACGTTCCAACAGGCCCTGACCGCCTCGCCCGACCCGCGCCGCCTGTCGGCCGAACTGGCGACGCACGCCCGCGGCTGCCCCGCCTGCGCCCGCTTCCGGCACGCCCTGCTTAAGCTCGACCGGCTGGTGCCGCAAGTGCCGGTGCCGCCGAGTCCGCCCGAAGTGCGGGCCGCGTTCGTCGCCGGCCTCGCCGCCGTTGACTTGCCGCCGATCATCGAGCGCCGCGTCCCCGCGCGGCGCGACTCGACCGGCACGCTGACCGCGTTTTGGGGGGCGCGCGAGCAGTGGCAATACGCCGCCGGGGTCGCCGCGATGCTGACCGTCGGCGTGGGCGTCTGGTGGGTCTCGACGGGGTCACGCCCCGCCGGTGCGCCGGAGGTCGCCAAGCTGCGGCACGAACTGCTCTCAAAGGAAGTGCGGCACCTCGCGGCGTTGACGAAGGCCGAGACGCCGGGGGACAAGGTGGCCGTCTGGTCGGGCTGGGCCGCGGACATCACCGCCGAGGCGAAGCTGGTCCACAAGGTCGCGCCCGACGCCGAGATGGCGTCGCTGAGCCGCATGTACGCCCGTACCGTCGATGAGGGCGTCGTTCGGCAAGCGGCCTTGCTGCCGCCGTCGTTGACGCCCGCCGAGCGGCTGCAAGCCCTCGCCGACGCGGACGGCAAGTTGCAGGCCGCCGAGGCCGACGCCGAGACGCTCGCCAAAGAAGCCCCGCCGGCGGCGCGCGGGGAGTTGAAGAAGATCGCCGGGACGGCCAAGGCCGCCCGCGTCCGGTTGCAATCGATCATCCGCACGGGGGCTTGAGGAGTACCATGACGCGCCTACTGCTCACGCTCGCCGCGGCCACGCTGCTCACCCTGTGGGCCGACGCGCAGACCGCCCCGGCCCCGGTGCTGGCGGCCGACCGCCTGCGGCTGCTGCACGCCAACCGCGGGCTGCTCGAAGACCTGCTCGACCGCGGCGTCAAGCTCGGTGGCGTCGTCGATCCGCTCGACCGCGCCCACGAGTGCCGCCTGGCGCTCGGCACGCTGACCGACGCGATGAACCGGGCCACCGAGGAGCCGGCGGTTGACACCGACCGCGTCGCCGAGTTGACCGACCACCTGACCGAACTCGTGCAGTCCGGCTTGGCCCCGACGCTCGCCGAGGCGCGGGCGCGGGTGCGGGCCGGCAGCCCCGGCGCGGAGCAACTCGCCAAAATCGAGTCGGCGGCGGCGACCGAGTTGACCGCCGTGCAGAACCAGTTCCTGCTCGACCCCCGCCTCGCCCGCAGCGCGAAGCTGAAGACTGCCCACGAGCGGCTGCGCGACGCCGCCGGCAAGGTCACGCCGAAGGAGTGAACCCGCGGGCGGTGCCGGGCGTCCCCACGGTTATGTTGACTCTTCAGTTAGGCACGTCGAGCGTCCACGCCTTGGCGTTCAGCCCGGATAGCTCACGGCTCGCCGTAGCGTCCGGCAGAAAAGTCGCGGTTGTCGATTGGCGTGCGCCCGGTGAGCCGGTGTGGCGCGAGCCGCCACCAAACGCGCGCGGTTCCGCGACCACCCTGTCGTTCGACCCGGTCAATCCGGACGCGGGCGACGCCGAAGGACTCCTCGCGGGGTATCGGCATCAGGCGTTCCACTTCGGCACGTCGGTCGAAGAAGTCAGCCCGTACTACCCTTACGGCATGGCCGGAGTGGTTTGGGAGCCACTCGGTATCATCGTCGCCGATAGCCCTTATCCACGGGTGATGTTGCGGTTGGGACGACCGGCAAGCAACGCAATCGAGTGCTACTTTGCGTTGCCGCTTGGTGGCGGTTCGCCGATTGCTCAGCTCGCGAAGCTGGATCCGGGCGGGCCATGGCCTGCGGGTCAGCACGGCGACCTCCCACGCGGGGCGTGGTCTGACAGTCACGGGCGGTTGCTGGTTTGGAGTGCCAGTTTCCTGCGTTGGTATCGTTGGCCACCGTCGCCTGCTTCCTTCATGACTGTCTCGATCGGCCCACGCCCCGTCCCGCCTGAGTGCGACTTGCTCGACGAATCCCCATTCCCGTTCGCTGACGCCGTCGCCCCGCTGCCCGACGGCGACACGGTCCTCGTCGCGTCGCACGGGGCGATGATCCGCTGGCACGCGCCGACGGGCACCGAGTTGGCCCGCTGGCGTTGGCCGGGGATGCAGGCGTTGCGTGCGCTCGCGGTCAGCCACGATGGTACCGTCGCCGCAGTCGGGGGCAACGGCGGGCGGGTGGTGATCTGGGACCTCGACGTGTGACGAGTTCCAAAACGGTTAGCCGCAGAGACGCAGAGTCCGCAGAGAAAGACCAAAACTTAAATTTAGTCTTTCTCTGCGGACTCTGCGTCTCTGCGGCTAACCGTTTTGGATTAGTAACCCTGGAAGAAACTTCCCACCCCAGGGCAAAGTCGGGTTGATTCGCCCCCCGCGCAATCTGTAAACTCCACATCTCGCCGGGGCCGACCGCCCGGCCACGCGGGCAAGACGCCCGCGCTTCGACCCCCCAGGGAAGGACTCCTCATGGCCCGCACCGCCGCCCCGTCACGCCCGCTCATCGGCATCAACTGCGACTACTACACGCCCAAACTCGGCGGCCCCTTCGCCAGGGTGAACACCGGCTACTTCGACTCGGTCCTCAGCGCCGGCGGCCTGCCGATCCTCCTGCCGCCCCTGCGCCGCGAGAACTACGCCGAACTCGAGACCCTGCTCGACATGCTCGGCGGCATCGTCATGGTCGGCGGCATGGACCTCGACCCGCGCGGCTACGGCCAGCCGGTCACCAACGCCGTCCAGCCGATGGCCGCGCGCCGCGAGGAGAGCGACCGCTTCCTGCTCGAAAAGGTCATCGAGCGTAAGCTGCCGCTGCTGGCCGTCGGCGCGGGGATGCAACTGCTCAACGTCTACTTCGGCGGCACGCTGTTCCAGCACCTGCCGATCGACAACCCCAAGGCGATGCCGCACTACGACCAGGCCGGCGGCGTCCACCGCCACATCGTCGAGGTCGAGGACGGCTCGACGCTCGAAGAGATCTTCGGCACGCTCGAGCTGCGGGTGAACAGCTCGCACCACCAGGCGATCAACAAGGTCGGCAAGCGGCTGCGGGTTGGGGCCAAGTCGCCGGACGGCGTCATCGAGGCGATCGAGACGACCGACGAGTCGTGGTTCTGTATCGGCACGCAGTGGCACCCGGAGTGCGACTCGGCGTCGGCGCTCGACCGGCAAATCTTCGACAACCTCGTGACGCAGGCGCTCAAGTACGCCGACAGCGAGTTCGCCACGGCGTAGCGCCGGGCGCGACGGCGCGGCGGGAATTCCCGCGTCGGCTTCAGTCTTGCGTCGCCTGGGCCGGGGGGGTATTGCCCCGCGTCCGCGGTCGTGGGAGGTTCGGGACTATGCGCTGTCGTCGGCTGTTCGCGCTGCTTGCGCTCACGAGTGGCGGCTGCTTCGGCGGCGCGGCCAACCCCTCGTACTTCCCCTTCTACCTGCCGCCGGGCGACGTCATCGAGACGCACGCCAAGCCGGCCGGCCAGGGCTACTTCAACGACTTCGACCCCAAGGCCGCGTCGATCGAAGTCACCCCCACGGCGTGCAACGCCAGCGTCGGCGGCGACCACGTCTTGATTGCGACCGTCTTCGACGCCGACGGGCTGCCGCGGCGGAAGCGGCGCGTCGAGTGGATTCTCGAAGGGCCGGGGGAAATCCTCGAAGTCGATGAGTCCGGAATCTTGCCCGGTCGCGGCTACCTGAGCAACAACCAGCGGGCCGTCAGTTACACCGGCCTGCGTGGGCACTCCTTCGAGCGGGGTACGCGCAACCCGTCGGACGACTTCCGCGTCGAGGCCGGGCAGACGTGGTGCATCGTCCGCTCCGCCAAGCCCGGCGAGACCGTCGTCACCGCCTACGCCCCCGCCATCCACAACCACGACAAGCGCACCGCCACCGCCCGCGTCACCTGGAGCGCGGGCGCGAGCGGCGGCGGCGACTTCCCGCCGCCGCAGGTCGTCCGCACCCCGACCGGCGAGACCGCCGGGCGCAGGCGCGACGCCGAGCCGCCGGGCGCGGTCGGCACCCCGGCGAAGCTGACGCTCGCCGTCGCCGCGCCCCGGTCGGCGGGGTACGACAAGGAGTTGGCGCTGACGCTGACCGCCGGGAACCTCGGCGGCGTCGAGACGACCCCGGTGACCGTGCGCATGACCCTGCCCGGCGACGTGGAGTTCTTGCGCAGCGAGCCGCCGGCGACGGTGCGCAACGGCAAGCAACTCGCCTGGGCCGTCGGCGGCGTCGCGCCCCTCGGCCGGCAGGCGGTGCGCGTCACCCTGCGGCCGATGCGTAAGGGCGACGCGGCGCTCGTGGCGACCGCCGAGACGACCGACGGCTTGCAGGCCGACACGCGGGCCAACGTCACCGTCGGCGTGGCGACGCTGCAACTCTATGTGGACGGCCCCGACGCCCCGGCGGTCGGCGAGCGCTTCCCGATCGCCGTGACGCTGAACAACACCGGGCTGACCGCGGCCGAGAACGCCGTCGCCTACGTCGCGCTGCCCGACGGCCTGACGCCGGTCGGCGGGGGTAGCCCCGTCAAGCTCGACTTCGGCACGGTCCCCGCCAACGCCAGCCGCAAGCTCGAAGCCGTCGTCGTGGCGCGGCAAGCCGGGTCGTACCCCGTGGCGGTCAACCTCGTCGCCACGGGCGATGTCGCCGAGCGCAAGGCGCTGACGATCGACGTGCGCGGCAACGCCCCCGGCCCCTACGTCCCGACGCCCGGCGCACCGCTGCCGCTGGAGCGCGAGCCGGCCCGCCCGACGCCGTTCGCCCCCGCGCCGTTCCCGACGCCGGCCCCGGTGGCGAAGCCGCAGTTGCCGAAGCGGGCGGTGCTGATGCTCGACTCGCTCGACTTCCCCGCGACGGTCGCCGAGGGAGGCACCGGGCAGGTGCGCGTGACGGTGCGCAACCGCGGCGCGGCCGACGCCACCGACGTGTCGGTCGTGGTCGCGGTCGGCGACAGTTTACGGGCGGGCGGCGGGACGGGGGCCGACCGCAGCGCCGCCGAGAGTCTCGAAGGCAGCGTGAAGTTCCGGCTGCTCGACCGCCTGCCGCCGGGCGGCAAGGCGGTGTTCGTCGCCGACGTGCAGGGCGTGAGGCCGGGTGCCGCCCGCGTCGAGGCGACCGTCACGGCCGCCGGCGAGCCGTCGCCGCTGCGCGAGGAGCAGAGCCTGCGCGTGGTCGGCAAGTAGAGGCGCGGTCACTTCGACTTGAGCGGGAAGTCGATCGTCTGCGACCCCGACTTGACCTCGGCGGTCAGCGTCGTGGCGGTGTTGAACTGTGGCGGCAGCGACTGCATGGTGTCGAAGTTGAAGCCGCCGTCGCCGTCGGGCTTCTTTTTGCCGGTCTTCTTGTCCCAAGTGAGTTCGACGCGGTACTTGCCCGGCGCGGCCCCCCGGTCGGCGGCGACGGCGTACTTGCCGTCGGCGACGCGGCCGGAGAACCTGGCCCCGGTCTGCTCTTGGGAGATGAACGTCACGGTGCCGCTGTCGATCGGCGTGCCGTCGAAGGTGACCGTGCCGGCGACGGAGGCGGCCCCCCCGCCACCGCAACCGGCGAGTCCGAGGAGGCCCACGACGAGGGCGACAGAGGCGCGGCGGGGCCGCAGCAATGGGGGCATCGTTCACCTGGCGGTTGGGAGAAGGGGGTGGGCGCGAAAATGGCCGGCCCGACGAGGTGCCGGGCCGGCCAGGGAAAGCGGTCGGTCTGCTACGGGATCGTGACAGGGTTGCCGTCGGCGGGGTGGATCAGGTTCTGGAGCACGAAGTTGCCGGTCGCGGCCGGGAAGGCGCAGCAGTCGAAGCCTTGATCGGACGAGATGCTGTTGGTCAGGAAGCGGACCGCGCCGTCGCCGAAGAGCATGTTGACGCCGCCGGTGTGCAGGCTGTTGAAGCCCAGCCGGGTGCAGTCCGCGGTGGTCGTCGGCGTGGGGTTAGGGATGTTGATCCCGCGGCCCGGCCGCCCTTCGAAGCTCGCGGACGACGCGTTTGAACGGTGCCACACGGCACCCGTGTTCTTGACGGTGTCTCGTTCGCCCACGAGGATGGTGTTGCTCGACCCGTCCTGGATTGTCAGAAGGCTGAGCGTAGTCTGCTTGCTGCTCGCGTCCGGCCCCGAAACCTCGCGGTTAATGACGTAGTTGGACCGACCGAAGCCCTGGTAGATTGGGTTCGTGTCGCCAGAGGCGGAGTCCGACGGGCAAAGGTAGCCGGGCAGCCGAGTTTGCGTTAATGTGTTGATCGGCGCTCCCCCTGGCGTGATCAAGTCAGGAGCCATCGCAGTGAAAAGGTTCTGCTGCTCTAGGAAGGGCAAAATGATCGTGCCCCACGAGTAGCCGGGACTAGGGGCTACGGTCCCGTCAGCCTTCGTCACCCACCCGGTGGGCAACTTCAAGTACACGTCGTTGTACGAGTGGAACGCAATGCCGATCTGCTTCAAGTTGTTCGTACACTTGAGCCGCGCGGCCGCTTCGCGTACCTTCTGCACAGCCGGCAACAGCAGGCCAATGAGGATCGCGATGATGGCAATCACGACGAGCAGCTCGATCAGCGTGAACGCCGACCGCTTCCGCCGGGTGGCGGGGGGGAGAGAGAGCATCGGTTGGACCCCAGGAGAGTGGGTACAAATTGAGACATGGAGATGACGCTGCCCAAGAGTAACCTCACCAATTCTTCACGACAAGGGAAAGTTCTACAAAATCAGAACTATGAGATAATATGAGACTTTAATGAGCCTTCCTTGTGCCAGACCGTCACCGCGGGCGCGGGTACTTCTCCGTCCACGCCAGCAGCGGGTTTGTCTCGACTCCGGTCCACTGACCGGACTCGAAGCGGCGGCGTAAAGCGTCCGGGGGTAGGCGGCCGGTCCGCATCCCCTGGCGCGCGTTGAAGTGGTCGTGGACGAACGGCTTGCCGGCCCAGTAGCACGCCGACGCCGGGGCACTGACCTCCCCCGGCGTCGCGCGGACGCGGGCCACGGCGTCGGCCATCGCCGCTTCGCGCACGGCGATCTCGGCACCGAAACTCGGGTCGAGCCACAGCCGCGCCGGCTCCATGCGGCCCGACGCCAGCAGCCGGACGATCAGCGCCACGAGCAGGGCGACCCGCAACCGGTCCGGCGGCACGCGGCGGGCCAGGGCCATCGACGCGGCGTGCTCGTAGGCCAGCCCCACGCCCAGGGCCGCGGCGACGACCAACTCGAACTGCGCACTGTTGGCGACGCCGTCGCCGAGCTTCTGCCCGAAGAAGCTCACGAACGCCACGGCCGCGAGAATCGCCACGAGCCGGACGCTGGAGTCGCGCGGCCGGGCGAGCGCGACGCACACCGTCGCCACCAGCCCCACGGCGACCCACTGCAAGTGCCCGACCGCCCCGACCGAGTAACGCCAACTTAGTTCGCGCGGGGCGAGCAGGTTGGCCGCGAAGTCCGGGCCGTAAATGGCGTGGCACAGCAGCAAGCCCGTCGCGGCCGCCCCGCCGCCGAGGGCCACGCACGCCGGCAGCCGCCGCGGCCGCTCGACGGCGAGCCCCAGGTAAGCCGTCAACGGGAGGGCGACGACGTTGTGCTTCAGGAAGCCGGCGGCGACCATCGCCAGCACCGGCAGGGCGTAACCCCGGTCCCGCCGCACCGCCCGCGCGAACGCCAGAAACCCGGCGAGCATCGCGGCTTGCGCGAGCAAGTGCGGGTCGTTCATGCCGACGTACTCGGTGAAGAAGCGGGCCATCGTGGCGACGTACCAGAACCCCCCGACCGCCGCCGCGAAGCCCGAGCCGCCGAACTGCCGCACGCCGAGCGCGACCAGGCCCCCCGTGACGAACACCGCGACGAGCGAGAGCAACCGGCCTGCGAACACGGCGTCCCCCACGCCCGGCAGCCGGCCGACGGCCCCAACGGCGTAGTACGACAGCGGCGGGTAGTTATTGGTGATCAACTCGTCGGGCGTCGGGTAGAGCGGGCGGTCGCCCAGTGCGGCGTCGGCATAGTAGGCGTTCCACGCCTCGTTCACGTCGATCTCGACGCGCAAAGTTGCCCGGTAGGCCGGCCACGCTGTGAACAGGACTGCGAGCAGAGCGAGGAAGGCGAGCAGCCGGCGCGGGGGGCGGGGGGTCACGGGCGGCCTCGCAGGAACCGGGTCACCGCGACAGTTCTACGGCGCGGGACTCGCCGGCCCACGGTTCGCTAAACTGGAGGCATCCCGCTGCCCCCGGAGGTCTGCCCGTGACGCCCGAACCCCATTTGCAGCCGCCCGGTGCCGGGCTGCCGTGGTACGAACTCGCCGCGGCCCGCCTCGTCGTCTTCCCGCTACTCTGCCGGCGACTCAGTTGGGCCGCGGCCGGCCGGCAGTTCCAGACCGAGGGGGCCAAAGTCCTCGCCCTCTGGGACGCCATCCCGGCCGACCGCTTGACGGAGCGCGTGCTGATCCGCCGCATCCAGGGCATCGAGGACTCGTCCCGCTTCTGGTCGGTCGCCATGACCGTCGAGCACCTTAACATCGTCGGCCACGGCATCCGCCGGCTCATCGCCGGGCTGCGCGTCGAGCAGGCCCCCGCGCGTGCGGCGCGGGTCGAGGACGTGAAGCCGCGCGGCGAACTCCCCCCCGCCGAGGTCCGGGCGGCGTTCGTGCAACTGCTCGCCGACGCCGCGAAGTCCGACGCCGCCGACCCGGCGGTCCCGCGCGGCACCGGGCTGTCGGCCCCGCACCCGTGGTTCGGCCCGATCGACGCCCACCACTGGCACTGCCTGCTGGGCATTCACCAGGGCATTCACCGCAAGCAAATCGAGGCGATCCGCGCGAAACTCCCGGCGCGGAGCGTCGCATGAACCCGTTGACGCACTTCGACGGTCACGGCGCGGCCCGCATGGTCGATGTCGGCGACAAGCCCGAGACGCAGCGTAGTGCCACCGCCTCGGGGGCCGTCACCATGCGCCCGGAGACGCTCGCGCTGATCCGCGGGCACGGCATCGCCAAGGGCGACGTGCTGGCCGTCGCCCGGCTCGCCGGCATCACGGGGGCCAAGCAGACGGCCGCGCTCATCCCGCTGTGCCACCCGCTGCCGCTGACCGGCGTGACGGTCGATTTCGCCTTCCCGGACGACTGTACGCTCGCCATCACGGCGACGGCGCGGGTATTCGGCCGCACCGGTGTTGAGATGGAAGCCCTCGTCGCGGTTACGAGTGCAGCACTCACGGTGTACGACATGGCCAAGGCGGTCGATCGCGGCATGACGATCGGGGCCGTCCGCCTGGAGTCGAAGACCGGCGGCCGCTCCGGTGATTTCCACCGCGACGCCGCGCGTGAGGGCGGAAAGTAGGCGACGATGACCGCCCTCGAACCGGCCCACCCGGCCCAGACCAACGGCCGCCATAAGCCGCACGCCCTGCCCTTCGGCCCCGTCGCCGCCGACCTCGAAGCCACCGAGCGCGTCTTCACCTCGACCCTCGCCGGCTACAAGGCCCCCGTCGGAAGCCTGGTCTGTCACCTCAAGCACTACCGCGGCAAGCGGTTACGCCCGGCCCTGCTGTTGCTGTCCGCCAAGGCTTGCGGCCAAGTCACGCCGGCCCACCACACCCTCGGCGCGGTCGTCGAGATGATCCACACGGCGACCCTCGTTCACGACGACGTACTCGACGAAGCCGACACCCGCCGGCACGTCCGTACGGTGAACGCCGAGGCCGGCAACAAGGCCGCCATTCTGTTCGGCGACTTGCTGTTCACGCACGCTTTCCACCTGTCGAGCACGGTCGATGTGCGGGCCTGCCAGTTCATCGGCGAGGCGACCAATCGCGTCTGCGCCGGCGAGTTGAAGCAGGTCAGTGAGCGCGGCAACCTGCACCTCACTGAGGCCGACTACTTCCAGATCATCGACGGCAAGACGGCCGCGCTGACCGAAGTCAGTGCCCGGATGGGGGCGCTGTACGCCGGCGCGGGCGAGGAGGTCGCCGAGCAACTCGCCGCCTACGGCCGCAACCTCGGCTTGGCCTTCCAGATCGCCGACGACTTGCTGGACCTCGTCGGCACCGAGCAGTCTGCCGGCAAGACCCTGGGCACCGACATCGAACAGCAGAAGTTGACGCTGCCAGTCATTCACGCGCTGGCGAAACTGTCTCCCGCCGACGCGAGCCGCCTGCGCGGCAAGTTACGCACCGGCGACGCCGGCCACCGCGCCGCGGTCGCCGCGCAACTCCACGAGACCGGCAGTTTCGACTACGCCCGTCGCCGGGCCGACGAGTTCACGCGCAACGCCAAGTCGGCGCTGAACGGCCTGCCGCCGAGCGAGTGCCGGGCGATCCTGGAGCAACTCACCGACTGGTCGGCGCGGCGCGAGAAGTGACGGTCACTTCGCCGACTTCAGCCACGCGACGAAGGCCGCGTGGTGCGTTGAGACAACCTTGGCCGGGCCACTCAACCGCACGTGCGTCGTCTCGTCCTCGTTGACCAGGATCGCCCAGACGACGCGGTACTCGGGGCGCAACTCCTCTTTCGACGCCGGGTCGCGTGGCCGCTCGCGGTACTTCCACGTGCCGGTCACATCGAGCGTGTGGGCGACGGTCTTGCCCGGCAACGCGAACGTCTCGACCTTGCCCAACTTGTCGGCCGACTCGCCGTCCGCCAACGCAAAAGTGCCGCGCCACTCGGCGAACTTCTCCGTCACCTTGGGCGACGCCTCGCCGAAGACGGCCAGGTCGGCCGCGGCCAGGCCGTCCTCGCCAGAGGGGAGCTTGAATTGGGCGGAGCGCAACAGGTTCGCCGGCTTCTCGGCCTTCCAGTCGGCCGGCGGCGTCGCGCTCAGCGGGCCGAACTTGACCGGCTTCGGCGGCTGGGCGTTCGCCGCGGCCGCCGCGAGGAGGAGGACGGTCACGGCCAAAGTGCGCATGGGGGGAGCCTCAAAAGAGGCGAGCCGGAAAGCGTCAGCGCCCGGAGTCCTTCGATCGAAGGACTCCGG
>JAYTUC010000055.1:0-2670 GCA_043744775.1 Fimbriiglobus sp. | reverse complement strand
CCAGCGCCCACTGCTCGTCGGTGATGTCACTGGGGTAGGGTTGGGTTCGCATGGGCCATTTTACGCACCCCATCACCCCTTATGGGACAGTCACTTAGAACCCGCCCGCTGACGCAAGCGGCTCGCCTGGCCGGGCCGCGAAGCGCGTCGGCCGGAACTCCAGGCGCTGACGCTTCTGGCTCGCCACGGCTTTCGCGTCCATAAGATACTGTCGCCTCTCACCGCACCGCCAGTTGGACCCCATGCGTCAGAACATCCCGAACGTCGTCCTGTTCCTCGCCCTCGCCGCCGTGCTGGGCGTCGGGGGCTGGTACGTCGAGAAGACGTACTTCCCCAAGCCGGTCGCCAAGCCGCCGCAGCCGCCGCGCGAAGCCCTGCTCGCGCTCGCTGGTAGCGCCGCCGCTTCCACGTCGCCGGCGAGCGAGTGGCTGATGCGCCCGCTGCTGCCGGAGGTCAAGCCGACGGCCGAGGCCGCCAAGCCGCTGCCGGCCGCGGAGCCGCCCAAGCCGGTGACGCCGTCGAAGCCCGCGGAGTTCCTGGCGCTGGGCAACGACACCTGCTTCAACCGGCCGCTGCTCACGACCCGCGGCGGGGCAATCCAACAACTGATCCTGCCGCGCTTCGACGAGGCCAACCGGCTGGGCCAGGAGGTCAAGAGTCCCGACAACGTGCCGCAGGCGCTCAACCTGATCCCCGGCGTGGAGCGGCCGCGCGACCGCAGCAGCCTGACCGAGCCGGACGGCGGCTACTTCCTCCCGCTGGTGCCCGGCCCGGAGCCACGCGGCGTGCCGCTCGCGGAGCCGTCGTACCAGGTCCTGCACTACCCCAGCGACGACGACCCGCTGCGGCAGCCGTCCGACGCCGACAGCTTCAACGACAAGTACCCGTCGCCGGAACTCGGCACCCGCATCTGGAGCGTCGCCGAGAACTCGACCGCGGCCGACGGCCAGTCGTTCAAGGTCGCCTTCGAGACGACGCTGGACGCCCCGTACTTCCTGAAGCTGCGCAAGACCTTCACGCTCAGCCCGCGCGACTACCACGTCGGCTTCCAGTTCGACGTCGAGCCGCTGCCCGGCCGCGTCAAGGAGAAGGGCCGCTTCCGCTACCAGGTCGTCGGGGCGCGGGGCCTGCCGGTCGAGGGCGAGTGGTACGCGATGGGCTACCGCAACGTCCTCACGGGCAGCGTGACCAGCAAGGGCGGCCGGATGCGCAGCATCGACGACGCCGGCACCGTCCAGACCCAGCACGGCGGCACGCTCGTGCCGCGCGGCGACAGTACTTTCACCTACGCCGCCGTCGGCACGCAGTACTTCGCGAGCGCCTTGGCGATCGACGACACCGCCGACGCCGCGAAGCGGATGATGACCTGGGAGTACGTGCGGCCGACGCGCGAGCCGCACCCGTGGGACACCGCCGGCCAGCCGTTCATGGGCGACGTGACCTTCCGCGCCGTCTCGTACGCCCTGAGCGTCGCCCCCGGCGAGACGACCTCGCACAAGTACGTCATCTACAACGGCCCCGTCAAAGTGCGACTACTGCGGCAACTGCTCGACAAGACGACCGGCCAGCCGGATGTCGAGCCGGAGTTGGTGGAGCGCTACCTCGACCGCCTCGGCCTCGCCACGCTGACCGACTACCACTCGCCGAACGCTTTAGCCCGCTTCGCCAACTCGATCTACTTCACCGACGTGGTGATCTTCTTCACGAACGTCATGCACACGATGTTAGGCTTCTTCCACCGCTACGTCCCCATCTGGGGCCTCAACATCATCATGCTGACGGTGTTCGTCAAGCTCGCGCTGTTCCTGCCGTCGCGCAAGCAGCAACAGACGATGGCCAAGATGGCGGCGGTGAACTTGGCGTTGAAGCCCGAGTTCGACAAGCTCGCCGAGAAGCACAAGGACGACCCGCAAACCTTGCAGCGCGAAAAAACGGCGCTGCTGATGCGTAACGGCGTCAACCCGCTCGCGACGATGGGCGGCTGCGGGCTGATCTTCCTGCAGATGCCGATCTTCATGGGCCTGTACTTCGCCCTCCAGGAGAGCGTGTTCTTCCGGCTGGAGCCGTTTTTGTGGTTCAACAACCTGGCCGCCCCGGACATGACCGTCTGGTGGACCGAGTCGATCCCGTTCGTCAGCCGGGCCGAGAGCATGGGCGGGTCGATGTCGATCTACCTGGGGCCGTTCTTGAACATCCTGCCGCTGGTGGCGGTGACCTTGATCTTCCTGCAACAGTACCTGTCGATGCCGCCGGCCGTTGACGAGCAGCAGCAGATGCAGCAGAAGATGATGAAGTTCATGGTCGTGATGATGGCGATCTTCTTCTACAAGTCGCCGTCGGGCCTGTGCCTGTACTTCATCTGCTCGAGTGCGTGGGGTTTGCTCGAACGCAAGCTCATCAAGAAGCCAGTCGTCAAGCCGATGAGCGTGACGACGGCCTCGGCACCGGGCGCCATGAAGACCATCAACGTCAACAAAGCGGCGGCCCCGCGGAGTGGCTTCATGGGCCGCCTACGCGACAAGGCCGAGGAGTTGCAGAAGCAGGCCGACGAGCAGTCGAAGCGGCAAATTCGCAACGACCGCCCGCCCGGCGAGGGCGGCAGTAACGGCAAGAAGAAAAAGAAGAAGTAATTCGCGGCGAGCCGGAAAGCGTCAGCGCCCGGAGTTTTTC
>JAYTUC010000054.1:0-2671 GCA_043744775.1 Fimbriiglobus sp. | reverse complement strand
CGTTCGGCGACTTCTGCAGCTCGAAGAGCGTGCGGACCGACTCGACGCCGGCGGCCGTGAGCACGGCGGCCGACCGGGTCACCATGTCGGTGCGCAGCGCGTCGAGGCGGCCCTTGAACGCGAAGTCGGCCAGCCGCCGCCGCGCCGTCTGGGGGTGGATGTCGGCCTGCCGGGCAGCCCGCTCGACGCTCGCCCCGCACGCCGGCGCGAGCAGGAGCTAGTCCTCGTTCCGCTTCACCTTCGCCACCCGTCACATTCCCCGACTGCAACCGCACGCGGTCACTTGTTCGTCGGAAACGCTCACCTTCAGGCGGCCTCCGCCGCACCCGCCGGCCCCGGCTCGCGCGTGGCGGTCCAGAGGTAGGACGCCGCCCCAGGCTTGAGGCAGGCGGCCGCGGCCCCGAGGGTCGTGGCCAGGAGCGGGTCGTAGTCCTCCACGGCGAGGTCGTCGTTGGCGATCGTGATGGCGTCGGCCGTGCCGCCGATGTAGCTCACGCCGTAGGGGGTCGGTCAGGAGCAAGTCGGCCCGGTCGCCGCCGAGGGCCCAGGCGTAGGCGGCGGGGTCGGCGGCGTCGCCGCAGACGAGGCGGTCGTCGCCGAGGAGCCATCGGTCGCCGGGCCGGGTGACGGGCGTGGCCGGCGGGTCGGGCATGTCGTCAGGGTCGCCATCGAGCGTGGCGGTGCCGCCGAGCGCTTGCCGCCACCTCCGCGTGCGTGAGTTGGGCGGTCCCCCCCCGCACGCGACTCCATCGTCGCGCGGCCACGAAGGTTGGCGTTGGGCCGCCCGGCAAGCCAGGTACGAAGGCCGAACCCCGATTTCGTCCGAACAGCGGGCGGTGCAGGGGGTCTGGGACGCTCAGCCGGATTCGGCTCGCTCAACTCTGCTGGGCGGAACCACCGGGCAGGACGCGTTGGCCGAACGGAGTGCCGCCAGTCTGACACGCCGCTCCGCAGTCAGGCACCCCACCGGTAGGACGAATGCGTCGGCCTCCGAGACTTGCGTCGGATTCTGCGCCGCCCGTTCGGGTTGAGCGGTGGAAACGCCGAGATTCGTGGGCATTTCGCCGGCCGCGTCGATTCCCCGCAGGGTCATCTCGTTGACCGGGCGCGACCGCACAGTTGTTCCGCGTCGAGGGTCAAGTACTCCCAGGGCCGTGTGGCGGGCAGCGGGTGGAGCAATCCCGCGCAAACTCCCGCCCCCGCAGCGTCCGCTCGAGCCGGCGGTGCTTCTTGCCGACTGTCCCCTAAGGGTGGTCAGGCGGCCCGTCTGTCGTGGAACTCGGCGTCCGTACCCTAGGGTTGGAGTCGGTTTCTCATGAGCTGGTTCAGGGCCCACTTGACGGACGGCTCCGACCCCATCACGCTCGTCTTCCGGTCCGTCGTCAGCCGGCGGCACCGGGTCAGCCCGTCCGGGCGGCGGACGACGACCGGCTCGCAGTCCGCGTTGCCCCCGACCCACCCAGTCGAGGCGCGGTGAAGAGATTTGGCGTCCGCCAGCACCCACGCTACCCGGCCGACGGGCTGCCCCTGCCGCCGGGGGAGCGGGGCCAAGGCGGCCTTGGCGTCGCCCACGCTGGCCGCCGTCGCCAGCACCGCCAGCGGGCACCACTGCACCCCGGCGCCGCACGTCGCCGGCACGTCGGGGTCTTGGAGCGAGGCCGTCGTCTCGGCGATCGGCACGTGAATCGGGACCATCCGCGCGGAGTGGCAGTCCGCCGCCGTACTGGCATTGCCGCGGGACCTTGCGGGTGTCGTCGTCGCCGAAATTCAGCGTCCCCCGGAGGTGACCCACGTTTGAGCCGCCCGGTCGCTCAGCGACTCGGCGTGGTCGCGCGTGCGACCCTGCGTGCGTACCTTGTCCTGTTCCATCGCCTTGCGGCGTCTTTGACAGAGTCGAATGACTCATACGGTCTTAGCCACAAGTCTTCACAAGCTGTTCCAGGGTCGTGGCCTTGCGCTCAACGGGACAGGACGAAGGACACTTTCAAAGCGTCCGGTCACGTTCGGGTTCTCCGCCGCAACAACACTCGGTCGCGACGGCTTCAGTCGGTGCGAAGACCCGCTGGACGCGATCATCCGAATCGAGACGCGGGGGCGGGTCGAGGCGTGGTTCGCGGCCCGGGCGACGGACGATCGCGTCTTGATGCGGGTTCTCGCGGGGGAACTCGCGAAGTCGGCTGCCGGTCGGATTCTTGAGATTCACGCCAGTACGATTAGCCGACGGTGCGATAGGTTAATGTTGGCCGCTCGCCGCGACCTGATGGAGATGCCCGCGTGACGCTCGAACTCGTCTTCCCGGCCGCCGGCACGGCGCTGCCCACCGACCACGCGTACTTGCTGTACGCCGCCCTGTCCGGGGTCGTGCCGCGCTTCCACGGGGCCGACACGCCGCTGCGGTTCGCGCCGGTCACGGGCGTCGGCGCGGCCGGGGGCACGCTGCAACTCACCGAGCACTCGGTCCTGCGGGTGCGCCTGCCCGACGACGCCGTGCGGGTGGCGTTACCGCTGGCCGGCAAGCGGCTCGCCGTGGGGGACGCCGGCGTGCGGCTGGGGGTGCCGGCGGTGCGGACGCTCGAGCCGGCCGCGTCGCTGTACGCCCGCCTGGTCACGTTCAAGAACGCCGACACGCCCGAGAAGTTCCTGGCGACCGCGCGGGCGAAGCTGGCGGCGC
>JAYTUC010000053.1:0-35949 GCA_043744775.1 Fimbriiglobus sp. | reverse complement strand
TAGCCAACCGGCCCGGACCGTTTCAAACGATTCTCCAGAAACGGTCCAACTTCTGTCGGGCACGTTCCTCGCCGAATCCCGCGGACAGTTTGTGCCTCACGGGATGCCGCGCACGATCGCCGGGCCGATCGCCTGCGTCACCCGTACCGGCAGGCGCTGCCAAAGCCGGATGAGCCGCTGGTACTTGGGGTTGTCCGGCCGCATCTCGCCGGTGTCGCCGTCGCGCAGGTAGTATTGCCACGTCGCCGGGTGGACCTCCGCCCCCCACTGCCGCTTGAACTTGAACGTCGGGCCGTCGGCCGTCGAGCGGCCGAAGTCGAAGACGACTTGGCCACGCCCCACCGCCCGGTCGAGCAGGTGCCGGTACATCAGCATGTTCGCACTGCTGGCGTTGTAGTCCCGCAGCGACGACGCGGTGGGCACCTCCGTGACGCCGTTGCCGTGCAGCAAGAGTGCGACGGCGATCGGCTTCGCGCCGTCGAGTAGCGTGCCGATCTCGGCCCCGCCGTGACTCGTGAGTGGGAACGTCGTCAGGATCGCCTCGAAGAGTTTGCGGCCGTAGATCGGCGTGCCGAGGTCGCGCATGTTACGGCACATCACCGCGTAGAAGTCGTCGAGCCGGTCGAGGCCGCCCCACGCCATCATAAACTGGCCCTTCTCGCCCTTGCGGACCTGATTGCGGACCTTGGCGTCGAGGCCCTTCCACAAGGCGTCGGCCGTGGCCGGCAGCGGCAGGCGCATGTGGACCTTACTCGTCAGCCGGCCGTTGAGCGCGGGGTGTTCGATGGGAGTCTCGTGACGCAGCTCGAGGTGTCGGGCGTCGAGTTCGTCGGCGAGTCGGGCCGCGCGGTTGATCAGCAGCGACTGCACCTCGGCCGACTCGGCGACGACGCCGTTGCTGTTGAGGTACGGTAGGCTCACCAGGAAGCGGCCGAACAGCGTGCTGCTCACGAACGACAGCGGCAGGTAGCCGCAGACTTCGCCGCCGACGGTGGCCTCGATCACGTAGGTGTCGTGGTCGAGGCCGTCGCGCAGGACGGTGAGCCAGCCGGGGTGTTGGGCGAGGGCACTGGGCCGCGTGGCCTGCGTAAACGCGGTGAGGGCGGGCAAGCGGCGCGTCAGGCGGCCCCCGGTCAGGACCGCAATGAGCGGCGTCGTGGCGTCAGACATCAGGCGAATCATACGACCCCAGCGCAGTTCAGGACACCGGCCCACCCCACGCCACGACTGTAGGACGCGGAATGTCGGCGGGGGCCGGGCTGCCGTCGGGTACAGTGGCACGAGTGTCCGGTGTGGGGGTCGGTATGATGGCGGCCTGGGCGAGAATGTGGCTGCCAGCAGCGACAGGGGACCGCGTCGCCGGACTTGGCCTCGCGCTCGGGGCGGCGGTCGTCGTCGCCTGCCTGGCGGCGTTCTGGGGCACCAACCCCGGCCACGCCGACCGCCTGCTCATTCTCGCCGGCGCGGGCTACGCCGCCACGACGCTGCTACCGGCTTGGGCGGGTGTCCCGCCGCGCGGCCGGCCGCTGCTGGGGACGGTCGCCGTGGTGGCGGGCGGGGTGGCGTTCGCGGCCGGGCTGTTCCTGGTGACGCAAGTCGGGCCGCGGACGCTGCTGTTGTGGTGGCTGACGCTCGCCTGGTTTACGGCCGCGTCCGGCGTCCTCGTCGCCCGGCACGGCTGGCGGCGCTGGCGGGTGCTGCTGTTCCCGCTGGGCTTCACGCTGTTCGCGCTGCCGATCCCGCTGCGCGTCTTGAACCCGCTGCAAGACGCCCTCCAGGAGCAGACGACGCGGCGATCGTGCCAGGCGCTGCGGCTGCTCGGCTACGAGGTCGTGCGCGCGGAGTTCGTGCTGCAACTCCCCGGCGGCCGGCTGCGCGTCGAGGAGGCGTGCAGCGGCGTGCGCTCGGTGACGGCCCTCGCCGCGGCCGCCGCCTTCGTCGCCTTCCTGAAGGGCTTCGGCCCGATCCGCGGCGGCGTTCTGCTGGCCCTCGCGGTGCCGGTGATCGCCGCGGTGAACGTGCTGCGCGTAGTCGGCAGCGGCGTCATTCAGCAGGCGTTCGGCAGCGCGTATCTCGAAGGGGCGTGGCACGAGGCCCTCGGCTGCTCCGCGGTCTTCGCTGGGCTCGCGTTGACCCTCGGGCTGGCCCGTCTGCTCGGCACATCGCCAGCGGCTGAGGTCACGCCGGGGGTCGCGGCCGTGTCGGCGGGGTCGGGCTGGCCGACGGCGGCGGGGGTCGCCGTCGGCGTGGCGTTGAGTCTCGCGGCACTGGCGTTGGGCACCCGCGCCGAGGGGCGGGCGGATGGTGTCGCCCCGCTCGACGCCATCGCCCTGAGTCTGCCGCCGTGGTCGGGGGAAGCCCGTGTGGTGCCGGCGGTGGTCACCGAACTGCTGGCCGCCGACCGGCAAATCCACCGCGTCTACACCGACGCCGTCGGGGCCGAGGCGAGTGTGTGGGTCTTTTACTGGGGCACGGCGACGGCCATCCGCGGCGAGCACCACCCGGACATTTGCTGGGGCAACCGGGGCTTCGAGGCCGCCGACGCCTGGGTCGAAACCGTCAAATCCGTCGCGGCGACGGCCCGCGAGTTCCGCCAGGGTTCCGAGCGGCAAATCGTCGTGACGTGGACGCAGGAGGGCCGGCACGTCTGGACGGCGGCCGACGAGGCGACGGCGAGGAGCGACATCCTGAGTTCGGGCGTCGGCGAGCACCGCTGGGTCGGCCGGCTCCTCGGGGCGACCTCCGACGCCGGGCCGCGGCTGCAAGTCGTGGTCGTCGTCCGCGGCGCGGGGCCGGGGGCACGCCGGGACGCCGCGGCCGTCAGCCGGCTCGTCGCCGCGGAGTTGTACCGCGTCTGCCCGTGGGCGGAGCCGGGGCCGTAACGCTACTTCCGCAACTCGGTGACCAGCTCGCGCAGCTTCTGCTGGCCCTCGGCGTATCGGACGCCGCCCTCGTCGTTGGGGCCGCGGTAGCCGTCGAAGACGCCACGCATGGTGCCCTGCTTGTCGATGACCGCCACGAACGAGCTGTGGTCGATCTCTTGCCCCTCGACGGGGTTCGGCAGCGAACTCGGTAGCGCGAGCAGCTTGAAGCCACCGTTGATCAGCTTCCGCAACTCCGGCTCCGGGCCGGTCACGAACAGCCAGCGGTTTGGGTCGGCGCGGAAACTGTCGGCGTAGGCCCGCAGTTCCTTCGGCCCGTCGCGGCCGGGGTCCACGGTGAACGTCACCAGTCGCAGGTCGTCGCTGTGGGCGAGGTCGAGGTCAGCCTGGAGCTTCGCCATCGTCGCGCTCACCGACGGGCACGGCCCCGTGCAGCGCGTGAAGACGAACGAGGCGACCCAGACTTTGCCCAGGAGGTCGGCCCGCGACACCGGCTTGCCGGAGCGCTCCGTCAGCGTGAAGTCCGGCACCGGGATCGCGAAGCCCGCCGGCGTCTCGTCGATCGGCTTGTAGCGCTTCTTGAACGGCGACGGCAACAAAAGGGCCGCCGCCAAAACTCCCACCGCGGCGACGAGGAGTACCGGGGTCAGGGCGAGTTTTAGCCGGCGAAAGCGCGGGGCAGGAGTCATGTCTGTGGCCACGGGGAACCCTCTCTTCAGCCGACGAGGCCATCGACCACGAGCAGAACCATCACGCCCGTGAGGTACACGATCGAGCCGCGCAGCACCGAGCGGGCCGTCGAAGTCGTGCGGTGGCGGGCGAAGCGGGCCGCCCGCACCAGGAACCACAGCGCCAGCGGCACCGCCCCGAGCAGGTACAGCCAGTGGCCCACGTCGGCGACGAACGGCAACGCCGTCACCGGCACGAGCAGCGCCGCGGTGCCGACGGTGGCGACGCCGGTGTAAAAGCCGTCGGGCCGCTCGACCACCGGCAGCATCCTCATGCCGCCGCGGGCGTAGTCCTCGCGGTGCATGAACGCGATCGCGTAGAAGTGGGGCAACTGCCAGACGAACAGGATCGCGAACAGCGACACCGCCTTCAGCGTCACGGACTCTTGCGCCGCGCACCAGCCGATGACCGGCGGCAACGCCCCTGGGATCGCCCCGACGACGGTGTTCCAACTCGTCAGCCGCTTCATCGGGGTGTAGACGCCGACGTACAGCAGCCCGGTGGCGGCGGCGGCGACGCTCGCGCCGGGGTACTGCAACGTCCCGTACAGCCAGGCCAAGCCGCCGACGAACAGGGTGACGCCGAACCCCAGGGCGAACGGCGCGGCCACCCGGCCGGACGGCAGCGGCCGCCGCGAGGTGCGGTGCATCCGGGCGTCGGGGCCGCGCTCGAGCCAGTGGTTCAGGGCACTTCCGCCGGCGGCGACGAGGCCTGCGCCGAGCAGGACGTTGAGCAGGCCGACCCAGTGGAAGTCGCCGGCTGAGCCGAGGAGGTAGCCGGCCGCGACGGTCACCAGCGCCATCACGGCGATGCGTGGCTTCGTCAGCTCGAAGTAGTCGGCGAGGGGCGAGCGGACACGCCTCGGGGCGGCAACCGTCGGCGCGGCCATGAACGACGCTTTCGCTGGGATTTCCGCGGCGAGACTCAAGGGCGTACTCCGCCGGGGCTGTCGGGCAGGGGTCATTCTACGCGGCCCCGACGGTGGCGAACGTTTCGCGCCCGGCGAGGGTCTCGTCGGCGGGTTCGGCCGTCGGGGCCGCCGGCCCGCGGCTCGCCCGCACGGCCAGCGCGACGGAGGTCGAGAGCAGGGCCGCCCCGAGGAGCGTGTGGGCCGTCCGCACGACCGCCCCGTAACTCGTGATCGCCCGCAACTCCGGCGGCTTGAGGGCTTCGGGGCCGCTCAGGGCGAACTTGCTCAGGTACGCCTCGACGCCCAGCACCAGTTGCCCGACGACGATGAACCCCAACAGCCAGGCGTAGCCGCCGAGTTGCGTGCGGGTCGGCGGGGAGCGGAACACCCGCGTCAGCACGGCCACGACCAGGCCAACGACGGCGAACGCCGTGAGGATGTGCAGCCGCTGCGCGACCGGCGACCCCAGGTGCCGCACCCAGACGCCCCAGACGAGCTGCACCACGACCCCCGCCGCCAACGCCACCGTGAGGTTCGCCACGCCGGCCCGGTCGTCGGCGGGCACCACGTCGCCGCGGCGGCGCGGGGCCGCCAGCACCACGACGGCCACCACGACCGCCAGCGTGACCTGCCCGAAGGAGCCGTGGATCGCGGCGAGTTGCGTGCCCATGAGTTGGTCGAGGAAGACGCGGTAGCCGCCGAGTAACCCCTGCGCCATGACGGCGAGCAGCCCGAGGGCCGCGAACACCCGGAACCAGCGGCCGGGCGACGCCGACCGGGCGGACGACAGGCACGCCGTCAGCAGGCCCAGGGCGGCAACCCCGCAGGCCAGTGCCGTCGCCGCCGGCCAGTGGAGTTCGCCGCCGGCTTTGCGGGCCCGCCAGGCGGTGCCCATCTCGCCGTGCAGTCCGAGGTAGGCGACGAGCAGCAGCGCAAGCGTGGCGAGGCCGAAGCGACGCAGTCGGCGATTCGGCTCCGTCGCCCACGCCCCGAAGGCCAGCACGACCGCCAGCAGGCCGATGCCCCAGGCGACGAAGCGGTGCGTGTGCTCGATCAGGAAGCCGCTCGCCGGCTCGTGGACCCAGACCTGACTGTTGACGACGAGGAACCACGGCTCCGTCGGCCAAACGGGGTCGGACATGCCGACGCGAAAGGTCGTGATCAGTGACCCCAAAACGACGACGGTCGCGGCCGCGAGTGCGGTCACGATCGACCAGGCGCTGAGCCAGCGCGGCACGGCACGCCGCGGGGCTTCGGGGGGAAGGTTCGTCATGAGTGGTGTCATGGGGTGTCAACCGCGAAGGGCCGGCGGGCGTCACGCCTACTCGGCGTCGGGGTCCGGGTGGAGGGCGTCGCGGACATCCTCGGGGAGCAGGTCGGGGCGGCTCAAAGCCAGGGTGAACGCGGCGAGGTCGAGGACTTCCGCGTCCGTGAGCGACGGGTTGGCGGGCATGTTGGCGGCGGGGATGCCGTTGCGGATGCGGGCGACCGCGTCGGCCGGCGTGCGGCCCCACTTCCACTCGCCGCGCGTCAGGTCGGGCAGCTTCGCCGCGACCCCCCAGGCGTCGTAGCGGAAGCTCTCGGCGTGCCCGTATCCGGCGTGGCAACCCAGGCAGTTCTGCGTGAAGAGAACGTGGCCGTGCCGCAAGGCGTCGTCGCCCGTCGGCAGGGTCACCGGCGTGAGTTTCGGCGTCAACCCCGCGGCTTGCCAGTCGGCGGCCGACTTCTTCGCCGCGGCGGTCACGAGGGCCGCCACCTCGGCCGGCTCGGTGCCCTCGTCGTTAGCGAGCGTCATCAGGGTCTTCGCCTCCGACTCGCCGCGCTGACTCAAGTGAATCACGTAGGCGATCACGGCGTTCAGGTCGGCGTCCGAAATCAAGTCGTAGGCCTGCATCCGCGTCCCCGGCACGCCTTCGCGCAGGACACGCCGCAGTTCGCCGGGGCTGGGCCGCGACCCCTTCGAGGCGATCTTGAACTTGCCCAGGCGGAAGTCACGCGGGAAGGGGTGGATCCAGTCGCCGGCGTTGCCTTGGCCGTTGCCGGTCAGCCCGTGGCACTGGTTGCACAGCCGCCGGTAGACTTGCGACCCGGTGGCGAGTTGCGCCGGCGAAAGTGCCAAGTCGCCCACCGCCGTGCCGCCCGGCACGCGGGGGACGGCGGGGGTGCCGAACAACCCGTCGAGGCTCGCCGCGAGGGCTTCGCGCTCCTCGGCCGCCACCGACCCCGGCAGGACTACCATGGTGCCCGGCACGTCGGCGTAGCCGGCGAGCGTCGTCGTGAGGTTACCCACCGGAGTCGCGTCGCGCGGCTCGGCCGTCGGAGGCTGTACGACGATGGCGTCGGCGCGGTGCGGGTAACGCAAAGCCGGGTCGTACCCCGACGACTCGGAGGCCGACCAACTCAGCCAGGCGACCCCGGCCAAGCCGACGCAGCAGGCCGCGACGAGGGCGGCGAGCCGGGCGGACACCCAACCGAAGCGGGAGACGGAGAGACTCATAACCCCCACCTGCCGCGGACTAGTACGTCACGATGTGCCGCGTGACGTAGTCCGTCAGCGTAAAGGTGAACAGGATCGCGACCCAGAAACAGGCCGCCCCGGCGCAGAGCCAGGTCAGCTTATCGGCTTGCCGCAGGTCCATGAAGAAGACCGCCAGCACCGAGGCTTGAACCGCCGTGATCGCCAGGCTGGCAACGACTTTCAGCGGGCCGAAGTCCGAGAAGCCGACCCCCAAGGCGAGGACCGCCAACACGATCAGGACGGCGAACGTCGTGAGGGTACTCATCAAAGGCGGGACGTGGTGGTCGTCCGGCTCGAATACGGCCGACCCAGTGTCGGCCTCCATGTCGTGACCAGCCTGCATGATGCGCTCCGAGTTAGTGGCTGGTGCCGGTGGCGAGCCCGACGGCCGAGAGGAACTGGTGGGCCGCCTGGCCCCCCGTGTGCGGGCCGCACAAGTACAGCAGCGGCAACGCAAACATCCACACCATGTCCACGAAGTGCCAGTACAGGCTCATCACTTCGATGTAGACGTGGCGGTCGGGGTACTTGAAGAACCCCATCTGGGCCAGAATCAGTTGCCAGGTCAGTAAGCCGACCCCGATCACCATGTGCAAGACGTGCAAGCCAGTAATCACGTAGTAGAACAGGAAGAAGAGTTGCACCCGCCCCATGTTGACGCTCTTCTTGTCGAAGTGGCGGTGTTCAAGAGTCTCGTGCTCCCGGTCCAGCGCCTCCTCGACCTTGATGGCGAACAGCGACCGCGACTTGGGCGTGTCGTAACTGCCGTCGGGTAGCCGCTCCTGAACGGTCACCATCTTGCCGGTGGGGATCAAACCCTCCTGGTAGTCGAGTTGGTACTCGCGGGCTTTCAGGCCCAAGAACACCACCGCCAAAGCGATAGTGCTGAGGAGCCACAACTTGACGCCGAACTGGTTGCCCTTGTAGGCCGCCCGAACCGCCAAGGTGCACGTCAAGCTACTCGTGAGGAGCAAGATCGTGTTGACCGAAGCGATGCCCACGTTCAACGCCGCGCTGCCGGCCTCGAACTCCCGCGGGAACCAGATGCGGTAGCAGGTGTACGCGCAGAACGCGCCCCCGAAGAACAGCACCTCGGTCACGAGGAACAGCCACATGCCGAAGCGAACCGTCGCTTGCTGCTGCCGCATGTTGTTGAAGTGGTGCGCGACCGGCCCAGGGGGGCCGGTCTGCTCCGGGGCGGGGGCACTAACTGCCATGACTGACCTCGAGGTTCCGGCCGGGGGCCAGTTCGGGAGCGGATTCGGGAGCCGACTCGCCTCCGGGGACCATGCCGGCGTCGGCGAGCATCCCCAGGCCGTTCGGCATGGCGTATTCGTAAGGCGGGAAGTAGACGATCGGCGTCTCCTCGAAGTTGTGCATCGGCGGCGGCGAAAGCGTCTGCCACTCCAGCCCGGTCGCCTGCCACGGGTTGCTGCCCGCGGTGCGGCCAGTGAACAGCGAGGCCGTCAAGTAGAACAGCGGCATCACGTAACCGATGCCCTGGATCGACGCCCCGGCCGACGACAGGATGTTGAGGAACTGGAACTCCGGGGCGTAGTTCGGGTAACGCCGCGGCATGCCGTTGTACCCCAGAATGAACTGGGGGATGAACGTCATGATGAAGCCGACGATCGCCACGACGGCGGCCAGGCGGCTCCAGAAGTCGGAGTACATCTTGCCCGTCATCTTGGGCCACCAGAAGTGCAGCCCCGCGAGCCACGCCATCAACATGCCGCCCACCATCGTGAAGTGGAAGTGCGCCACGATGAAGTAGGTGTCGTGCAAGTGGATGTCACTGCCCATCACGCCGAGGTACAGGCCCGTCGTGCCACCAATCGTGAATAGCACGAGGAAGCCGATGGTGTATATCATCACCGCCTCGAAGCTGATCGAACCGCGGTACAGGGTCGCCGACCAGTTGAACACTTTAATCGCGGACGGCACGGCGACGAGCATCGTCAAGATCGAGAACAGCATGCCGAGGTAGTAGCCCTGGCCGGCGAGGAACATGTGGTGCCCCCAGACCAGGAAGCCGACCACCGCGATGCCGACCGACGACCAGGCAATCGCCTTGTAGCCGAAGATGTTCTTGCGGCTGAAGCAGGTGATGGTTTCGTTAATGACGCCCATCCCCGGCAGGATCATGATGTACACGGCCGGGTGCGAGTAGAACCAGAACATGTGCTGAAACAAAATGGGGTCGCCGTCGAGCGCGGGGTCGAAGATTCCCACGCCCGTGAGCTTCTCGGTGGCGAGCAGGATGATCGTCACCGCCAGCACCGGGGTGCCGAGCAACTGGATCAGGCTCGTCGCGTACATGGCCCAGATGAACAGCGGCAGGCGGCTCCAGGTCATGCCGGGGCAGCGCATCTTGTGGACCGTGGCGATGATGTTCATCGCGGTCAAGATGGACGAGAACCCGGTGATGAAAATGCCGAGGCCGGCGTACAGGACGTTAGTGTGCGAGTACTTCGACGAGTACGGCGGGTACAGCGTCCAGCCGGTGTCAAGGCCGCCGACGGTGAGTTGCCAGACGAAGAACAGCGAGCCGAACACCCAGACGTAGTAGCTCAACAGGTTGAGCTTGGGGAACGCCATGTCCTTGGCACCGACCATCAGCGGCACCAAGAAGTTCCCCAACACCCCTGGGATGACCGGGATGAGGAATAGGAACAGCATGATCGTGCCGTGGGCCGTGAACGCCTTGTTGTACTGGTCCAACTCCAGGATCGCCCCGGTGGGAGAGATCAGGTTGAGCCGCACCAACATGACGGCGAGGCCGCCGAACAGGAAGAACACGCTGGCGGTGACCAGATACATCATGCCGATGCGTTTGTGGTCCACCGTCAGCAGCCACGACAAGATACCGTAGTCATGGTTGAGGTAGTGCTTCCGCTTCTTCTCCTGCTCCGGCGGCAGTTCCGGCACCGGAATCGACTGCGGCGTGTAGTGCAGGTAAGGCACTTTCGTGGTCATGGGGTATGAACTCCTCGATTACAGATGTCAACCCGCCACGGCCGTCCGCGGCGGGGGGAATGTCAATTCGACCGTTACTTGTTGCCTTCCGAAGCCTGGACCGGGGCACCGACCGGGGCGGGGGCCATCTCGGTGCGATCAGGCAAACGCTCGCCCTTCCGCAAACTCTTGATATACGCCGTGAGGTTCCGCAGTTCGATCTCGTCCACCTGCGAGGCCCCGAAGGCCGGCATGATCGACTTCCAGCCGGCGGCTACCTGAGCCATCGGGTTGCGGATCGACCGGCGGATGTACTCGTCGTCGAACTTCTGCATCGTGCCGTCCTCGAGCGGCCGGTACTCGCCATACATGCCGGCGAGTTGCGGGGCTTTGGCGTTCGACTCGTTGTTGTGGCACGAGTTGCACTGGAGCTTCAGGAACAGCTTGCGGCCCTCCCACGACGGGGAGCCATCGACGGGGTTCTTGCCCGGCAAGCGGTAAACGCCCTGCTTCCACGACTCGTAGTCGGCCTTCGACAGCACGTGGACCTTGCCGATCATCTGCGAGTGGCCTTGGCCGCAATACTGGTCGCAGAAAATGTGGTACGTGCCGACCTTAGTCGGCTTGTAGCCGACGGAGATGTAGCGGCCGGGGACCACGTCGAACTTCGAGCGGAAGGCCGGGATGCCGAAATCGTGCAGCACGTCCTCCGAAGTACCCGTCATCTTCACGCCCGGCTCGGTGAGGTTGCCGTTGGCGTCGCGCTCGTCACAGATCGGCAGGTGCAGCTCGTTGATTTCACGCATGCCGTCGGGGTGCTGTAGCTTCCACATCCACTGCTTGCCCACCACGAAATATTCGGGCGCGTCCACGGGAATTTTGACCTGCTCGTTGTACAGCCGCACGCCGATCACGAAGAACGACATGAAGAACAGGAACGGGATCACCGTCCAGACGACTTCGATCTTGGTCGAGCCGAGGATGCGGGGAGTCTTGTCCGTCGGGGTTTTGCGGGCATACAGGTACGAGAAGGTGGCGAGCATCAAAAAGACGACGCCGCCACCGACCGCGACGACGGCGGTGATGTACCAGAAGAACAGGTCGTAGCCGGTGGCGAACTCGGAGGCTTGCTCCGGCAGCGTGGCGGTCATGGGAATGGCGGCGAACATCTAGCGTCCCTCGTCGGCGGCTGCGGATTCAGTCGGCGCGCCCGGCGTGGGGCGGGCGATTACGTCAATCGGCTTCTCGCGGCGGCTCTGCCGCACGGCCATCAGGGCCAAGGTGAACATGCCGAGCATCACCGGGATGGCGATAATGGCCGTCCACTTGAGCGTCGGCTTGTAGTGACCTTTCACGTCGTCGTACACGAAGCAGTATTGCGAAATGGCGTCGGACACGGTGCCGATCTTGCCCCCGGAGGCCTCGACCAACCCCAGGCGGATGTCCCGCGCGGAGTAGTTGATGCCCATGAGGTAGCGGGAAATCTTCCCGTCCGGCGTGACAATCGCAATGCCGCTCTTGTGGTCGTAGTCGTAGTCTTTGGGAAGTTGCTCCAGCACCCGCTGGTCGAGTTTGCCGACCCACTCGCCACGCTCGGTGTCGAAAGCAAAACTCTTGTTGCGGGCCTTCAAGTTGTACTCGAAGCCCATCGCGGTCGCCAGCGTGTGGACCTTGCGGTCAGCCGCTTTGACATCGGTCCCTTGACCGTGGCTCGAAGTCAGGAACAGCCAGCCGGGTCCGTCGGGAATGTCGGTGGTGCCGAGGTAGTCTTTCAGGAACTCGACGCGCTTGGGGCGGGCCAAGCCCAGCGACGACTCGCGAGGGTCGATGCTCACGACGACGACGTTGAAGGCGTCGCCGGCCGTGAACTTGGCGTCCTTGGCCCGCAAGTCCTTGAGCGAGTCGAGGACACCCGTCAACACCTGGTTGCAGAGTTTCGGGCAGCGGTAGTAGGCCAGCACCAGGATCGTCGGCTTGCCACCGATGGCAGCGCCGAGTGTGATCGGCTGGTTGTTGTGGTCGTAGAATTCGAGGTCGGTCGGCACCGCCTCGCCGAGGTTCTGCCGGAAGCTGACGCCCTCCGGTTCCTTGGGGCCGGTGTCTCCGGGGACCGGCTTCATGCCGTAGCCCATGCCGCGGCCCTGCGCGGGGGCCGGAGACACGGTCGCGCCAAGTGCGACGGCAACCCCCAGCATCAGCACGGCGTTTCGCATGGCAACCCCTCCGCAGTCTGTCGTTAGTGCTTGGCCGGCTCGTGGGCGGCCGGCTTCTCTTCCACCTTAACCGCAGCCGGCATCGACGGACCACCGCGGCCGCTGTTCGAGAGTTTCGCCCGCAAGTCGCTCGGCGTCGTGTTGGCGAGCATCCCCTTGTCGGCCTCGTTCTTGCCGTCCTTGCGGTTCGACAGCCACTTCGCACGCAGAGCCAAGATTTTGGCTTCAGCCGCCGCTTTCTCATCCTTCGTCAACTCTTTGGAGTTGGTGAGGAGTTCAACCGCTTCTTTTAAAGGCGCACTGAGCAGAATTATCATTTCATTGATAGGTGCGGATGCTGATTTCTTGTCCTTGCCGACGTAGCCGGTTTCGATCAGGATTTTGCGGTGCTGCGTCGGGTCGATGAAACGCTCGGGCCGCAAATCTTCTGGGTAGATCTCGTAAGTCGCGCCGCGGTACTCTTGGAGCGGCCGCTTCGAGCGGTAGTGCGCCGGGTCGCTCGGGGTGTTCTCGACCTGCTTCATGTACTCCAAGCGCGGCTGCGGCACGACCGCGGCGGGGTCAGTCGAACTGATGCGGGCGAACCGCTCGTTGATCGGCTGCTGCGTGATCGCCGCCGCCTGCGGGTCGGTGTTCGCGTTCGGCTCGGCCTTGCGGACGATCGTCAGGAAGAGCGTCGTGATTACGCCGAAGGCAAACAGTGCCGTCAGTGTCACTAAAAGTGGCACGTACAGGATGGCCCGCGCGTTGAAGCGGTCGGGTTCGTGGCCCGCTTGCACGCTCTCGGCGGCCGCGCCGGGCGGGCGAGTGCCGTGCTCGTCCGCACCCATGCCGGTCATCGACGCGAACACCGCGTTCAGCGCGTTGTCCTTGACGGGGGCGACGGGCACGCCGGTTTGATCGGGCGGTCGGGGCGGGTCACTGGGATTCAAAGCGTCCATCGGTCCTCTCCTCGGTATGTCGTATCGCCGGGGCCGCGTCCCGTGACGCGGCGTGGCGGGTGTTAGTGGTGGTTGCCCCAAGTCGCGACGAACTGCCCCTCGGCGTTAGCCGGGAGAGCGGGACGCGACCCGAGTTCGCGGGCGAAGAAGTAGCCCCAGACGCCGCCGATGCCGACGACCGCGGCGAGCGCCATCGGGACGTGGTAACCGCCCGACTCGCGTGGCACGCACGGCAACACCCACCAGATCACGTCAGCGATGCAGACGGTGAACAACAAGACGCACATGCCACGCATGAGCTTGGTGTTGGTCTTGATCTCGCGGAACAGTAGCGCCACGAACGGCACGAGCCAGTGGAAGGCCATGAGGAAGTACGCCAGGTACTCCCAGCCGTGGTCGCCACGCTTGCGGTAGTACGCCACTTCCTCGGGCAAGTTGCCGGCCCAGATCAGCATGTACTGCGAGAACGAGGCGTAGGCCCAGACCATCGTGAACGCCAAAGTCAAAGTGCCCATGTCGATGCGGAACTTATCCTTGACCAAGGCGAGCGTGTCCGACTTGTCCGGGTTGACCGTGTAGAACACGAAGATGCTGAACGAGAAGGTCGTCAGGAACGCGTTCATGCCGAAGACGATCGGGAACATGCTCGACGCCCAAGTCGGCTCCACGGACACGACCCAAAGGGTCGAGAGCACGGTCATCGTCAGCACCCACAACACCACCCCCGGCCCGGCGAGCTTGCGGAGCGTTTGGTAGGCGACGGTGTCGTTGCCCTCGTCGTTCTTGCGCATCACGGCCAGCGTGTACAAGGCTAGCAGCCCCATCAGGCTTAAACCCACGCCGGTCACGATGAGGAACCGCGTCGGGTTGAGCAGGTCGTGAATCTTGTGCTGGTTCTCGACGACGCCCTCGACGCGCATGCCCTTCGCCGCGGCGACCGAAGCGGGGTCGCCCTCATAACTGCGGTCGGCCCACCAGTACGGCGACTGCACCCCGTCGGCCAGGTACAGGCTCACCGCCACCGGCAGCATCAGCACGGGTACTAACCACAGCGTGCGGAGCGACGCGACGAAGCAGCGCCGCAGCACGACACCCCACGACGCGCTCGTCATGACGCCGACGAGGATCAGGAACAGCGACCCCAGCGGCAGGCTGGCCCAGAAGACCCAGCCGATGAGGTACGTCATCGACAGGTCACGCCAGCCGTACTCGCCCGCCGGACCCATGTTCAGGACGCCCAACACGCCGAAGGCGATCGTGCCGGCGGCGGCGCAGACTAACGCCACCGTCTTCAG
This sequence comes from Fimbriiglobus sp., assembly GCA_043744775.1. GTDB lineage: Bacteria > Planctomycetota > Planctomycetia > Gemmatales > Gemmataceae > Fimbriiglobus. The sequence goes on along the minus strand of JAYTUC010000053.1, from coordinate 21,506 downwards.
CCCGGCGGTGTTGACCGGGTCGGTCGGGATGGCGATGCCTTCGGAGGCGTGGTCGTCGTGGTGCTCGGCCATTACTTCGACCCCGCCTTCGTGAGTTCGTCGCGGTTCTTGGCGGGTAACTCCTCCACGGGGAGGCTTTGGCTCAGTTGCAGCGCCCGGACGTAGCCAATGATCCGCCAGCGGTCGGCCGGGTTCGGGATCTGTGTCTCGTGCGACCCCATGCCGCCGTAGCCCCAGGTGATGACCTGGTAGATGTAGCCGACGGGGACTTCCTTCAGCGGGACCTTCTTGCCGTAGCGGTCGAAGCCGCGGGAGTAGCCGACGGGCAGGTCCTTGCGGACCTCGCCGACGAAGTGCCCGGCGTCGCGCTCCTCGCCGTTCGGGTCGGTGTGGTACGACGGCGGCTTCAAGTACCCGCGCTCCGGGATCTTGCCGTTGCCGTAGCCCGCGCCGCCGTGGCACAAGGCGCAGGCCCCGTTGTACAGCGACTGGCCGCGGGTCAGGTCGGCGACCGACAACTCGAAGGGCAGTTCGGTGACGTAGTTGGCCACGTCGGTCGGCGCGCCGGCGGTCGGGGCGGTGTTGCCGGTCGGGTCCACCGCGTCCTTCCACTCCTTCGAGACGTGCGGCGTCTTGCCGGCGGGCGTGAGCCAGGCGACGAGCGGGTCGTCGGCCGTCGCCTGGTTGCGGTGGACGACGCCCTTTTCGAGCGGCCGCACCGACTGGTTGTCGGGGAACATCTTGCTCTGCTCGTAGGGCCGCGGCGCGGGCTGGGTCGCCATCTTCTGCTGGCAGCCGGCGAACGCGACGACAGCTAACGTCAGTGTCACGATTACGGGTCGGGTCATAGTGGTCACTCGGGCACCTCCGCGACGCTCAGCGGCTTGAGCGTGTCGAGGAAGTCGCGGGTCGTGGTGAGGTCGAAGGCGGGGTCGGTCGCCTCGATGCACAAGAAGAACCGGTCGCGGGTCGCGCGGGCGAACTGCGGCACGTTGAACAGCGGGTGGTTCGGCTGCGGCAGCCCGCACAAGGCGAACAGGCCGATGACGCCCGAGAGCGACGCCGTGAGGACCAGCAGTTCCCAGGTGATCGGGGCGAACTGCGGCCACGAGAACATCGGCTTGCCGCCGACATTCAGCGGGTAGTCGATGCCGTTGAGGTAGTACTGCATGACGAAGCCGAAGGTCGCCCCGCACAACCCGCCGATGAACATGATCGCGCCGATCTCGGAGCGCGGGAAGCCGAGTGCGTCCGCGACCTCGCCGACGGGGTACGGCGAGTAGCCGTCCATGCGGGTAAAGCCCTTGCCGGCGGCCGACTGGGTGGCGTGGACCAGGTCGTCGGCAGTGCCGAACTCGGCCAGCAGGCCGTACACCTTCGGGGTCTCTTCGAGGGTACTGGTCACTTGGCGTTCTCCATGACGGCGTGCCCGTCCCGGCCGCCCTGGGCGGTGGGGAGGAGTTCACGCATTTCCGTTATCGAGAGCATCGGCACGAACCGTACGAACAGGCTGAACAGCGTGATGAACAGGCCGATCGTGCCGATGAACAGCATGTAATCCCACTCCGTCGGGGCGTAGCGGCCCCACGACGACGGCAGGTGGTCGCGGCTCAAGGTAATCACGATGACGTAGCGCTCGAACCACATGCCGATGTGGACCGACAGCGCGATGAAGAACAGCACGACCATGTTCTTGCGGAGCTTGTCGATCCACAAGAGTTGCGGGATCAACGTGTTCGTCAAGATCAGCACCCAGTAGGCCCAGGCGTAGGGGCCGTACCAGACGCGCTGCATCGTCGTGTCGGTTTCGTAGATCGAGTGAGAGTACCAGGCCATCCAGAGTTCGCAGGTGTAGCCGTAAGTCACAAGCAAGCCCGTGCCGAGCATCACCTTGGCGCACAGGTCCATGTGCTTGTTGGTAATGAAGTCCTTCATGCCGTAGAACTCGCGCAGCGGGACGGCGAGCCAGATCACCATCGCGAAGCCGGCGAAGATCGCCCCGGCGACGAAGAACGGCGGGAAGATGGTCGCGTGCCACAGCGGCACGATCGACACGGCGAAGTCGAACGACACGATCGTGTGCACGCTGAACACCAGCGGCGTGCCGAGGCCGGCGAGCATCAGGTACAGCTTCTCGTAGCGCCGCCAGTGGATCGCACTGCCACGCCAGCCCATCGACAACATGCCGTAAACGGTGCGTTGCAGGCGGTTGCGGGCCACGTCGCGCAGCACGGCGAAGTCGGGCACCAGGCCGATGTACCAGAACACGGCCGACACGGTGAAATACGTCGTCACCGCGAACACGTCCCAGCACAAGGGACTGCGGAACTGCGGCCAGGCCCCGAAGTTCACCGGCACCGGGTACAGCCAGTAGAAGAGCCACGGCCGGCCCATGTGCAACAGCGGGAACATCCCGGCACACATGACCGCGAAAATCGTCATCGCCTCGGCGAAGCGGTTCAGGCTCGTGCGCCACTTCTGGTGCATGAGCAGCAGGATCGCCGAGATCAGCGTGCCGGCGTGGCCGATGCCGATCCACCAGACGAAGTTGATGATCGCCATGCCCCACGCGACCGGCTGGTTGATGCCCCAGACGCCGGTGCCCATGTACAGCAAGTAGCCGACGCCGACGACAAGGCCTTGCAGCAGGGTAAAGCCCAGCAGGAAGAACATCCACCAGGCGCGCGGCGTCGGCGTGACCTGAATCGACACGTCGGCGATCTTGTCGCCGAGGGTCGCCAGGTCGTGGTTGCCGCGGACGAGGCCCTCCGGGTGGGGGGCGAACTGTGTCGGGGCGCTATACGTCTTGGCGGCGGGCGGGCCGCCGGGGGTCGTCGGTTGGATCACGGTCGCCATCGGTTAAGCCCCCTTCGGCATGGCAGGGTTGGGGTTGCGGATCGCGGCGAGGTAGCTGGTCCGCGGCATCACGCCGAGTTCCGCGAGCAACCCGTAGTTGTGGTCCTCGGCCTTGGCCCGCAGGACCGCGCTGCTGTCGTCGTTGATGTCGCCGAACGTAATCGCCAGCGTCGGGCAGGCGGCCTGGCAGGCGGTGACGATCTCGCCGTCCATGATCTTGGGCCGGCCGAACTTGTCGGTCTTGCCCGCCGCCTTACGCTTGTCGAACTCGCGCTCCGTCTCCATCTCGGCGTTGCGGATGCGCTGCACGCAGTACGTACACTTCTCCATCACGCCGCGGGTCCGCACCGTCACCTCGGGGTTGTTGAGCAGCTTCAAACTCTCGGTGCTGTAGTCCGAGTACTGGATGAAGTTGAAGCGCCGCACCTTATACGGGCAGTTGTTCGAGCAGTAGCGCGTCCCCACGCAGCGGTTATACACCATGTCGTTAAGGCCGTCGGCGCAGTGAACCGTCGCGGCGACCGGGCAGACCACTTCGCACGGGGCCTTCTCGCACTGCTGGCAGACGATCGGCTGGAAGTGCGTGCGGATGCTGTCCGACCGCTTGACCTGCGTCGCCCGGTACTCGGCCGAAGTGTTGGCGGCCCCGAGGCTGTCGGATTGCGTCTCCTCGCCGGGGATGGAGAAGTAGCGATCGACGCGGATCCAGTGCATGGCCCGCCCCTTGGTCACCGTCTCCTTGCCGACGACCGGCGTGTTGTTCTCCGAGACGCACGCCATGACGCAGACGTTGCAGCCGATGCACGCCCCGAGGTCGATTGCCATGCCCCAGCGGCGGTAGGCCTTCGACGCCTCGACGCCGTTGACCGTACTCGGGTTGTTGGGGTACAGCGACAGCGGCGTCATGCGCTTGTCGTGGCCGCCGTGGGCGTGCTCCTCGGCCCTGTGGTCGGAGCCGTGCTTCTGCTCGTAAGGGTGCGTTTGCCCCAGACGCTTGAAGTCCTCGACCGTGCCGGGCGTCAGCTCGCGCAGCTCCTTGTACTCGGCGGCCGACGCCGCGGGCACCTGGGCGAACTCGCGGTCGGCCTTGAACTGCGCGACGGTCGCGTGGCGGGCCGGCTTGCGGCTCTCCATCAGGTACTGGCCCTGCGTGCAGGCCAGGAAGAACGTCTCGTCCCGCTTCTCGAGCGTCGCCCCGGTGGCGTTCCACATCGCCGCGGAGGTCCGCAGGGTGTAGGTGTTGAAGCCCGGCCCCTGCGCCCCCTTCTCGGCCCCCGTGCCGACCTTGCCGGCGTGGGTGCGGCCGTAGCCGAGGTGCAGCGTGATCGCGTCGTCGGCGTGGCTCGGCAGGATGAACACGGCGATCTTCTCGATCACCCCGCCGTTCACCGTCAGCCGCGCCAGGTCGGCAATCGTCCGGCCGTTCTCGCCGCCGGTGTAGGCGAACGAGTTGGTGATGCCCAACTTCTCCGCCGTGGCGGGGCTGACGATCGCCGCGTTGTCCCACGTCAACTTCGTGATCGGCTTGGGCAGTTCTTGCAGCCAGCCGGTGTTGGCGTAGCGGCCGTCGTAAATCGTCGGGTCGGCCCGGAACTGGACTTCAAAGCCAGCCGTAGCGACCGGCAGCGCGAACGCCTTGTCGGCCAGGACTTCGCCCACCGACTTGACGGCCGAGACGGTCTTGGGCGGCATCGCCGTACCGGGCACAACACCGTCCCGCAGGCACTTCTGCCACCACGACTCGAAGTCCGCACTCTTGACGGTCGCGTCGTGGAACTTCTTCCAGGTCGCCTGCACGAGTTCGAGCGGGTCGTTGATGCCGTAGCTCAGCAGCGTCGCGAGCAGTTCGAGCGGCGACTTGCCGTTGTACAGCGGCGCGATCAGCGGCTGCTGAACGCTGACGGTGCCGTCGTAGGCCCGGACATCGCCCCAGGTTTCGAGGTAGTGCGTCGAGTTCAGGAACCACTGACACTGGCCGAGGAAGCTGGTTTCGTCCTCGTAGACGTTGAGCCGGACCTTGGTGCCCTTCATCTCCTTGAGGGCACCGACGAAGTCGAAATCGACCGGGGCGTCGTAGGCCGGGTTGCCGCCGACGATGAACAGCAAGTCAACCTTGCCGGCCTTCATGTCGTCGGTCAAGACTTTGAGGTCATTCAGGTCGGTCGGCCGCGTCTCGATCGGCTCGGTGAAGGTGACCGTGTTGCCGAACGCGCCCAACTTCTCGTTGATGGCGAGCGCGAGGAAGTGTACCGCCGCCGGCTGCTGGTCGCCGACGAGGACGACGGCCGTGCCCTTGGCGTCTTGCAGGTCTTTCACGAGCGGGTCGAGCCACTGCGCGGCCAGCCCCGTCAGCGCCGGGGCGGTGACGCCGACGACGCCGAGTTTCGCGGCCAACGCCTTGGTGAAGTCGGCCACCTGCGACGGCTTCAGCGTCAGCCGGTGGTCGGCGACGGCCCCGGTCGCGGTCAGCATCGTCTCGACGGCGTACAGCCGGTTCATCGACCCGACCGCCACGCCCTCGCCCTTGGCGATCGACTGCGGGACGCTGCGGACCTTGCGGTTGGCCATGAAGTCGCGGGCCGAGCGCACCGCGCCGACGCCGGCCGCGAGGAAGTCGCAGTCGATCGCCAGCGCGACCTTAGCCTTGTCGAACTTGGTCACGACGTTGGCCGGGGCACCGAACGCGGCCTGGATTGCCTTGCGCGAGTTGTCGCGGCTAATCGGCTCGTACTGAATCCACTTGGCCTTCGGGAAGCGCTTGGTGAACTCGTCGATCAGCGCGATGAAGGTCGGCGACGTACTCGGCTCGGTCAAGAAGCGGACGCCGTCGCCCTGCTTGCCGCCTTGCTTCTCGAGTTCGGACTTGATCGTGGTGACGAAGGTGTCGTACCCGCTCGGGCGGCCGGAGAGCTTGACTTCCTTGGCGCGGTCGGGGTCGTACAGGCTCAGGATGGAGCCTTGCGAATAGAGGTCGGTCGAGCCGAGGCTACCGGGGTGGTTGGGGTTGCCCTCGATCTTGATCGGCCGGCCCTCGGTCTGCTTCACGAGCAGGCCCAAGCCGACGCCCGACTGCTGCGGGTACGCGGTGGCGAAGAACAGCGGGATGCCGGGCAGGATCTGGTCCGGCTGCTTGACGTAGGGCACCACCTTCTTGGCCGGCGCGGGCTTCAGCGACGGGTTGCAGCCCACCGCCCCGGCGAGCGCCGCCGACGCGCCCATGACCGTGAGGAACTGCCGCCGACTCACCGGGTCGAGCCACTCGCCGGCGTCCTCGGGGAACTCGGTCTTGATCATCGTCTCGAACTGCGTCGAGTCCATCCACTGGTCGATCGACTGCCAGTACTGGTCGTCGGCCGCAGGAACGGCCTTCGTCGTCTCGGGGGGCATTCGTGAATCCCTCAATATCCGTCGTGTGTCGCAAAGGTCGCCACGGCCGCCATCTTCAGAGAGCGTCAGCGGTGGCAAATCGAACAGTTAGTGATGATGTTTGGTTCGCGGACCTGATGGGCCTCTTTGAGGAGTTTGCCCAGCGTCAGTTGGTCATACGGCTTGCCGGTGTCGGGGTTGGTGACATCCTCGGCCTTCCACTGCATGTTGTAGATTTCGCTCTTCGGCCGCAGGTACAGTTCCGGCTGGCGGTGACAGGCCAAACACCACTCCATGAGGAGTGTCTTCGACTGGTAGATCAAGTTCATCTGGTCGATCGGGCCGTGGCAGGAGTAGCAGCCGACGCCCTTGCCGACGTGGATCGAGTGGTTGAAGTACGTGTAGTGCGGCACGTTGTGAATCTTGTTCCAGGCGATCGGCGTGCCGGTGGCGTAGCTCTTGCGGATCGGCTCCAGGAGTTCCGCGCCCTGCCACATCTGTTGGTGACAGTTCATACAGGTCTTCGTCGGCGGGAAGCCGGACGAGGACGACACCTCGACCGACGTGTGGCAATACTTGCAGTCGATGCCCAACTGCGAGACGTGGTGCTTGTGGCTGAACGGCACCGGCTGCTCGGTGACTTCGCGGGCCCCGGTCGTGTAGTCGGAGCGGTAGAAGGCGGTGCCGCCGGTGCCGGCCCCCGCGGCCAGGAACGGCACGGCGAGGATCGACACGCGGGCGAAAATGTTCATCGACTTCGGGAAAATCTGGGCCATCTGGACAGCCTCGGTTCTGGCGTGATTCGGTGTGCGGTCGCGTCGGGAGGTCGATGTTACGGCAGCATGGTCGGGACCGTGCCTTCAAAGGCGAGTTGCATGAAGCGGTAGCTGGTGATCGCGGCCCCGGCCCCGGTCATGCCGAACAGCAGGCCGAGCCAGGCGAGTTGCTCGCCCTTCTCGCCGGCGCGGTAGCCCATCACCAGCGAGATCAGGGCCAGCCCCACGGCGACGTTGCTGACGAAGAAGCCGAAGCCGTACATCCAGAACGTCAGGCTGCCCCACAGGCCCAGGCAGAACGACGCGGTCGAGAGTGCGCGCCGGGTCGTGTGCCGCAGCGGGGTGGCGAGCGCGGGGGCCTTCGGCAGGTCGTCGAGGGCGTCCGGGGCGTGGGCTTCGCGGTTCATGCGGTGGTCCATCTCGGGGTCAAGTCGTCGGCCCGCGGTCGCCAGGCGAGTGAGTAGTGATAGCAGAAACCGGACGCGATTCACCGGCGGTTTCAGCAATTCCAGAGCCGGCAAGCCCCGCACAGTCGCCGTGCGAGTTTCGCTAGCGAATCCCACGATTTCCGGGAGTTTCGCGTTCCCAACGGCGGGAAAGTCCCGCCGAAACCGTCTCGCGTTTGGGACTGAACCGGCATCCACTGCCTCACAGCAGCCTAACCGCCGACGCGAGTCCGGCATCACCCCGCGAAGCCGCGGTGTTGCGACGGATTTCGGCCAACCTGAACCCCGCAAGCCCGCAGCGATTGCTCCCAAACTCAGAGGGAGTTGACCGCGTCGAAAGTCTCGCCTATTATGAGAGCCTGCACACATCACTTCCCCACCTCGGGCCGCGCGTCCCCGCGCGTTCACCTCATGACTCGGTCGCTCCTCCGAAGCTTGTTCCAGTACTTCGCGCCCGCCGGGGTCATGGTCGCCTTCAGTTCCGTAATGTCGGCCGGCGAGACGAAACCGGCCGCTTACGTCGCCGAACATTGCGTCGAGTGCCACGAAGGCTACACGAAAAAGGGCAACTTCGACCTGACGCTCCTGAAGCCGACCTTCGGCGACGCGGCCCAGTTCGCGGGCTGGGTCAAGGTGTTCGACCGGGTCGCCGCGGGCGAGATGCCGCCGAGGAAGCACCAGCAGCCCCCGGACACCGAGCGGAAGGCGTTCCTTACCCAGTTGGGCCGCAGCCTCAAGGCTGCCGACCAGGCACAGGCCGCGGCGGACGGGCGCGGGGCCGTGCGGCGGATGAACCGCGTGGAGTACGAGAACGCGCTGCGCGACCTCCTGGCGCTGCCACTCCTGCGGGTCAAGCAACTACTGCCGGAGGACGGGCAGCAGTTCGGCTTCGACAAAGTCGCGGGTGCCCTCGACATCACGCACATCCAGATGACGAAGTACCTGCAGGCGGCGGATGTCGCCCTCCAGCAGGCGGTGGTCCGGGAGGCGAAGGCCCCCGAGATGAAAACCTGGCGTGGCAAGGCCGCGGACCAGGACTCGATGCGCGCGGCCATCGCCGTGCATAGTGCGGTGCCGCTGGCGGGCCGAGAACTCGCGCCGGGCCTGACGACGCACATCGCCGGTAACCCGGTGGCGGACCACGGCAACAGCTACCTCACCGCGCGGTTCGCCGGGCACGCTGACGCGGCCGCCTTGCTGACGGGCGTGCGGAGTAACGGCCACATCCAGGGCGTCAGCATCGACGGGTTCCGCCCGGCCGTCGCCGGCCTGCACCGCGTCCGCTTCTCGACCTGGGGGTCGCGTTGGGAGCACGACAAGTTAGTCGCCGCGCGGCTCGGCACGGTTCGGCAGTACCAGAGTTTCGACACCCCGTACTTCCACGACGAGAAGGAGTGGCGCGCGACCGCCTTGAGGAGTCCGAAGGCGGGGCACAGTTGGCGCGAGAACACGGAGTTTTACGGCGACGCGGAGGTCACCCACGTCGTCCGCGCGTCGCTCGAAGGGCAAGTCCTGGGGTACTTCGACGCGCCTTCGCTGAAGCCGACGACGCACGAGTTCACCGTCTGGCTCAGGCCGGGCGAGCGCGTCTCCTTTCAGGTGATGACCCTGCCGGCGAGTGCGGCCTCGAATTCGCCGACGACGGCCGGCGTGCGGGACTACGAGGGTCCGGCTGTCGCCTTCGACTGGTTCGAGGTCGAAGGCCCGCTCGCGGAGCAGTGGCCGCCGGAGAGTCAGCGTCGCCTATTCGGCACGGCCCCCGCCGCGGCCAAGCCAGCCCGCACCGACCACCCGAGCCTGCTCCAGTCGTTCGCCACGCGGGCCTTCCGCCGCCCCGTGGCGGCCGACGAACTCGCCCCCTACGCGGCCATCATCGAGGACCAACTGAGGCGGGGCGTGGGCTTCGAGCAGGCGGTGCTTGCGGGCTACAAGGGCGTCCTCTGCTCCCCGGACTTCTTGATCGTCGGCCTCGAGTCCGGGGTGCCCCAATCGGCCGCGGCGGCTCAGACGGATTACGCCTTGGCGTCGAAGCTGTCGTTCTTCCTCTGGAACTCCCTGCCCGACGCCACGCTGCTCGACCTCGCGGCGAAGGGCGAGCTGTCGAAGCCCGCCGCCCTCAACGCCCAAGTCGAGCGGATGCTGGCTGACACTCGCTCCGACCGGTTCGTCGAGCACTTCCTCGACCAGTGGCTCGAGTTGAAGAAGATCGACTTCACGACCCCCGACCCGACGCTGTACCCGGAGTACGACCCGTGGCTGCGGGACTCGATGCTGGCCGAGACGCGCGCCTCGTTCCGCCGCATGCTGACGGGCGACCTCGGCGTGCGCGAACTGGTCGCCTCGGACACGGTGCTGGTCGATCAGCGGCTCGCCGAGTTGTACGGCCTCCGCGGCGTGAACGGCTCGAAGTTGCGGGAGGTGAAATTGCCCCAGGGGTCGCCCCGCGGCGGCCTCCTCACGCAGGCGTCGGTCCTCAAGGTCACGGCCAACGGCACGGCGACCTCGCCCGTGCTGCGCGGCGTCTGGGTGGCCGAGCGGCTCCTGGGCATCCCCCGGCAGCCGCCGCCGCCGAACATCCCGGCTGTTGAGCCGGACGCCACCGGGGCGGTGTCGATTCGGCAGATGATCGAGAAGCACCGCGCCAGCGCCGCCTGCGCGAGTTGCCACGCCAAGATGGACCCGCCGGGCATGGCGCTGGAGAGCTTCGACGCCATCGGCGGCTACCGCGACCGCTACCGGCTGGCCGGCGCGCCCAAGAAGGTTCGCCAGGGCACCGTCGAGGTCCTGGAGCCGTCGGTCGAGATCGTCAGCGCCTCGGCGAACTACTTCAACCGCGTGACCATGCGCCTCGGCTCCGAAGTCGATGCGTCGAGTGTCCTCGCCGACGGCCGCAAGTTCGCCGATGTCAACGGCCTCCGCGCCTTGCTGCTCGCCGACGAGGACGGCCTCGCCCGCAACCTCGCCAGCCAACTGACGATCTACGGCACCGGGTCGGGCATCCGCTTCGCCGACCGCGACGACATCGAGGCGGTCGTGGCCCGCTCCAAACCCAGCCACCACGGACTGCGCACCCTGATCCGGGAAGTCGTGGCGAGTGAACCCTTCCTGAGAAAGTAGCCCACCGCCATGCCGCACATTCGCACGCCCGCGCTCTCGCGCCGCACCTTCCTCCGCTCCGCCGGGGCGGCGCTGTCCTTGCCGCTGCTCGACGCGATGCAGCCGGCGTTCGCCGCGGCCGCGCCCGAGGTGCCGCGGCGGCTGCTCGCGATTTGCACCAACCTCGGCGTGCTGGACCGGCACTTCACGCCGGCCACGGCGGGGGCCGGCTTCAAGCTCACGCCGTACCTCGAGCCGTTCGCCGACCTGCGCGACCAGTTCACGGTCATTTCCGGCACCTCGCACCCGGACGTGTCGGGCGGGCACTCGGCGGAGGCGACGTTCCTGACGGCCGCGCCGCACCCCGGCACCGCCTCGTTCCGCAACAGCGTCTCGCTCGACCAGTTCGCCGCCGAGCGCATCGGCATCAAGACCCGCGTGGCCTCGCTGCCGCTCGTCGTGGCGAAGGGCGGCAACCAGTCGCTCGCCTTCAACTCCGCCGGCGTGATGTTGCCGGCTGAGTCCAGCCCGGCGCAAGTCTTCAAGGCGCTGTTCGTCGCCGGCGACGCCGCCGCCGTGGCCAAGCAGGTCGAAGACCTCCGCGTCGGGCGCAGCATCCTCGACGCGGTCGCCGGCCGCGCCGCGACGTTGCAGAAGCAACTCGGCGGCACCGACCGCGGGCGGATGGACCAGTACTTCACGTCGGTCCGGGAGCTGGAGCGCCGCCTCGTGATCGCCGAGGAGTGGGAGCGCAAGCCCAAGCCCCAGGTCGATGCCCCCGCGCCGACCGACGGCGAGTACCTGACCCAGAAGCTCGCCTCGATGATGGAGCTGGCGCACCTCGCCTTCGCCACCGACAGCACGCGCCTCGTCACGCTGATGATCCGGCTCGACGGCTTCGGCGAGCGGGTTCCCGGCGTCAGCGGCGAGAGCCACAACCTCTCGCACCACGTCGGCCGCGAGGACAAGCTCGCCGAACTCAAGAACCTCGAACTCGCCGAGTTCCGCCAACTCGCCGCCCTGCTCGCGAAGCTCAAAGCCAGCGCGGAGGGCGGCTCGACGCTGCTCGACCGCACGCAGGTGCTTTACGGCAGCAACCTCGGCAACGGCAACAACCACGACACGCACAACCTGCCGATCCTGCTCGCCGGCGGCGGCTACAAGCACGGCCAACACCTGGCCTTCGACCGCGCGAATAACTACCCGCTGCCGAACTTGTACGTCTCGATCCTGCAACGCCTCGGCCTGGAAGTCGAGAAGTTCGCTAGCAGCACCGGCACCCTGCGCGGGCTGGCGGCGGTCTAAGGCGAATGGCGACGCAATGACCCACGAGGACGCCTGATGCTCCGCGGCAAGTCGGTTCTGGTCACGGGCAGTAGCCAGGGCATCGGGCTGGCGGCGGCGCGGGCGATGGCCGTCGCCGGGGCGCGCGTGGTGCTGACCTCCGAGTTGCCGCTGGCGGCGTGCCCCGACGTGCAGGCCGTGCTCGCGGAGTTCCCCGAGGCGAGTTACGTCCCGCACGACCTGACCCGCGACGACGCCGCGGAGGAACTCGTCGCCCAGGCGTGGGAACTCGGCGGCGGCCTCGACGTGCTCGTCAACAACCTCGGCACCTTCCGCGAGCCGGCGTTCCTCGACCTGACCCGCCGCGACTTCGACTTCGTCTTCGGGCTGAACGTCTGGGTCGCCGTCGCCGTGACGCAGGCCGTCGTGCGGCGGGCCGAAGCGGTCGGGCGCGGCGGCCGCATCCTCTTCACGACGAGTTTGAACGGCACGCGCTCCGAGCCGGGCCACACGCTCTACGACGCCAGCAAGGGGGCCGTCAACGCCCTGACGCGGCAACTCGCCGTCGAACTCGCCCCGCGCGGCTTCACGACCGCGGCGGTCGCGCCGGGACTCGTCGAGACAGGGTTGACCGACCACGGGCTGCGCTCCGACCCCGCCGCCCGCCGGGCCGTCGAGGGCCAAATCCCCCTCGGCCGCATCGCCTTGCCCGACGACATCGCCGGCTGGTTCGTTTTCCTCGCCTCCGACGCCGCGGGCTACGCCACGGGGGTCGTCATCCCGGTGGACGGCGGCCTCGACGCGCAGCAGATGCCGACGCGGCCGATCACGGACGCCGAGCGAACCGGGCCGCGTCCGCGATGAAGATGGCGACGGCGACCCAGACGCAGCCCAGGGCCACCCACATCGGCCAGCCCGGCACCTCGCCGCTCCAGAGCAGCGCGACCAGGAACTGCATCGTCGGCGAGATGACCTGGATGCACGTCACGGCCAGCAGCGGCAGCCGACGCAGGCTCATCGTGAAGGCCAGCAGCGGTACGACCGTGATGACCCCACCGCCGGCCAGCAGTGCCGTGACGGCGAAGTCCGTCCCGAAACTGATTCGGCCGTTCACAGACTGTATGGCAACGTAAACGAGGGCCAGCGGGAACAGCAGTAGTGTCTCGACGCACAGGCCGGTGAAACTCTCGACGGCGACCTTCTTCCGCACCAAGCTGTACAGGCCGAAGCTGATCGGCAACACTACCGACAGCCAGCCGCTGCCCAGCACGACCAGCGGCACCGACACGCCGACGGCGACGAGCGCGAGCGCCGGGTAGTGAGCCGGCCGCAGCCTCTCGCCGAGGAACAGCGTCGCCAGCGCGGCGTTGACCAGCGGCATGACGTAGTATCCCAGCGCCGCCTCGTTGACGCGGTCGGTGACGGTGGCGTGGATGTAGAGCAGCCAGTTGACGCCGATCAGCACCGCGCTCAGGGTTAGCGTCAGGAGGAGTTTGCGGTCGCGCAGCACGCGCAGGATGTCGGCCGCGCCGCCCAAAGCCGCGACCATCAGCGCGAGCAGTGCGACCGACCAGACGACGCGCTGCGCCAGGATTTCGACGGCGTCCACGTCGCGGACCTGGCGGAAGTAGAGCGGGATCAGGCCCCACCAGCCGTAGGCGAGCACGCCGAAGAGGAAGCCGCCCCGAACCGACGCCGACGTTTGCGACACAGAACCCTACCCCTGCCCGAAGTGGCCCCGGCCCCGCATCGAGGGGGCCGCTCGCCCATGATAGTGGTCAAGTTGGCGTTGTCGTTCCGCCGCGGCCGGGTAATCGTTCCCCCACCAACCTCCCCCCGCCTTGAGTGCCGCCATGCCGAGTGACACGCCGACCGCCCGGCCGCTGAACGAGACGATCTTGCAGTTCGGCTCCGGCCGGTTCCTGCGGGCGTTCGCCGACCTGTTTATCCACCACGGCAACGCCCAGGGCCAGAACGTCGGCCGGGTCGTCATCGTCCAATCGACGGCCGGCGGCGGCGGCCGCACCGACGGCTTGAACCGGCAACACGGCCGCTACCACGTCGCCGTGCGCGGCTACGAGGACGGCCAGGTCGTCGACCGCGTCGAGGCGTGCGAGAGCGTCAGCCGCGTCGTCTCGGCGGCGACCGAGTGGGCCGAGGTGCTCGAACTGGCCCGCTCGCCGCACCTGCACACGGTCCTGTCGAACACCACCGAGGCGGGCTACACGCTCGACATGGAGGACCTGCCGACCGACGCCGTGCCGCGCTCGTTCCCGGCGAAGTTGCTCGCCGTGCTGAAGGCCCGCTTCGACGCCGGCCTGCCGGGGCCGACGGTCATCCCCTGCGAACTGATCGAGGGCAACGCCATGCTCTTGAAGGCGAAGGTGATGGACCTGGCGGTACGCTGGGGCCACGGCACGCCGCTGCTGACGTGGCTCGCGGAGGAGTGCGTCTGGCTGCACACGCTCGTCGATCGCATCGTCACCGGCACCCCGGCCGACCACCCGCTGCTCGCGAGCGACCCGATGCTGATCGTCGCGGAGCCGTTCGCCTTCTTCGCGCTGGAGGACGACCCGCGCTCGGGCTTCCGCCTCAAGCACCCCGCCATCACCCGCACGCCGGCGGTCGAGCCGTACTTCTTGCGTAAGGTCCGCATCCTCAACGCGGCCCACACGGCACTGCTTATCAAGGCGGTGCCGCGTGGCTTCAGCATCGTCCGCGACGCGGTCAACGACCCGGAGTTGGGGGCGTGGCTCGCCCGGCTGTTGGCCGAGGAAATCGTGCCGACGCTGGAGGGCCGCGTCGATTCGGCGCAACGCTTCGCGGCCCAGACGTTGGAGCGGTTCAAGAACCCGTTCCTGGACCACAAATTCGCCGACATCGCCCTGCACCACGCCAGCAAAATCGGCGTGCGGCTCGACCCCACCGCGGCCGAGTACGCGGCCAAATTCGGCTCGCCGCCGCCGCTCTTGAGCGAGGCGATTGCCGAGGGCCGGGCGCGGCCGGCGGGCTGAGCGCGGCCCGGCACGTGGCGTGCTAAGGCGCGGCGAAAAAACTTCCGCAGGCGATTGGCTTGACACGCTTTAGGAGTGTTCCTAAAGAACCGCCTGCCGCGGCCGACGCGGGGCAAGACGCCCCCCGTGGCCGTGCCGAGAACCTGGAGCCGACGCTGGGGGGGCCGACCCGTTGACGGCCCCCGCCGAGCGCTTGGCGAAACCCTTGAAGGAGCCTGCATGACTGCCCGAAGTTGGTTCGCCCTCGCGGCCCTCCCCGCGACCGGCCGCCCCGAACTCGAACCCGACTTCCTGCCCTCGACGATCCGCGCCGCGGACGCCGAAGAGGCCGACGACGACGACGACGACGACGACGACGACGACGACGACCTCGACGACGACCTCGACGACGACGACCTCGACGAGCTCGACGACGACGAGGACGACCTCGACGACCTCGACGACGACGAAGATGAGGACGACGACGACGAGGACGAAGTCGAGCCGCCGGCCGCCAAGTAGCGCGGGCCGCCCCGAGACGAGGCGCTGCCGGGACGACCCGCCAGCGCCTGCTTCGCGCGCCTCCCGACCGCTACGCCGACACCGGGCGGCACAATCCGCCCGAATTCCCTGGCTTCCGCGCGTCGGCAAAGGGAGTCCGCGCCGGGGCCGGCTATAATCCCCCTGTGCGCCGCCGGGGTCTCGCCTCACGCCGGTCGCCACGCGGGAGACACGTCATGGCCACGCCCAAGAAACGCCCCTCCTCGCAAGGCAGCGCCGCCCTCCTGCAACTCGCCGAGCGGCCGCAACTCGACTTCGAGTTGGACTTCTTCTCGACGCTCTTACGCCTCGTCCCCGACCACACCGACGCCCTGCGCGTCCAGGCCGAGAACCTGTGCGAGAAGGGGATGGTCAAGGAGGGGCTGAAGCTCGACCAGACGCTCGTGCAACTCCGCCCGACCGACCCGGCCGCGCACTACGACCTCGCCTGCCGCTACGCCCGCCTCTCGCAGCCTGACCTGGCGATCCAGTCGTTGCGCAAGGCCGTCGAACTCGGCTACAGCGACTTCCAGTCGATGACGCAGGACCGCGACCTCGAGTCGATCCGCAAGGACCCGCGCTTCCACGAACTGCTCAAGACCCACGGCAGCCGGTAGGTTTTCGGCGAGCCGGAAGCGTCAGCGACCGGAGTGGCTTCGGACTCCGGTCGCTAACGCTTCCGGCTCGCCGTCACCGGTCACCGTTGAGCTCGACGGCCTCTTCCCAGTGGGCGATCAACTGTGTCAGCCGGGCGCGGTTCGCCTCCTGCTCGGCGCACAGCTTTGTGAAGCGGCGGCCGTCGCGGTAGACTTCGCCGTCGGCCAGCGTCACGTCCAGCGCCGCAACCGTCGCCTCGGTGGCGGCGATGTCGGCTTCCAACTCCGAGACCTTGCGGAACGGGAACTGCCGCTTGCGCTTCACCTTGGTCGTCACCGTCTCCGGGGCGAGTTCGACCGGCCTCGCCGCCTCCTGACGCTTGCCGCGGCCGCGTTGGGCGGTCTTCTCGGCCTCGGCGCGGGCGGCGACCAGCAGCTCGTAGGTGTCGTAGTTGCCGAAGACGACTTCGTGCTTGCCGTCCTCCATCACGATCATCATGTCCGACGTGCGGTTCAAGAAGTACCGATCGTGACTCACGGTAATCACGGTGCCGTCGAAGTTCTTGACGGCCTCTTCAAGAGAATCGCAAGCCCAGATGTCGAGGTGGTTGGTCGGCTCGTCCAGGACCAAAACGTTGATGCCGGCGACGGTCAACTTCGTCAATGCCGCGCGGCTCTTCTCGCCGCCGGAGAGTTGCCGCACGGGGGCCTCGACGATCTCGCCTTGCAGGCCGAACGCGCCCAACAGGTCGCGCATCTTCTGCTCGGTCAGCGCCGGGTCGGGTTCGGGCCACACGGCTTGCATCAACGGCTTGTCCTCGTCGAGCAACCCCAAGTGCTGGTCGAGGTAGCCGGGGAAGACGAGTTGGCCGCGCTTCACGATCCCCGAAGTCGGCTTCTCGTCGCCCAACAAAATGCGGAGCAGCGTCGTCTTGCCGCAGCCGTTCGGCCCCATGATGCCGAGGCGCTTGCCGCGCGGCAGGTCGAAGTTCAGGTTCTCGAACAGCGTCTTGTCGCCGTACCGCTTGGTCAAGTCCTCGGTGTGAAACACCACGTCGCCGGCGCGGGCGACCGTCGAGAAGCGGATGCTCGGCCCGCTGACCCGCGTCGGCTTCTCGAGGACTTCGATCTTGTCGAGGGTCTTCGAGCGCGACTGCGCCTGCTTCGCCATCTGACCGTAATGCGACCGGCGGATAATCTCCTCCTGCTTCAGGATGTACTCACGCTGGGCTTCAAACTCCTTCAACTGCCGGTCGTACTTTTCGTCCCGAAGCCGCACATATTGCTTGTAGTTACCTGGGTAACTCGTGACCTTGCGATTGTGCAACTCGAAGATGCGCGTGCTGACCTTGTTGAGGAAGTACCGGTCGTGGCTGACGACGATCATGCCTTGCGGCTGGCGGCTGAGGTACTCTTCGAGCCAGCGGGTCGTGGCGATGTCGAGGTGGTTGCTCGGCTCGTCGAGCAGCATCACGTCGGGGGCCGACAGCAGCAGCTTCGCCAGCAAGAGGCGGCGCTGTTGGCCACCGCTGAAGGTCGTAATCTCGCGCTGGTAGTCGGCCTCCTTGAACCCGAGGCCGCCCAGCACCTCTTCGACTTTGTGGTCGAGTTGGTAGGCGTCTTGCGCGGACATCAACTCGCTGAGTCGGTCGAACTTCGCGGAGAGTTGCCGGCGCTGGGTCTCGTCGGTGCAGACGGCCAGCGCCTCGGCGGTCGTGACCATGTCGGTCTGCATGGCGAGCAGTTCGTCGAAGGCGGACTTGGCCTCGTCGAACACCGTGCGGCCGGGTGGAAACTCGGCGACCTGGTTCAGCATCCCGAAGCGGGCACCGGCGTGGAACTTGATCGCGCCGCCCTCGGGGGTATCGACGCCGCACAGCAGGCGCATGAAGGTCGTCTTGCCCGCGCCGTTCGGCCCGACGAAGCCGACCCGCTCGCCGGCGTGCAACTCGAACGACACGTCCTCGAAGAGTGGCGTGGCCCCGTAGCCGCGCGTCACGTCGGTACAACTCAACAGCAGCATCGCGCCCACCCACAAGTTATCCGGCCGCCACGGGGGTATCTTACGGCGCGGCCCCGGCCGGGGGACGCGTCTTGTAGGGGCATCCCCTTGTGGGTGCCCGGCGTTGACAACGCCGGTGCAGGGTGGGGTCGTCGGCTACCGCCCGTGGAAGCGCAGGCTGGGCACCCACAAGGGGATGCCCCTACAAAACCGCGATGCCGGCGTGCGCTCTCGCCCAGGGGATTGCGTTCGGGCCGTCGCCTCGCCATACTATTCCAACGGTTCCTGCCCCGGCGCGAGGTCGGCGATGCCCAAGTTGACGTGCCCCGAGTGCGACACGGCGTTCGAGACCGCCGGCGGGCGCTACACCAGTTGCCCCGGCTGCGGCGTGCGGCTCGACACCCGCGGCGGCGACGGCCCCCGCGCCGTCGGCCCCCCCACCCGCTCGCCCAACACCACATCGCCCTACGACACCGACCTCGCCGAGCCGCCCCGCCGCAAGCCGGCCAAGCGCTACTCCGGGCCGATCGTCGTGCGCAAGAACGACGACGGCGTGCCGAAGGTGATGCTCGCGCTGATCCTCGCCGGCGTCGTCGGGCTGTTCGGGCTATTCGTCGGCATCGCGGTGATCGTGTACCACGCCAGCAGCCCGGACGAGCCGCGCCTGGCCTCCGCGCCCGCGGCGTACCCCGCCGACGGCGGCCGCGCCCCGACGACGGTCCCCACGACCCCCTTGCCGACCGTCAGGCCCAACCCGGCCGGCGGGCTGCCGGGGGTGGACCCCGCCGAGCTGCCGCCGGGCGCGGACCCCGACGCGGGGCGCTTCCCGCCCGGCTTCCCGCAGATGCCCGGCTTCCCCGGCCCGCCGCCCGGCTTCCCCGGCGGCCCCGGCCAAGTCGCCCCCGCGCCCGTCTCCCTGGTGAAGCTCTCGAACTTCCGCGACGGCCGGGGCTTCGCCGGGTCGGCGGAACTGCACCTCGACTACGAATACGCCGCCGCCTCCCCGCCCGGAATCTTCGACACGCTCATGATCAAGTCCGGCACCAGCGTTTCGCAAGTCCGGCTGAGCCTGATCGGCCGCGGCAAAGGCACGATCAGCGTGCAGCTCATCGGCATGCCCGTCGGCCCCGGCGTCGAGGCGTGGATGGAGCGGCGCAACAGCTTCATCCCCAACTCGCTCGGCCAGAAAATCTCCAACACGGTCACGAAATAGCCGCCGCCGCCGCCCGAACTCTTGACGCGCCGCCTACGATGAATAGCCGCCGAACTTTCCTCGGCGGCCCTCCGACGCGACGAGTTGGGACGGAAGCCGATGCCGAACGAAGACTTCTGCCCGCACACCCTGGTCGCCATCCCGGTCTACAACGAAGTCCGGCACGTCCGCGGCGTGCTCAGCGCTGTGAGGCCGTTCGCCGCGAACATCCTGACCATCGACGACGGCTCGACCGACGGCACGTCGGCGCTGCTCGCTACCGAGCCGGGCATCCTGCGCGTGACGCACGACCGCAACCGCGGCTACGGCGCGGCCATCGCCACGGCCTTCGACTACGCGGTCGCGCACGGCTACGAGACTCTGGTGACGCTCGACTGCGACGGCCAGCACGAGCCGCACCGCATCCCCGTACTGCTCGAAGCCCTGCACGGCGTCGATATCGTCTCGGGCAGCCGCTACCTGCGCGACTTCCGCCAGGACAACCCCGCCCCCGCCGACCGCCGCGACATCAACGCCACGGTCACGGCCGAACTCAACGAGCGCTACGGCTTCGACCTCACCGACGCCTTCTGCGGCTTCAAGGCGTACCGCGTGCAAGGGCTGCGCGACTTGAAGATCACCGAGTCCGGTTGGGGCATGCCGCTGCAGCTCTGGGTGCAGGCGGCTCACCGCGGACTTCGCATCCGCGAGGTCGGTGTGCCGCGGCTGTACATCGACGCGGCGCGGACCTTCGGCGGCATCATGAACGACCCCACGGAGCGCCTGGCGTACTACCGCCGCGTGATCGAGCAGACCGACGCCGCGGTGAACGCTCCGATGCTGAGCGCTCCCGAGAGTTGCCGCTGCCCGGAGTGGTGTTGATGTCCGCGAGCCGGCGCTACAAGGCCCCGCAAGCTCACGGCGAAGTCCTCGCCGACCCCAGCCCCGAAGCCGCGGCGAAGCTCGTCGGCCCCAACCGCGACATCCGCCGCAAGCTCCTGCCCGAAGACCTGTTAACGTCGGCCCGACAAAACGTCCTCGACGCCGCCGTCAGCTACCTGCGTGAGTGCCTCGCGCCGGTCCCGCCACTGAACGACGGCCCGCTGATCGTAACCGGCCACCAGCCGGAACTCTTCCACCCCGGCGTCTGGGCTAAGAATTTTGCCGCCAATGGCCTGGCGCGTCGCGTCAACGGGCTATCACTGAACCTCATCGCCGACTCGGACACGCTGAAGGATCGCACGATCCGGGTGCCCGTTCTGGAGGGTGACTCGGCCAGGGTCGAGGCGGTCGCTTACGACCAACGAAAGCAAGAGACGCCCTACGAGTTGGCTTGGATCGGCAACGACTTCTACCAGCAATTCGATCCTGTGATCCAGGGTGCCGCAAGATCATGGCCCTTTCGACCACTGCTCCCAGACTTGTTCGGCTTCCGCTCACTCGACCCCTACGCCGATCTCGTTGAATTGTTCTTTCGCGCCCGCCACACCCAAGAGCGCGACTGGGGCTGTCACAACCTTGAACTCCCGGTGAGCCGCTTGTGCCGCACGGACGCTTGGGCCGAGTTCGTCGCGGCGATCGAGCGGCGACTGCCGGAGTTCACGCGGGTCTACAACGCCGCGATCGTCGAGTACCGCCGGGCCAACCGCGTCCGCAGCGTCAACCACCCGGCCCCGCTGCTCGAAGCGGGCGAGCGGCCCTTCTGGCGCATGACCGCGACCGGCCGCGACCGACCGTTCGCCGCGTGCCCCCCCGGCGAGCTGCGCCCCCGCGCCCTGACGCTGACGCTGTTCGCCAGGTTGTTCTTCGCCGACCTGTTCATCCACGGCATCGGCGGCGGCAAGTACGACGAGGTGACCGACGCCATCATCCGCGGCTTCTTCGGTTGCGAACCCCCGGCGTACCAGGTCCTCACGCTGACGGCGCACCTGCCGTTCGTCGTCGAGGGCGACCCGGCGGCGGAGGTGCAAGCCGCCAAGCGGCGCTTGCGGGATATGCGATGGAATCCACAGCGTTACGAGACCGAGGAGGCGTCGCCGATTGCGGACGCATTAAGAGGGACCATCCAGGCCAACATTGCTCAAACTCCGGTCACCCACGCCGCGAGACTTCAACGCTACCACCGGCTCCGAGACTACAAGACTGAACTCGCCGACTGGGTCGCACTGCCCCAAGCTGAGGTCGAGGAAAGTGTGCGGCACGCGCTCGCCCGCGAGCAGCGCGCCGCCGTCTTGCGGCGGCGCGACTACGCCTGGGTGCTGTTCCCCGAGGAGACGTTGCGGCCGCTGATGACGCAGTTCCTGTGACAAGGCGAGCCGTCCGCGTGAGCGGGGGGTTTCTCGACACGCGAACGTCGAGA
>JAYTUC010000052.1:0-36102 GCA_043744775.1 Fimbriiglobus sp. | reverse complement strand
CGGCGGCGGCGGACGCCGCGTCCGGGGCGGTGTCGATGGCGTCGTCGGCGTGGCGGCACCAGGCGTAGAGCCGCTCCGCGTGGCCCCGCGCGCCGGGCGACAGCAGCCGCGCGGCGAGCGCGAAGCTCTTCGAGTGCCGGCGGATCACCTCGCGCTCGGTGCTCATAGCTTGAAGTCCTGGGCGATCAGGCCGACCGTCGCCTTGGCCGAGTTAATCACCCCCGGCACGCCCGCGCCGGGGTGCGTCCCCGCCCCGACGACGTACAGCCCCGGCACCCGCGCGTCCTTGTTGTGCGGCCGGAAGTAGGCGCTCTGGGTCAAGAGCGGCGCGACCGAGAACGCCGAGCCGTGGAACGCCCCCAACTCCGAGGCGAAGTCGGCCGGCGTGAACACCCGCCGCGTCACGACGTTCGCCCGCAGCCCCGGCAAGTGGTGCTCCAGCGCTTCGAGGATGCGGTCGGCGTACACGTCGCCGAACTTCGCCCAATCGACCGGCGCGTTGCCCAGGTGCGGCACCGGGCTGAGTACGTAGAACGCCTCGCCGCCGGGCGGGGCCAGCGACGGGTCGGTGACCGTCGGCGCGTGCAGGTACAGGCTGAAGTCGTCGGGCACCGCGTGGCCGTGGAAGATGTCGTCGAGCAGCCCCTTGTAGCGCGGCCCGAACAAAATCGTGTGGTGGGCCAAGCCGGGGTAGCGCACCCGCGTGCCGAAGTAGACGACCGCCAGCGACATCGACCACGTCAGCCGCTCTAGCCGCCGCGCAGTCGGGGCCGCGGCCGGCTCGCCGGCGTACAGCGTGGCGTAGGTGTGGTGCAGGTCGGCGTTCGACACGACCACGTCGAACGCCTCGGTGCCGGCGTCGGTGGCCACCAGGTGCTTCGTCGTGCCGTTGCGCTCGACGGCGATTTTGCGCACCGGCGAACTCAGCCGCACGTCGCCGCCGAGGTCGGTGAAGAGGCCGCCGAGCGCGCGGACGAGCGCCCCCGTGCCGCCGCGCGGGAACCAGACGCCCCACTCACGCTCGAGGTGGTGGATCAGCGTGTAGATGCTGCTGGTGCTGTACGGGTTGCCGCCGACGAGCAGCGGGTGGAAGCTGAACGCCTGCCGCAGGTGTTCATTCTTGACGAAGCGGCTGACGGTGGCGTAGACGCTGCGGTCGGCCCGCAGCGCGGCGAGGTGTGGCGCGACCTTGACCATGTCCCAGAAGCGCAGGAACGGCGTCGCCGCGAGGTCGGTGTAGCCCTTGGCGAAGACCCGCTTCGTGTACTCGTAGAAGCGCCGGTAGCCGGGCAGGTCGTCGGGGCTGATGCGGCGAATCTGCTCCTCAAGGGCGTCCGCCTCGCCGACGTAATCGAAGGTCTCGCCGTCGGGCCAGACGAGCCGGTAGAACGGCCGCACGGGCAGCAACTCGACGGAATCGCTCAGGCGGCGGCCGGCGGCGGCGAAAATCTCTTCGAGGCAGCCCGGCGCGGTGATGACCGTCGGCCCGGCGTCGAACGTGAAGCCCTGGTCCTCGAAGACGTAGGCCCGCCCGCCGAGCTTGTCGCGCGCCTCGAACAGCGTCGTGGCGACGCCGAGAGCTTGCAGGCGGCAGGCCGCCGCGAGTCCGCCGAAGCCGCCGCCGATGACCGCGGCGCGCAGGCTACTCACGGCCGGCCGCCTCGCCGGGGTTGGTGCGCCGCAGCCGCAGCATCATCACCGACGCCACGAGCGACACGCTCAACAGGGTCAGGACGCCCAGTTCGATCATCAGGTGGCGGAAGACCTCCTCGGACTTGTCGCGCACGTCGGCCAACTCCGCGGTGATGACGAGCACCCGGCGGATGGCCGCGATCAGCCCGATGAGCAGGAACGGCTCCGGGGCCAGGGTGTGTTCGCGGAACGACACCTGGACCGTGTAGAGGATTTCGACCACGAGCAGCACCAGCAGCAGTTGCTCGATGAGTTGGACCGCCGCCTCGCCGGTCAGGGTCAGGGCCAGGACGTGCTTGCCGAACGTCCCGCCGGCGGCGGCCAGGAGGTAGAGCGCGGTGCCGGCGAGCAGCACCCCCAGCCCGACGAAGATGATGTCTTCGAGCAGCCGGAACGACTGCGTGATCAGCGAGCGGGCGCGGTCGGCGAGCATCGGGCGGTCGGCCGGCAGCGTCGGGGTCAGTTCGGTCGCCATCGGCGTCCCTCGTGCGAGTGGGGGGTTCAGGTGTAGTGACGCAGCAGGCGGTCGAGTTCGGCCCGCGCGGCGGCCACGGCCGGGGCGGGGCCGGGGACGGCGGCCAGGCCCCGCTCGGCGGCCGTCAGCGCCGCGGCGACCGGCCGGGCCGGGTCCGGGCCGAGGGCGGCGAGCAGGTCGGCCGCGAGGGCCGCGGCGTCGCCGGTGCCGGCCGCGAGCTTGAGGCCGCGGACCTGCAGCGCGTCGAATTGCCCGGCCGGCAGGCGGTCGGCGGCCCACGCCCACGGCCACGTCACGCGGCCGTGGACCAGGTCCTCGGGGTGCTTGAGCGGCCCGGCAGCCCCGGTCAACTCGCTCAAGTCGTTCTGCATCTGCAAGCCCACGCCGACGCGCACGCCGAACGCCGTCAAGGCTTGAACCGTCGCCGGGTCCGCGCCGCCGGCCGCCGCCCCGAGGCCGGCCGACAGCCCGAGCAGCGCCCCGGTCTTGCGCTCGCTGACGGCCCGGCAGACGCCGCGAATCTCCGCCGGGTGCAGGTCACCGACGCGGGCCGCGAGGTCGAGGGCCTGCCCCTCGTGGCACACCCGCAACGCGTCCGCACACATGCGGTGCAGCGCCAGCTCGACGGCCACCGGCAAGCCGAGGTTCTTGATGAGCGTGAGCGGCCAGAAGTAGAGCCAGTTGCCGACGTTCAGCGCCGCCGGCATGCCGACGAGGCGGTGCAGCGCCGCCCGGCCGCGACGCTGGAGCGACCCGTCCTGGATGTCGTCCACGACAAGCGACCCCGCGTGCAGCAGTTCGACGACCAGCGGCAGCGCGGCCGGCGGGGCGTCGGCGCGGCCGGCGAACTGCCACCCGAGCGTGACGA
The DNA here is from genome assembly GCA_043744775.1 of Fimbriiglobus sp. GTDB lineage: Bacteria > Planctomycetota > Planctomycetia > Gemmatales > Gemmataceae > Fimbriiglobus. The sequence continues at coordinate 33,067 of JAYTUC010000052.1, read as the reverse complement.
GGCGACTGCGGAAGTGCTTGCCGGGGCGGCGCAGGAACTCGGCGACGGGGCCGGCGAGGGCGTCGTGCCACAGCCGCTCCGGCACCCCCGGCGGGGCCGGCCGCAGCCCGCACAGCAGCCCGGACATCGCGTCCTCGTCGGTCGCCCGAGCGGGCGGGGCGGTCAGTGAGTTCAGGCGGGGCACGGCCGGACCTCCGGGCGACGGAACAGGGACAGGGGCGGCGGCCAGCCGGCGAACACCCGCGCGGCGTCGAGCGTGCCGAACTCCAGGGCGTAGAAGCGCGCCATCAGTGGGTCCGGCAGCGACCGGTACAGCCGGCGGAAGACTCGCCACCGCTCGGCCGGCACGACCGCCGTGAACAGCAGCCGGTTCAGGAATCGGGCGGCCCGCTGCCGCGGCGCGAGTCGCCGGGCCAGGGCGGCGGCGGCGACGGTAGCCCCTCCCGGCGGCACCGAGGCGACCGCGAGGGCCAGCCGCACGGCCAGGGGGAACGAGTACCCCGTCGCCGGGTGGAACCAGCCGCCGCGGTAGCCCGCCACCAGCGGCCCGGCCGGGTTGACCTCGACGACGCCCCCGGCCCACGGCATCGGCAGCACGCCCGACTCTTCCCGCACCACCCGCCACGCCCCGACCCCGCGGGCGTCGATCGCGTGGGCGACCCGGTCGCGCATCCCGACGCGGTCGAGTTCGGGCCGGTCGCTGAACGCGGTGTCCTCGACCAGCACCCGATGCGGAGCGAACGGCAGCGCGTAGACGAAGCGGAAGCCGTCGTCTTGCGGCACGGCCGCGTCCATGACCGTCGGCACGTCGTCGGGCCAGGGGCGCTCGGTCTCGACTTCGAGTCCGACGAACTTCTGGAAGCCGCACCCCGCCGGCACGTCGCCGGGGGCGATGCCGCGGGCGTCGATCACGCAGCGACTGCGCAGCAACTCCCCGCCGGCCAGTGTGACGTGACCGGCGGACACTTCGGTTGCTTCGGCCCCAGTGAGAACATCCGCCCCGCACGCGGCCAACGCGGCGGTCATCCGGTCGGACGTGACGGCGGCGTAGGGCGAATCGACGCGGCGGGTGTATCCAGGGAAGTTGACCCGGTAGCCGGGCCACGCGGCGGCCACGAGTGGGCGGACGAACGGCGCGGCGGCCGCGGGCACATCGGCCGCGTGGAACGCCCAGGTGTGATTGCCGGCCACGCGTTCTGCCCGCTCGACGAGTGTGACCGTGGCCCGCAGTTGGAGGTGGCGGATCGCCAGCGTCAGCAGCCCGCCGGCCAGCCCGCCGCCGACGATCACGTAGTCCCGCGGCGCGTTCACGCGGCGACCTCCTGGGAAGGCCGGGCGAACGGGTCGGCCCCGAGTCGCGCGGCAACCGCGTGCAGCAGGATGTGCGGCACCGCGACGGCGCTCAGGCCCAGAAACACCGCCTGCACAACCACGGGTGTCAACTCCCGACTCGCCGCGAAGTACCAGGCGGCTAACGCGGTCACGGCGACGGATAACCCCGCCCGCGGCGCGGCGAGCCGGACGACGGCGAGCAGCCCACGCCCAGGCCGCACCGGGTCGGCCCGGCGGGCCAAGGCTGCGAGTTCACGCGTCGAGTGCCAGCCGCAGAAGTACACGACGAACCCCACAAGGACGGGTGCGAGCGCGAACAGCGCCAGGAGCGTCACCAACCGAACGGCGACCCACGACTCGCCGCGGGCGACCCGCCAGACGATCCGACCCGCCACGGCGACCAAGGCCAGCCCGCAGGCGGGTCCGGCGGCGACGACGGCCGCGTGGACGGCCACGGGGTCCGCGTCCGGGATGACCCAACTCAAGATTTCGGAGACTTCGGACGGGCGTACTAGAACCGGAACCCACACGACCAGCCCCCCCTCAGCGAAGGCCGCCAGTCCGGCAGACCCGTCGGCGTCGCCGAAGTGAAAGGCAGAGATCAGGAAGAATGCGGTGACGGTCGCGGCGGGGGCGACGAGCCAACCCGTCACAACGATCGCCGCCACACCCAAGTAACAGGCGGCGAACGCCGCCCGCCACCAGCCCCCGACGAGCGGGGCGAACACGGCCCGGCCGAAGAGGTGGTCGAGTCCGCCGTGCGGCATCCCGACCAACCCGACGAGCAGAGCGAAGACGACCGCGACGGCGGCGGGGCAGTCGTCCATGCGTATCGACCCCTGACGACTTCGCGGCGGGTTACACCGTCACGGCGTCGTGGCGGTTGACATCCGCACGCTCGGACGGCGTCATCGCCTCGGTCTTGCGGACGGCGATCAGGTAGATCAGGATGCCGAAGCCGGCCTTGGCGGTGATGTCCGCGATGGCGTACCCGACCTGGATGCCGACGGCCCCCAACGCCGAGCGTTGGCCGACGACGCCGGGCGTCGCCCCCGGCAGTGAGTCACCGTAGATCGCGTAAGCGATCGGGTAGAACGCCCAGGTGATCAGCAGCACCAGGCGGGCCGCCGAGATCAGCCCGCGGGCCTCGACCGGCTGGTTGTCGAGCGAGTTCGTCAGCTCGACCCACAGCACGTAGAGGATGTAGAAGAACGGCACCGACGACGCGACGCCCCACATCAGGCGCGTCGTCCAGACGTCGGACACCTCGCCGGGGTAGCCCAGGCCGATCATCAGCGCGGCGGCGACGACGAGCTTGACCAGCAGCGGCCGCGCGACGGCCTTCGGCAAGGCCAGCACGGCGACAAGCTCGACCATCAGCAGCGGCACGGTCAGGATCCAGTCGGCGTAGCGGTAGAAGTCGTTGAAGGCCTTGCCGGAGCCGACGTAGCCGGCCCCGTCGGCCGCGGCCTTCTCGAAGGTGTACGCGCCCTGCCAGCTCTGGCGGATCATGAAGTAGTGGTAGGCGGCGATCGTGACGACGATGCCCGACACCAGCAACGCGGGGCGGTACTTGGGGGCGACCTGGCTGCGCGACATGAAGAAGAACAGGGCCGCGGCACCCATCGCCGCGACGGTCATCGAGAAGACGTTGTCCACGAGGTTGTACTGGAACAAGTCGAGGTTCGGGAGTACGCCAAACGCAATCACGGAGAGTCTCCTGGGGCGGCCGGGGTGGGGTGACCGGGGCCGCCCGCGCCGCGACGGGGGCCCTGGGATTCGTTCGCGCGTCGAAGCCAAGACTCACCGCCGTTCGGGGTCGGGGAGGACACCTTCCCGGACCCGCCCCGCGTGACATCTGGGCCTCGACTCGCGATGCGAGTCTCCCGCGACGGGGAGCCAATGCACCTGCCCGCGGCCGGTCCCGAAGCGGGAAAGGCGGGGCTAGAACCACTTGTAGACCGGAGCCAGTTGCCGGGAACTACTCGGGGCGAGAAATTCTCCCGAATCCGCCCCGAGCCGGATTACGAGGACAAGAGTCCGACTTCGGACAGGCGGTTGACCGCCGCCGTGGCCCGATGGGATCGAAGGCCGCTGGCGACTCGAAGGGGGTCCGGGTCGTCGGATCACGGGTGGTATCGACCCCCCCCGCACCCGCCCGGTGTCGTGGGATGTCCGTCGGAATTCCCCCGCGGGACCGTACCGCCCCGAGGGCGACGGGCGACCACTCTGGGGGCCGAGTCAGCGGACCCAGCGGAGCGGGCCGCCGCCGAAGACCTTGTAGCCGGCCCAGTCGAACGGGTGCGGGTGCGGGCCGCGTAGGAGGTCGAGCTGCGCCTGCCGGACCGCCTCGTCCCGCCGGCCGCGCCCCAGGTGGTGCAGGAACCGCGCGGCGAAGTGCCGGCCGACGTCGTCGGCGATCGGCCACAGGGCGGCCAGCACCCCGCCGGCCCCGGCCCTCGTCAGCGCCTCGGGCAGGCTCAGGACGTGCCGGCCGGGCAGGGCGAAGCTGTCGGCCCCCCAGCAGTTCGACAGGGTGACGTGCTCAACCCCGCTCAGGTCGGCCGCCAGCACGTCGCGCAGCGTGAGGCGCGCGGCCCGGCCGGCCCGCTCGACGAGGACCAGGCCGGACCGGTCGGGGCGGTCCGGCTCGAACAGGCCGTGCCCGGCGAAGTGGACGTACCCGACCCCACCCCAGCCCGCCAGGACCGCCGCCGGGTCGGCCGGCGCGCCCGGCCGGCCGACGGCCACGCCGCGCCGCCGGAGCCACTTGGCCACCTCGCGCCGCTCCGCGCGGGTCTGCGGCAGCGGCGGCACCCCGCCGGGGAACTCGGGCGTCGGCGGCGCGCCGTGCGGCACCGCCACGACTGCCGCGGCGCGCACCCGGCCCGGTCGCCGCCGCCGCGGCAGGGCGTCGGCGCGGTACGACAGCGCGAACCGCTCGACCAGCAGCCCCCCGCCGGCCGGCAGCGCCGCGAAGGGGAAGCCGTGCAGGGCGTCGTCGGCCACCAGCACGAGCCGCCGCACCCGCGCCGGCAGGTCGGCCAGCAGCCCGCCGAGGTCCAACGCCTTGGCCAACTCGGCGGCCGCCGTCGCGGGGTCGGCGTCGGCCGGGTCGGGGGCTTCGCCGCGGTACCAGCGGGCGACCGGCCGGTGCCAGCGGGCGACCCAGTAGCGGGCCTGGTTCAGCGTCAGCGGCACCCGCCGGACCGACGCGCCGCCGCGGGTCAGCCGGACGACGCCGGTGAACTCGGGCAGCACCTGGAAGACCAGCACCGCCTCGTCGGCCTCGACCGCCCGGCCCGGCCGGCCCCGCGCGGCGGCCCCGGCCAACGCCGCCCGGTCGCCGTCGAGGGCCGCCAGGTGGTCGCCGACTCGGTGCCGCAACCGCCGGCGCGCGGGCCACCCGCTCAGCCAGCCGGCCGCGGCGGCCACCCCCGCGGCCGCCTCCAAATCGACGAGCCGGCCGGCCTGCCCGCGCTGGGCGTCGTCCCACTTGTCGAGCCGCCACACCGCCCGCTCGGCCGGCGGCAGCGTGCCGGCCAGCTCGTCGGTCAGGGCGCTGAGCCGGGCCGCCAGGTCGCCCGCGTCCGGGGCGTCCGCGCGGGCGGCGCACCACCACAGCACCCGCACGGCGTCGCGCAACTCCGGCCGCAGCCCGGCGGCTTCGAGTTGCGGGGCGAGCGCGGCGAAGCGCCGGCCGGCGGCGGCCCGGTCCCCGGCGGCGTAGGACACCAGCCCGGCTAGCGCTTCGAGCCGCAGCCGGACCAGCAGCGAGTCGGCCGGGGCGAAGGTGCGGCGCAACTCGGCGAGCAGGCCGTCGGCCTCGGCCACCCGCCCGCGCGCCAGCCGCCAGCGCACGGCCAGGCAGCGGTCGTCGAAGAAGGCCAGGAAGTCCGCCGCCGGCGCGAGCCGCAGCGGGTCCGGGCCGGGCGGCTCCCGCGGCGCGTCGGCGGCCGCCGGCTCGTGGCCCCACAGCCGGGCGACCGGCGCGCCGGCGCGGTCGGCCAGGTGCGACGCCCCGCGGTCGGCGGCCAGCTCCCGCACCCAGGCGGCCCGCGCCCGCAGCGCCGGCTCGCTCGACAGCCCCTCGGCCTCGGCCAAGGCGTCCTCGGCGGCGAGGACCTGGTTGAGGGCCACGAGCGCCCGGCCGCGGTCCACGGCCGCGGCGGCGGCGGCCTCGCGGAACCCCCCGGCGCGGCAGGCGTCGGCGACGCACCCCAGGTGCCGCAGGCCGTCGCCGTAGCGGCCCGCCAGCAGGGCGACTTGCGCCAGGCGGGTGCAACGCTCGACGTGCCAGCCGGGGTGCCGCGCCGGGTCGATCCGCGCGGCCAGCGACGCCAAGGCCGACTCGGCGGCGGGCAGGTCGCCGTAGCCGACCAGCGCCGCCGCCCGGCCGAGGGCCAGCCGCACCCCGGCGGCGGCGGCCAGCGGCGGGGCGTTCGGGGCGTCGGCGTGGCGCTCCCCGGCGGCGAACGCGGCCGCGGCGTGGCGAAAGAATCCGTGCCCCGCCAGCCAGCCGCCCGCCGCCAGGTAGAGTCGCGCGAACAGCACCGGCCGGTCGGCGGGCGTGCGGGCCGGCCAGCGCACGCCCGCCTCCCACGCCGGGTACGCGCCCGGCTCGGTGGGCAAATCCTCCAGCGGGCCGGTGCGGGCTTCGAGCGACCCCAGCGCCGCCCGCGCGGCCGCCAGGTCGGGCGCGGCGACGAGGGCGTCGGCGAGCTTGAGCGTGAAGTAGTCCGCCAGCGCCGGGCGGTCGCGGTTCGCCTCGGCCAAGCCCGCGAGCAGGTGGGCCGTCGCGGCGTGGTGGCCGAGCAGCCCGGCCAGGTCGGCCAGCCGCTCGACGGCGACCTGGTCGCCGACCCCCAGCCGGACGCCCGCGCTCAAGCGGTCGGCCGCGGCCGCGGCGTAGGCGTCGGCCGCCGCCGGGAAGTCGCCGGCCTCGTCGAGCCGCTCGGCGTCGTCGTACCCCGGCGGGTCGGCGGTCACGGGGCCACCAGGACGAATACGCGGCCCGCCGGCACCGCGGCCGAGGTGGCCGGCTTCGGGGCCGGGGTCGCCGTGCCGCCGGCCACCGCTCTGAGTGCGTCCCCGCCCCGAGCTTGCATCAGCTTCACGATCATCCGCTGGAAGGCTTCCTCCAAGTCCTCGTCGTCCGGTTCGTCGCCGTCTGCGCTGCCCGCGGTCGCCGCGCCGGTAACTGCGTGGGTGAGGTGAAACGGCCGCGACGGCAGGGCTTCGCCGGCGGCCCGGAACGTGTGACCGCCCCGCGCGCCGGCCCCGGTTGACCCGCCGACGCCCCGCGCGCCGGCCACGGTCAACTCGCCGACTCGGAGGACGTGCGGGCGCGTGGCGAGGACGGCGTCGGCGTTGTGGAACTCGACCATCTTCGCCTTCCCACTCGACACGGCCTCGAACATCACCGCCCGACTCGGCCCCGCCCCAGCGTCCGACACCCCGAGGTTGAGGCTGTCGGCTACGTACACCGTCTCCCGGTTGTCGCGCAACGCCCCGGCTTCGGCCGCCGAGGGCCGGAGTTCGGCGGCCAGCAGGGTCGCGTGCAGTTCGAGCTTGTCGCCCGCAGCCTCGACTCGGACCGCGGCCGTCGTCTTGTTGGCGGCGACCAAGTCGCGGGCGTTGGCGACCCGCGCTTGCGACACGGCTGTCCCGCGCTCCGCGGGCGTCAGCCGCCGGCCGGCGAGTTGGCGGTTGACCTCGTCGAGGAACTTGCCCATTTCGCTCGGCTTGCCGCGGGCCGTCGCCAACTCGCCGGTGATCAGCCCGGCCCCCGACTTCGCGCGCCCGGCCGCGAGTTCGGCCAGCCCGAGTCGCAACTGAGCCTCCGGCAGTTTCCGGCCGGCGACGCGCTCGGCCGCGCGGAGCGACTCAATCGCCTCAGGTGCCTTGCCCCCGGCAATCAGCCGGTCGGCGTCGGCGAGCAGTCGCGTCACTTTGCTCGCGCGCGCCGCCTCGAACCCCGTCGGATTGGCCGCGAGTTGCCGGGCGGCGGCCTCGCGGTTCCCGGACGCCAGCAGTTCGACGGCGGGGTGCCTCGGGCCGGCCGCCGGCACCGTAATCACCCCGTCCACCGGCCGACCGGCCTCGGCGAGCGCCCGCAAGCTCGTCGGGTCGTTGCGCATGTGGGCCGGCAAATCCTTGACCTGGACGTGAAAGTGGTCGCCGTTGACCATGCCGGGGATGCGGTCCGCCCCGTGGTGCAGGGTGGCCGGCGTCCCGGTCGGCGGCTTGTCGCCGGACATCAGCGTCGGGGGTCCGCGGACCGGGGGCAGCCCGGCCGGCCCGCCGGGCGGGGTCGCCGCCCCGAGGTCGAAGCGAATCGAGTCGCCCGGCTTGGCCCCGCCGAGGACCGCCGCCGGCTCGACGACCGCCACCTCGATCGACTTGGCCCGCGGGGTTTCGGCGGCGACGCGGGCGTCCAGCCCCGCCCGCACGGTGGCCGCCGGGGTGCGCTCCGGGGCGTACTTGACCCACTGGTCCGACCCGGCGAGCTTCGCCGTGGCCGTGCCGTCCGCCCCGGCGACGATGTGCTCGACCAGGGGGTTACCGGCGAGCGTCTGGGCGATCGACTGCCGCGCGGCCGACGCCTCCCGGCCGACGGCCAGGGCGGCGTCCAGCCCGCGGCAGTCGGCCCCGACGCGGAAGCCGCTGACAGTGCGGGTGACGGCGAAGTCGGCCAGCGGCAACTCGCCCGCGGCGGTGCGGACCCGCAGCCCGCCGCCGGCCTCGACCGTCGTCACGCGGCGGAACTCGCCGACCGGCCGGAGCTGGGCGTGGGCGGCCTGTTGTGGCAGGCCGGGTTTGGGGGTGGCGAGGCTGCGCGCCGTCAGCGGCGAGGCCGGCGTGGGGAAGCTGTGTTCGGCCCCGCGCAGGGTCGTCAGCGCGTTGGGGCGGAGGTTGCCGGCGTCCACCCCGCGGCCGAGGAGGCCGACTTCGCGCGCGGCGCTCTCGCGCAGCACCGGCATCGTGGCGAAGTCCAGCGGCCGCGCGCCTTGGACCCCGCCGGACACCTGCCAGGTTTTGTCCGTGCCGCCGTAGTTAGCGAAGGCGCGGGAGAACAGCAGGGGCATGGCCTCCGTCGGGCAGCCGAGGTGGCCGGGCGGGTGGAAGCCGACCCGCTTCCAGTCCCGGTACTTCAACTCGGGGTGCCGCGCGGCCCACTCCGGGAAGCGAGACTGGCGATCGACCGTCACGCCGGACAGGCCGCGCAGGGAGTCCATCTGCTTGGTGTGAGTCAGCCAGGCGAGGACCTGACTCCACTTGAGGTACTCGTTGAGCCGCTCGTACTCCGGCTCGTGCCGGGCGACCTCCTCGAAGTGGTCGTTCCACCAGCCGATGGTGTGGACCGACGACTGGATGGGCGGCACCTCCTTAGCCTTCGTGAGTTCGCTCGACGAGGCGGCGAAGATGCGGGTCGCGGTGCGCGCGAACAGCAACGCCGGGGCGTCGGTCAGGACCAACGCCTTGTCGTCCTTGCCGAACCAAAGCCGGGTGCCGGGAGTCTTCCGGGTTTGCTGCTCGTAAATGGGGGCGACCCCGCCGTCGGTCTTGGAGCGAAACTCCGGGACGGCCGTCGCCGGCGGGTCGAACCCCACCCCCTGCCACATCTTGGCGACGAGGTCGGTGTAGAAGAGCACCATGCCGATTTCGGTGCCCTGGAGGTCGCCGTCGTAGCGGGCCGCCTGGTACTGGAACCGCTCGCGGGACGCGGACTCCAGTGCCGAGCCGTAGATTTGGGAGGCCCGGTCGTCCGACTTTTCGAGCTCGTCTTTCAGGACCAGGAAGGGCTGCTCGTCCCGACTTTCGAGGCCGGCGACGACGGAACTGCGGCTTCCCTGCAGTGCCGCCGTCAACACGGGCGTGGCGTCCTTGCCGCCGGTGGCCTTGGCGAGGACTTCGGCCGAGTCGGACGCGAACCACTTCGCCAGCCCCGCGTAGTCGTAGGCCGGGTCGAGCGAGAAGCCGGTCCCGTCCTTGAACCCGCCGGCGGCCTCTTTGGACATCCTGGCCGTGAGTGCCTTGATGGCGACTTCGAGTTCGGCTTCGTACTGGGCCTTCTTGGCCTCGGCGCGGGAAGTCAGGTCCCGCCCCGCGCCGCCTAGCCGGAAGTCCATGCCGCGTTGCGGGAAGTCCCTCAAGCCGTCGTCGCCCGCGCCGCCGAAGCGGGGCATCCGGGCCGGCGCGTCGATGTCCGGCTGACCGGCCTTGATCCGCTGGATCGCCGCCTGCAACTTGCGGTTGGCCTCGGCGTTCAGCTCCCGCTGGGCCTCTTGATACCGCTGCTCGAATGCCTCACTCGTGTCGGACAGCTTCTTCTGCGCCTGCCACACCGCAGCCACGTCCTCGGTGCGCAGGCCGCGGTAGGCCCGGCCGAACAGCCGCCGGCCGCCGAGTTCCAAGCCGCGACCCGACGGGGCCAGCTTGGCGGAGGTCAGGTCCGGGGCCGCCGTCAGGAACGCGGTCAACTCGTCCGGCGTGCGGACGGTCGCCGTGTGGTAGCCGGCCGCCTCGGTGAAGAGGCTCGCCCCGGCGACCGGCTCGCGCCGGGTCAGGTACGCCGGCTCCGACCCGGTCGGCAGCGCGTAGTCGAACACGGCCAGCGTCGCCGGGACGCCGCCGAGCGTCTTGCGGTACTCGTCGGCGACGTGCGCGAGGTGGTCAGCGCGGTCGGCGGCCGGGGCGTCGGCGGGGACCAGGGCAAGGACGAAGCCGCCGCCCAGGTGGCAGGCGCGGGTGACGCCGTACTCGAACTGCGCGACCTCGCGCTGGTAGCCGTGGCGGGTCGGCGGCAGGTCGAAGGTCGCCCGGTTGAACTCGTCGGCCGTCAGCCCGGCGTTGCCCACAGCAGTCAGCAGCAGCCAGTCGCGGACCTGGTCGATCCGCTCGCGGGGGCTGAGGCGGCTACTCGTGGCCGAGTCCATCGCGACCTCGACCGGCACCCGCGCCCCGACCGGGAACGCGGCGAACCGCGCCTCCGCCGCCGGGGCGCTGGCCGCCGGGGCGGCGACGGCCGGCGGCGAGTCGGCCGCCGGGGCCACGACGAGGGGCGGCATCTTGAGGACGGGCGCGGGCGTCGATGACGCGAGGAACGCCACGCCGGCGGCCGTGGCCAAGGTCAGCGCCGCGAGCCGAAATAGGGTCCGCATCAGGCTTCCTTCAGGGGGGAGTCACTTCGCCGGGGTCATCTCGTACAGGGCTTGGATCAGGGCCAGGTCGTCGGGCGTCGGGGCGCGGTCGGGGGCGAGCGCCCAGTCGGCGGCCGTCGCCCTGGCGGCCTTGGCGAGCGAGGGACCGCGGGGGTCGGTGCCGTCCACTGTCGGGAGGCGTAGGAACTCGACGGCCGCCGACACCACGGCCCGCGGGTCGTCGGCGCGGGCGGCCTCGAACCGCCGGTGGACTTCTTCGCGGGTGGCCCGGCGGGCGGCCTTCGCGGCGGCGATTGCGGCCCGGCGGTCGGCCTCCGCGGCGGCCGCCTCGGCCTGGCCGACCCCGGCGTCCCGCGCGGCCTCGACGGTCGGGCCGGCGGTCGGCGGCAGCCGGCGGAAGTCGGCCGCGGCGGCGTGGACGGCGGCGCGGTCCCCCCCGGCGGCCGCCGCCCGCACCCGCCCGTAGGCCCCGGCCCGTGGGGCGTCGGCGGCCAACCTGGTCGTCGCCCAAACCGCGACGGCCAGGCAGGCGGCCACGGCGACGACCAGCGCGAACTTCTCCGGGAGGCCGCGGGCGGTGAGCAGCCAGAACTCGGCCGGCGGGTCCTCCGCGAGCGTCTGCTGCGCCCCGCGCGGGACCGGCTGCCGCGGCGGGTCGGGGGCGACGGACGCGTCGTCGGCCGGCACCTCGGGCGGGTCGTCGGCCGGCAACGCCGACGGCTCCGACAGCCAGGCCACGTCCGCGTCAGGTAGCTCCGCCTCGGTCGATCGGTGGAACACGGCGAGCAGGTGGGCGGGGGTCACGTCGGTCATCCGGGCGGCGTCGGCCGGGTGCTCGGCCAGGACGACCATCCACCCCACGACCACGTCGGCGGCCGAGGCGGGCTTGCGCTCGATCAGGCGGTCGGTCAGTCGGTCGAAGGCGTTGACCGACTCCTCGTCGGCGTCCGGCGGCAGCCCGGCCCGCCGCCAGAAGGCCAGCCGCTTCGCCCGGACGACCTGGGCGCGAATCCTCGCCGGCTCGCGGGACTTCAGGAACCGGTCGCGCGGCCGCACCCCGGCCGAGGCCTGGGACTGCAACTCCAGGCCGGCGGAGTTCAACTCGCTCCGTGAGCGGTGCTGGACTAGCCGGGTGATCTCGGTCAGGAGCCGCCCCGCCGCCTCGCGGTCCGACTCCAGCGACTTCAGGCTCGGGTCGTAGGCGGCCGCCCGCTCCAGTTCGACGAGCGCGTCGCTCGGGCGGTTGCCGTTGGCGAGGTTGACGGCGCGGCTGCGGTGCAGCGCGGCCAGCCCCTCGGCAGCCGCCGCCAGGCCGGGGTCGCGGGCCAACTGCGCGGCCAGCACGGCAATCCCCTGGCCCGCCACGTCGGCGCGGCGGCGGGACACGTCGGCGTCGTCGCCCCCGCGCACCTGCTCCGACATCGCCTCGACCCAGGCGAACGCCGCCCCCACCGCGATCGCCTGCAGGGTCGCGTCGGGCGGCAGGGTCAGGAACGTGGCGTCGATCCGCTCGAGGCCGCTCGACACCGAACGCGCCGCCAGCAGCGACTCCGTGAGGCGGTCGCGGTCGGCCTTGCGGCGGGCCGTCGCCAGGGCCGCCCGCTCGCCCTCTGGGGCGTCGGCCGTCAACTGCTCGACGAGCCGGTGCGCCCGCGCCGGGGGGCCGTGCTCGTGGGCGTGGCGGAGGGCCGCCCACAGCACCGGTCGCCGCTCGCCCTCGGCCGCCGGGTCGAGGGCCGCGAGCCGCATCAGCGGCGCGAGCGGGTCGCCGTCGCGGTCGGTGATCGCCACCCGGATTCGGTCGCGCAAGGCGGCCGCCACGTCGGTCTCGGCGGCCGCGACCTCGGGGCACGACGTCGCGAAGCGCTCCGCCAGCTCCGCCGCCGCCGCGAGCCGGCCGTCGCCCCGCAGGTGCCGCACGCCGACGCCGAACAGACGCCGCCGCTCCGCCGGCCAGCGGGGCGAGTCCGGCTCGAGCACCGTCAGCCGGTCGGCCCAGGTCGGGGCGTTTTCCGGCGCGGCGGCCGCGAGCGCCCGCCGGCAGACGGCCGCCGCGGCCGCCGACGCCTTCGGCAGCCGGTCGCGCTGCGCCAGGACGTGCAGCACCGCGGACTCGGCCGCGGCGTCGGTCGCGTCGGTCGCGGCCGGGAGGCGGTGCAGGGCTTCGAGGTCGGCGGCCGCGTCCTCGCCGTACCCGGCGGCCGGGAGCGCCGCCTGCGCCCGCGCGAAGTGGAAGCCGGCGCGGGCCGGCGACCCCGCGGCGTAGCCGTTGCGGAAGCCCAGGTGGGCGTCGATCAGCTCGCGGCCCGCGGCCGGCCGGTCCGTCACCGGCACCCGGCCGAGTTGGCGGCCGGCCTCCGCCCAGAAGTGGTTGGCGCGCGTCAGCCGGCCGGCCCGCTCCGCCGCGACGGCTTCCCCCAGCAGCCAGCGCAGCCGCGGCCACTGCACGTCCGGCGTGCGGTCGCGCCCTAGCCGCTTACGCCGGTCGGGCGTCGGCGTCGGCGGCAACTCGGCGGGCGGCCCGGTTTGGTCCGGGCGGGTGACGGAGTCGTACAAGGGGTCTTACCAAGTTGACGGTGTGCGTGGGAGCGATGCTAACGGTGTGACTCAACACGGTCAATTAAGAATGCGCCCAAACGGGGATATTTCACGAACTGCGTGGGATGTGCTGGACAACCGGTATCACGGGGGTTATATTGCCGTTCGTCAAAAACTCGACGAAGTCCCATTGGCTCCCGCGTCACGAGGTGTCGCCTGTCTCGCCCCGCCCCCGAACCCCTGGCCGAACTCCTGAGCGCGACCCGGTCGGGTGACCCGGCCGCGCTCGACGGGTTGCTGCGGCAGCTCGGGCCGTACGTTCACGCCCTGGTCCGCCGGCGCGCGGGGCCGGGCGGCGGATTGGACGAGCCGGCCGTGGTGCAGCAGGCGCTGAGCCGCCTCCGGGCGGGCGTGGGGACTTTGCCGGCGGCGGACGTGTCGCTACTCCTCGGCCAGGCCGGCACCGTCGTGGCGGAACTCGTCGCCGACGGACTGCGGGCGGCCAACCGCCGGCCGGCCGACCTGCCGACGACGCTGCCCGGCGACTTCCCCGACCACGACGCGCAGGCCGCGCGCGACGAGGTCGCGGTGCGGGTCGCGTCGGCCGTGGCGGCCCTGCCCGAGCGGCAGCGGGCCGCCGTCGAGTCGCGCTTTCTCGACGAGTTGCCCGACGCCGAGGCCGCCGCCCGGCTCGGCGTGACGCCGGGCGAGTTGCGGCGGGACCGGCTGCACGCCCTGCGCTCGCTCAAGTCCGCCCTGGAGGCCAACACGTGACCCCCGACCCGGCCGAGGACGCGGCGGCCCTGGCACTCGAAGGGTTGCTCGCCGGCGGCGGCGGCGACCCGGACGGGCTGGGGTCCACGGCCCACCTGTTGCGGCTGTTCGCGGCCAGCGTCCGCCGGCACGCGGCCGCGGCGGCCCCGGCGGGCGAGCCGCTGCCCGACCCGTTCCCCGGCGAGTACGCGGTGCGGCGCAAGCTCGGGGCCGGCGGCTTCGGCACCGTCTGGCTGGCCGACGACTTGAACCTCGGCCATCAAGTCGCCCTCAAGACGCTGCGGGTGGCCGACCCGGTGCGGCTCGCCGCCTTGCGCAGCGAGGCCCGCCTGCTGGCCGGGCTGGACCACCCCAACCTCATCCGCGTGTTCGCCTGGCGGACGGTCGGGTCGGAGCACTACCTGGTGATGCGGTACGTCGCCGGCGGGTCGCTGGCCGACCGGCTTCATAAGGAGGGGCCGCTGCCGTGGCAGGCCGCCGCGCGCTACTGCGCCGACGTGGGCGACGCCCTGCTGGCGATGCACGCGGCGGGGCTGGTCCACCGCGACGTGAAGCCGGCCAACGTCTTGTGGGACGCCGGCCGCGACGAGGCGGTGCTGACCGACCTGGGGCTGTCGGCCCGGCTCGGGGCACCGGGCGGGGCCGCCGGCACGCCGCCGTACATGTCCCCTGAGGCGTTCGCCGGGCGCGTCGATCCGGCCGGGGACACCTACGCGCTGGCGGCGACCCTGTTCGCCCTCGCGGCCGGCGAGCCGCCGTTCGCGGCCGGCCACTGGGGGCGGCTGCCCGCCGCCGTCGCCCGCGGCCTGCCCGACCCCGACCCGAGGCTGGCCGCCGTGCCGGAGGCGGTCGAGCGGCTGGTCCGCGCCGGGCTGGCGGCCGACCCCGCGGCGCGCCCGCCCCTCGGCGCGTTCGTCGGCCAACTGCGGGCGGCCCTCAACCACCTCCTCGCCGACGCCCTCGCCTCGGCCGCCGGCACCGGCACCGGGCTGCGGCTCGGCGTGCAGCGCTGGGACGGCCGCGCCTTCGCTCCGGTGCCGGCCGTCAGGCCGTCGCGGCCGGTCGTCTCGCGAGACCTCAAGGCGGTCCCGGCGGCCCCGGTGGCGGTCGGGCTGCGCACCGGCGACCGCGTGCGGGTGACCGTCGCCTGCGACCGGCCGGGCTGGGTGACGGTCTTCAACGTCGGGCCGGGCGGCAACCTGAACCTGCTGCGGCCGGCGGCCCCGGTCGCCGCCGGCGTGCCCGAGGGCGTGCTGGAGGCCGAGTTGACCCCGCCGGCCGGGACCGAGCGGGTCTTCGCCGTCTGGACGCGCGGCCCGCAGGCGCTCGACCCGGCGGCGCTGCGCGGGCTGGCCGACGCCGACGGCGGGCCGTCGCGCGCCTACCGGACCACTCGCGACCTCCAGGCGATTCAGCGGTCCGTCGCGGGCGTCCCCGACGCGGAGCGGGCGGTGGCGGTCCTCGAACTGGACCACCAGCCGCCGTAAGTGGGGTCACTTGCCCGGCGGTGCCCAGACCGGGTCGAACGGCTCCGCGCCGCCGATCAGGCTGGCCGCCGCCCGCGACAGGACGAGTTGCAGCGGCCCGTCGCCGCCCTCCTGGCCCAGCAGCGCCCCGGCCCGCCGCGCCGCTTCGGCGAAGCGGCCGGCTTCCAGGGCGTCGAGCGCCCCCTCGGACTCGGCGAGGAACGCGGCGCGGCCCGCGTCGCCCGCCGCCTCGACCTCGTAGAGATCGACCGGGGCCGCGACGTTGACCACCCGCGCCCGGCAGACCCGCCGCGCCGTGAACTCCGGCCCGAGGCCGCCGCGGGTCGCCGCCGTGACCAGCAGCGGCCGCTTGAGGTACTTCGTCAAGCCCTGGACGCGGCTGGCGAGGTTGACCGCGTGGCCCAGCGGCCCGTACTTGAACTTCACGCGCGAGCCGATGTTGCCGACCAGTGCGGTGCCGCTGTTCACGCCGACGCCGACGTGCAGCGGCTCGCCGACGCGGTCGGCCCAGGCCTCGCTCAGGCGCGGCACGGCGTCGAGCATGGCGAGGCCGGCCCGGACGGCGCGGGCGGCGTGGTCCGGCTGGTCGGCCGGGGCCCCCCACATGGCGAAGAGTTCGTCGCCGACGTAATCGACGAGCACGCCGCCCTCGGCCAGCACGCACTCGGAGAGCGCGTCGAGGATCGCGCCGATCCAGCGGACGGTCCCCGCCGGCCCCGCCCGCTCGCTGACGCGGCTGAAGCCGCGCACGTCGGCGAACAGCAGGCTCACGTCGGCCTCGCGGCCCTCGAGCATCCGCGGGTCGCGGGCGAGCCGCTCGGCCAGGTCGCGCGTGAAGAACTGGGCGAAGCGGGCCTCCGCCTCCTGGGCCTGGCGCTCGTGGTGCCGCCGCGCCACGCCGGCGGCGACCCCGCAGGCGAGCATCTCGACGAGTAGCGCCTCGGGCCGGCCGACGCCGCGGGCCGCCCCGCCCCCGAACACCCGCCGGTCGCCGTACAGCACCCCGACGACCTCGCCGCCGGCGTCGAGGACCGGGGCGGCGACCGCCATCGAGAGCTGCCGGAAGATCTCCGTGCCCTCGCCGCCGCCCTCGTGCTTCCAGAAGGTCCGGCGCTCAGCGGCGACCCGCCCCAGCACGGTCGGGCTGGGCGGCAGCGGGTCGCCGCCGGCCGGGTGGCACGCCGCCTCGGCCCAGCCGGTGCCGTCGCGGAACAGCACCCGGCCGCTGTCCAGCCCGACGATCTCGACGAGCGCCGCCGCCGCCGCCGCCACGAAGTCGGCCGACCCCACGGTCGCCTGGAACACCGCCGCCGTCGCCTGCATCCAGCGCACCAGGTCGTCGAGCTGGTCGGTCGCGAGGGCCGGCAGCGACGGCAGCAGGCTCGCCGCCGCCGGCACCGAGCCGGGGGCCAGGGTCGCCGCCTCGAGCCGCCCCCACTCCCCGGCGTGTTCGCGGGGTGAGTCCGCCTCGCGGGAGACGCGCAGCTCGCAGTCCGACAGCCGCACCACGACCGGCAGGTCGAAGTCGGCAGACGCGCCGGGCGCGACCGCCCGGCCGCTGACGGCCAGCGCGGTGCGGGTGGGGTTCGTCACCCGGACGCGGCCGTCGCCGCGCGGCTCGAATTTGACGGCCCGGCGTGAGATCGCGTCGGCCGCCGCGGGGGCCACGACCAGCTTGGCGGGCGTAGGCCCGGACGCCGGGACGAGGCCGTAAGGCCCCGGCTCGCCGAGTTCCGTCGATTGGCGGCCCGCCACGACGGTCGCCGCCGTGAGGACCTCCGCGACGGCCCGCCCCTCCGCCCAGACTTCGACACGCATCGGGGGCCTCCGTTCGGGTCGCCAAGGGGAGTGGACGCGGCCCAGGGCCTCGGGTCGGGAGCCCCCACGCCTCGGGGGGCCGCCGGCGCTCAACCGATCGCGCGCCGGCCCCGGAGCAGCCGCACGACGACGACGACCAGGACGACGAGGAGCAGTAAGTGGATCAGGTCGCCGGCGAGGGGGATGACGAACGCCCCCAGCAGCCAGAGCAGGAGCAGGATCACGACGACCGTTTCGAGGGCGTAGCGCGGCACGGGGCGGCTCCGGGGTCAGGTGCGGTCGGGTCGGGAAGGGTGCGGTTACGATACCCGACCCCGCGCCGGACGCCAGAGGATTCCGCACCGCGGCGACGGCGGTGCGGTCGGCGTCGGCGTTCACAGTCGGCTCGGGTACTTCGGGGTCGGCCAGTCGGTCGCGGAAACGCCAACCATCGCGTCGGAAGCGTCGCGGACGCCCGCAGACTGTTTCGGAATACTCGGCGACACTCAGAACGACGGACCGAGCCAGGTTCAAGGACTTCCGGGACGAGTGGCGTGGGCGGCAGCCGGCGGGGGAGCAGTCGGCGTTGAAGGGGAACGCCTTCCGGGACCACGCCCGGCTGACGACCGGGGCGAGCGCGGGCACGGTTGCCGCCGGGCTGTGCGCCGCCGAGTTCGCGGACCCCGCCGCCGTGACGGCCCAGCCCGACCGGATGGCCGACGACAACCTGTGGCCGACCGCGCGGACGATGCTGCGGTACGACGCGGTGGGTACTCGTCGAGGACTGCCGGCGGCGGCCGATTACGAACCTCGACCTGGACGACCCCGACCTGGGGCCCGCCGCCCTCGCGGAGTGGTTCGGGCCAGGGGGCGTGGTGCCCGCCACCCGTTAGCCCGCGGCGGCGCGGGCGGGCCTTGACCGCCAGATTACGCCTCCGGGTGCGCACTTGGAGGACACAACCTTGCTCGCGAACCGCGCCGAACAGGACCCCACTCAAACGGCGGTTTTCAACAGTACGATCCCTTAACTCTATTGAATGATCCGAACGAAAACGCTCGTGGGGATTTGCGAACCGAACGCACGCTGTTGGCTGGCGATTAAGGGCTTGTGCGAACTTCTCGCCGAACGCGGTTACCCGTCCACTTCGTCAGCCTGTCCGGCTCACCGGAGTCCCCCCCACCTTGGCGGTCTAGCCGCTGCGGCTGTTCTGAACTCGCTCGGGAATTCGCCGAGATAATACCCCGAGTCGCTGGGATTCTCCCGTCGGCGGGGTACAGGGGTCACGTCGCCACTCGCGACGACACGAAACGAGACGCCATGCCCGACCTTACAACACCCAAGCGCGTGATCGCCGTGGGCGACATCCACGGCTGCTCGGCCGCCCTGGCGGCGTTGCTGGAGGCGATCCGGCCCGGCCCCGACGACCGGGTTGTTGTTCTGGGCGACGTGATCGACTACGGCCCCGACAGCCGCGGCGTCGTCGGGCAACTCCAAGCCCTCCGCGACCGAACGAACCTGACTCTGCTCACCGGCAACCACGAAGAAATGCTGTTCGCCGTGCTCGACCTCGACCGCGACCTCGACAGCTGGACCCGGCACGGCGGCGACCATACCCTCGCGTCCTACGGGGTCGATCACCCCCGCGACCTGCCCGCCGGGGACATCGCCTTCCTGCGGGCGGCGGAGTGGTTCCACGAGACCGACACGCACGCCTTCGTCCACGCCGGGTACTACCCGAACCTGCCCCTGAAGGACACGCCGTCGTCGGCCCTGTTCTGGGAGTCCCTCGACCCGAGCCGCGCCTGGCCGCACTACTCCGGCAAGACCTTCGTCGTCGGGCACACCCCGCAGACCTCCGGCGAGGTCCTCGACCTCGGGTTCGTGGTGGGGATCGACACCGACTGCAGCCGGGGGAACTGGCTCACCGGCCTGGACGCGGTCTCGGGGCACTACTGGCAGGCCAACCGACGCGGAGAGGTCCGCGCGGGCCGCCGGGTGGGGCGGGACCGATGCCACTGACACCAACTCCACGAACACCCGGCCCGGCGGCCCTCGCCCGACTACGCCGAGGTCAGCCGCGAACCGACGGCCCACATTTCGGACCCAATTTCTCGCCAACTCGTGGGTCGCCGCAAGTGACACTTCGATCCCGCTGTTTGAATGTTCAGATTCTTCGTACTGACACCCTGGCACGCTCGTCACCCGGCATCCTACCAAAGTCCCACGCGACAAAATGAGCCGTTTTGAGCGTTTCGCAGTATAGGGCAGCGCGCGTCAAGAAGTCCAACTTTTCCTCGAAAAATCAGGATGTACTTGCGCGAGTATTTCATGTATCAATGATTGAGAGATATCATCACGGCATGATTGTGATTTCTAACACGTCCCCACAGAGGCTACGAGCCGGTGTGGACCTTTGACATCCCAAAAACGTGTCCTAGGAACTGGCTCGCGGGGTCGGAGCGGCTGGGCTGTGGCCCGACCGCCGACCGCTGCCGGACGTGGCCCCGCCGACACAAGGTGACCGATGATGACTCCCGGCCTACGCATGAGGTTGATCCTGGCGGTCCTCCCGCCGTTCGTCGCGCTGGCGGCCGTCTCGGGGTTCGGCGCGCCGCCCGCGGTGGTCGCGGCGTGCGGACTGGTGGCCGTCGGGCTGACCGGGTTGGCGGTCGTGGCGTTGACGGCCCCGTTCGGCCACGCCAGGGCGTTCGCACTCGAGTCGGCGGCCGAACTCGGCCTGACCGCCCCAGGCGGCTCGACGCCGCCCGCCGGGAACTCGGACGGGTCGGGGGACGTGGCGTGGGCCGTCGCCGCGCTGGCCGACGAGCTGGCGGCCACCCGCCGCGAGTTGGCGGCGCGGGATGGCCAGTTCCGGGCGACGCTCGCGGACGCCGCGTCGGTCCTGACGGCCGCGACCCGCGACCACCGCCAGCCGGCCCGCGCCGCGCGGCCGGAGTCGCCGTGGGCCGCCGACAACGCCGCGTTCGCCGCGGCCGTGGGCGACGCGGCCGAGGCGATCGGGGCGGGCTACCGCAAGGCGTCCGGCCTCCAGGCGGTGCTGCACGACATCCCCGACCCGGTGGTCGTCCTCGACGCCAAGCTCGCCGCGATCTTCGTCAACGCCGCGGCGGAGGACTGGTTCGCCCACCTGCCCAGCGGCGGGTTGAAGCAGCCCCTGACATCCTTCCTGGCCGCCCCGCTTCCTCCGGACCCGGCGGAGGCCGACACCGCGCCGGCCGCCGGCCCCCAGGACGCGCTGACCTGGGCCACGTCCGGCCGCGGCGGCAGCCTCGAGACCACGGCCGCCACGACCGACGGCCCGGCACCGGTGGTCCTCTCCGCCGTCGCGGCGCGGCAGCGGCGGGCCGGCGCGTGGCTGGTGCTGACGGCCCGCGACCTGACGGCGGCCCGGAAAGTCGAGACCAACGTCCGCGCCCTGCACCGCCGCCTGACCGGCCAGCGGATGAGCCTACTCGTGGCCCGCGAGGCCGGGCCGGCCCTCGACGCGATCCGCACCCAGGCGGGTCTCCTCGGCCAGGCGGCCAAGCAGGCCGGGCAGCGCGAGCGGTTCGTCCCGAAGATCCAACGCATCCTCGAAGAGGTCGAGCGCCAGAAGCTCGTCATCGACCAACTCGGCTGGCTCGGCCGCCTCTCCACGACGACCGCGAGCGAGCCGGACGCCCAGGAGGTCCACCTCCGCGCCGTGGCCGACGACGTGGTCGAGAAGCTGACCCCGGCGTTCGCCGAGCGCGGCAACTCGATCGACCTGAGCGGCGACGCCGGGTGGCTGATCGCCGACGAGGACCGCGTGGCGAGTGTGATCTCCGGGATCCTGCTGCACGCCAACCAGTCGTGCGAGCAGGTGTGCGTGTACGTCGCCCTCGGCCGCCGGACCTCCGTGAGCACTGCGGACGAGTTGAGCGAGGTGGTCGTCCGGTACTCCGGTGCCGGCCTGACCGCCGCCCACGTCGCGGACGTCCGGGACCCGTTCCGCCGGCCCAACTCCGGGGTCACCGACTCCAGCGGCAAGACCGGGTTCCTCCTCGGCCTCGCCGTGTCGAACAAGGTCGCGGGGCTGATGGGCGGGGCCTTGGACATCGACGGCACGGGCGGGGTCGTCACCCTCCGGGTGGTCGTCCCGTCCCGCGCCCGGACCGACAACCGTGCGGCGGCTCGCGCGGCCGTCGGGCCGGCCGGGGCCGGGGCGGACGCCCGCGACGCCCTCGGCGACTTCTTCGTCGGGGGCGGCGGTCGGGAAGCCGAGGGCGTCACCGACACGCCGGCACCGGTCGCCGTGCCGGCCTCGCTCGGCGGCGGCCCGGCCGACCTCGCCGGGGGCGACACCCTGGGGTCGTTCTTCGGACCGGGCTAACCGCCGCGACCACTTGACAGACGCCGTGGACGATCCCTCTGGAGCCTTCGATGCGGATCGCGTTCTTCCCGGTCAACAAGGCCGCCGAGGTCGAGGCCGGGGCCAACCTGTTGGCGGTCCTGCTCGCCAACGAGTTCAAGGTCCGCTCAGTCTGCCGCGGCCGGGGCATCTGCGCCACGTGCAGCGTCAAGGTCCGCGCCAACCCCGGCAACCTGTCGCCGGTCACGCCCCAGGAGAAGAAGACGCTGTCGCTGATCGTCGGGGCCGACGCGACGACCCGGCTGGCGTGCCAGAGCCGCGTCCTCGGCGACGGGGTGACGGTCGAGCTCCCCGAGGGGCTGTACGTCGAGAGCCTGCAAGAGCTGCTCGACCTCATCGGCGAGGAAGCTGTCAGCGACTACCGGCACCCGGTGACCGGGGCGGTGATGATCCCCAAGAACAAGCTGATCACGCGGAGCCAGTTGCAACTGTTCAAGGCACTCAGTGCCGAAGTCAGCCGGGTGTCCGAGTAACCCGACCCGACCCGCTCGCCCCCCCTAGGAACGCCCCATGAGCCGCGCCCCGATCGCCGTCGAGACCGACGAGTCCCCCGACAAGCCGTCTGTGAAAACCCTCCAGATGATCTGGAAGGAGGGGGCCGACTGGAAGTCCGTCGAGCTGCTCAAGCGGCCGAACGCCGGCGTGACCCTGAACGCGTCGATCCCCCACGTCAACGGCCTGCAAGCTTACGAGCACAACTACTACACGAATGAGCAGTTCTACCGCCACGACGCCGAGCGCGGGGTGCTCAAGAACGTGTACGGCCAGCGGTGCATGCGGGTCTCCGAGGACTACATGATCGCCATGCTCGGGGCCCTCGACGACGAGGTCGGCCAGGCCGCCTCGACCGAGATCATGTACAAGTGCGGCTACCAGTGGGGGCTGGAAGACATGAAGTCTTTCTGCCGCCGCTCCCAGGCCGAGTTCGAGGTGGAACTCGACAAGATGCGCGTCGGCTTCCTGCTCGAGGAGTGGTGGTGGCCGCTCACGATCACCGGGTGGGGGACGTGGCGGTACGACTTCCGCCAGAAGGACAAGGGGCTGCTGTACGTCGAGCTGTACGAGTCCGCCGTCGCCAAGTCGATCGGCGACATCGGGGCGGCCGTGTGCTACTTCTACGCCGGCATGTTCGCGGCGGTGTTCAGCGTGTTGAGCCGCCGCAACCTGGCGTCCGTCGAGATGCAGTGCTACTCGATGGGCGAGGACCACTGCCGGTTCGTGATCGCGGACTACGACAAGGTGGACGCGGCCGGCTTCTGGCGCGCCCAAGGGGCGACGGCCAAGGATATCATGAAGAAACTCTCTGTGATGTAAGAGTTATAGATCGGGGCGAGCGATTAAATGTCGGATTTGGTCAGCAGGTCATTATGGCACCAGTCGAACTCTTCGCGAAGCCGGTCCGGCTCGCCGCCCGGCGTGTCGCTTGGGGCGTGCTGCTATCGGCCGCCCCCTGGGACGGCCGCCCCCGCGCGGTGGCCCCGCTGGCGATCCCGGCGACGGCGGCTGGGTTGGTCCCACCCGCCGAACCGACCCGGCTCGCTGGGGACACGCCGCCTCGGCCCAAGAAGCGGTCGCCGTTCGGCGAACTCCTGGCGTCCGCCCCGTGGGCCGGGCCGCCTGCCCACGCCCACCCCGCGACGCCCGAATTCCCCGCGACCCTCGCCCTGATCGGAAGCCCCGAGGAACGACGATGAGCCAAGAGACTGCCAGCTACGTCCGCCTCGTGAGCGGCTTCTACTCCCGCCCCGACTACTTCGCCGCCGACGTGGGCAAGGGCACCATCCGCACCCCGGCCGGGACGCGCGTCTGCGCTTTGACCGACGACTTCCTGCGCGGCTTCCGCGCGGCGGTACAGTTCGAGTGCGGCAAGGCGACCGACCGCGTCTACAAGCGGTGCGGCTTCCGCTGGGGGACCTCGTTCGTCGAGCGGTTCGACCGCGAGATGACCGAGTACTTCGGCGTCCCCGCCCGCGAGATGAGCGCCGGCCTCATGGAGCGATCGCTCGACGAGGCGTTCCGCGCCCACGGCTACGGCAAGCTCGCGCTCGACTACGCCGAGTACGACAACGGCTTCCTCCAGGTGACCCTCACCGACCCGGTGATGCCGGCGGTGCTGGGCCGCACCGACAAGCTCTCGGACACCCAGATGTGCGGCTTCTTCGCCGCCGTGTTCGGGTTCTACGCCGACACCGAACTCGACTGCGTGCAGACGCAGTGCCCGAGCCGCGGCGCGGACGCCAGCCGGTTCCTCGTCGGCCTCGCCACGCGGCTCGCCCCGGTCCCCCGGATGGTGGCCGACAACTTGCCCCACGGCGTCATCGTGACCCGGCTCAAGGCCCTGACCGCAGACGAGGGGGCGAAATCATGACCAACTGGCTCAACAACTTGCTCGCGACATCGAGCGGGCGGCCGCTCACGCCCGACGAGGCCGAGCGGGTCGCCGACTACGGCGAGAGTCTGCCGGACCGCCTGGCCGCCGCCCGCCGCCTGGAGGAGTCCGCGAAGTGGCTGACGAAACAAATGACCGACATCGTCGCCCCGAAGGCGGCCGAGTGGGGGCTGCCGCGCGAGGCCCTGGTGAACGACTTCGTCCAGAGCTTGACGGCCGTCGCCCACGCCATGCTCCTCGACGACCGGTTGGTCCTCGACGAGACGGTGGTCCGGCCGTTTCAGAGTCTCGCGGCGGCGCTCGACATCCCCGGCGAGGACCTGGGGGACCTGTTCCACGCCGCCTGGGCGGCCCTGTCGCGCCGCCTGGAACCCAGGCCGGCCCAACTGCTCCACCCCTACTTCCACTGGGCGGCGACCGCACTCACCGACGGCGAAGGCCAGGCCCTGATCGAAACCCCCGCCCCCCTCGGAGTGTAACCCGATGCTCACCGTGACGACCCTCAACACCCTCCGCGACCGTTACCCGACCGCCGACGAGCGCGACCGACTGACGGCCTACGCCGGCGGCGTCCGCGGCCGCCTCGCGGCCGTGCAGGAGTTGACCGCCCTCGAACACGTGGTCATCGAAGTCACCCTCGAACGGATCAAGGAACTGTACCCGAACTTCACCCGGTACCACGCCGTCGGGTGGGAGAAGGGGTATCGCGACATCCAACTCCTGCTCCAATACATCGCCAAGGCGATGCTCGTGGACGACGTAAAGCTGCTGGACGACCAGGTGCTGACGTGGGTGCGGTCGATCTTCAAGAGCCTGAACTTCACGCCGAAGTTCCTCCGCGACAGTTACACCCTCCTGCGGGAGTCTGTCAAGATCGCCGTCAAGCCGCGGTCGTACTCCCTGTTGGAGCCGTACCTGACGCACACCATTCACTACTTGAGCGACATCCCCGAGCCGGTCCGCCCGGAGGTGTAATTATGTGGACAGTTGGAACGTCGAAGGGGCGGGGCAATCACAGATTGCCCCGCCCCTTCGACGTTTTAGTCGAAGTCTGAATTACACCGCCACGGCGACGGACGACGCGACCGGCAGGGCGGCGTACAGATCGACCATGCCGTCCATCGTCACGGCGGCCGCGTGGCAGACGTCGTCGGCTTCCTGCTCCGTGAGCGGCCAGTCGGCCAGCGCCTGGCGGAACCGCTTCCAGTCGGGCGGGCGGGTGGCGAGGCCGTCGGTGTGGTAGTCGAGGCCGGTGCCGGGCTGCCGCGGGTCGAGGCCGAGGGCCTTGCCGACCGTCCGGGCCAACACCATCGACCCCATCCGCGACCCCTCGACGACGTACAGCGCCCCGAGGAGCGCCCACGGCTTGTCCGCGGCCCACCCGGCGGCGGCGTCGGCCACCCGCGCGGCCGGGGCGTCCGGGGCGTCAACGGTGTGACTGCCGAGGGCCTCGAGGTCGCGGGCGATCGACGCGGAGCGGTCCATCTTCGCCGGGTCGTAGAGCGCGGCGACGGCCGGGTGCCGGGGCGCGGCGGCGGCCAGCGCCGCCTCCAGGGCCGCGTGGAGGTGCCCCATCTGGCGCAGCCCGGCCGCGTACTCGGCGCGGCCGACCCGGCCGCCGGCCAGGGCCTGCGCGAACGGGGTCAGCTCGACCACGGCGTGGGACGGGGCGAGCGCCTGGCGAATGCGATCCGGAGTCGTCATGGGAACCTGCCTGCCCTGGGTGCGGTGCGGAATCGGACACCCCTCAATCTAGTTCACAGTTCCCGCGGGCGGGCGCGGATTCCTGGGACAGAAGCAGGTGGGGCGCTTCTCCGTAATCTGTTGACGAATTCCGGCGGCGGCGGTTTACAATGGTTGCAACGACCCCAGGCTCTCGTTCCGGGTTGGACAACTCGCGACCTCTCTCGGAGAAAACGTGACTCGAACAGCTCGCTACACCCGCGCCCTGATGGGTTTCGCGGCACTCGCCCTCGCGATGCCCGCGTTCGCCCAGACAGACCCGGTTCCGCCCGAAAGCAAGAAGAAGGACGGGAAGTCGGTCACCTCCGACGCCCCCGCCCCGGAGGTCAAGAAGCCGGACGCCCCGGCGGGGACAGACCCGGCCAAGTGCCCGGTGATCGGGACGGCTTCCGAGAAGCCGCCGGCCGCCGCGCCTTACGGCAAGGCCGACTGGTTCCCGAACCAGTTGCGGCTCGAAGTGCTCAACCAGCACTCGCCCAAGGGCAACCCGATGGGCGTCGATTTCGACTACGCCGCGGAGTTCAACACCCTCGACCTCGACGCCGTCAAGAAGGACATCACCAAGCTCTTGACGACCTCGCAGGACTGGTGGCCGGCCGACTACGGCCACTACGGGCCGCTGATGATCCGTCTGGCCTGGCACAGCGCGGGGACCTACCGCGTCGCCGACGGCCGCGGCGGCGCGGCGTCGGGCATTATCCGCCTCGCGCCGGTGGGGAGCTGGCCCGACAACGCCAACCTTGACAAGGCCCGCCGGCTGCTGTGGCCGGTCAAGCAGAAGTACGGCCGCAAGCTGTCGTGGGCCGACCTCATGGTTCTGAGCGGCAACTGCGCTTTGGACTCGATGGGCTTCAAGACCTTCGGCTTCGCCGGCGGCCGCGTCGATACTTGGGAGCCGGACTCCGACATTTATTGGGGGCCGGAGACCAAGTGGCTCGACGACAAGCGCCACACCGGCGACCGCAAGCTGGAGCCGACGCTCGGGGCCACGCAGATGGGCCTGATCTACGTCAACCCGCAAGGCCCGAACGGCAAGCCCGACCCGCTCGCCGCGGCGCGGGACATCCGCGAGACCTTCGGCCGCATGGCGATGAACGACGAGGAGACGGTGGCCCTGATCGCCGGCGGCCACACCCTCGGCAAGGCGCACGGCGCGGCCGACCCGGACGGTAAGGTCGGCCCCGAGCCCGAGCGGGCGGCGCTCGAGCAACAGGGCTTCGGCTGGAAGAGCAGCTTCGGCAAGGGCAGCGGTGGCGACGCGATCACCAGCGGCCTCGAAGGCGCGTGGACCTCGACCCCGGTGAAGTGGTCCAACGGCTACTTCGACAACCTCTTCGGCCACGACTGGCAGTTGGGCAAGGGGGCCGGCAGCGCGTGGCAGTGGTTCCCCAAGGGCGAGGCCGTCAAGAACGTCCCGGATGCCCATGACCCCAAGAAGCGGCACGTCCCGATGATGTTCACGACCGACATGGCACTGAAGATGGACCCGGCTTACGAGAAGGTGTCGAAGCGGTTCCACGACAACCCCAAGGAGTTCGACGCCGCGTTCGCCAAGGCCTGGTACAAGCTGACGCACCGCGACATGGGGCCGGTGTCGCGGCTGTTGGGTCCGACCGTGCCGGCCGCGCAACTCTGGCAAGACCCGGTCCCGGCCGTGGACCACAAGCTCATCGACAAGGCCGACGCCGAGGTGCTGAAGGGCAAGATCCTCGCGTCCGGGCTGCCGGTGTCACAACTCGTCTCGACCGCCTGGGCGTCGGCCTCGACGTACCGCGGCACGGACCGCCGCGGCGGGGCCAACGGGGCACGCATCCGCCTCGCCCCGCAGAAGGACTGGAAAGTCAACGAGCCGGAGGAACTCGCCAAGGTGCTCGCCACGTTGGAGAAGGTTCAAGCCGACTTCAACAAGTCCCTGACCGGCGGCAAGAAGGTCTCGCTCGCCGACGTGATCGTCCTCGGCGGCTGCGCCGCGGTCGAGCAGGCGGCCAAGAAGGCCGGGCACGACGTGGCGGTCCCGTTCACGCCGGGCCGCACCGACGCGACCCAAGAGCAGACGGACGTAGCGTCGATGGCTCCCCTGGAGCCGACCTCCGACGGCTTCCGCAACTACTTCAGCCGCGATGTCACGCGGCCGGGGGAAGCGTTGCTCGTCGATCGGGCGAACCTGCTGACCCTCAGCGCCCCGGAGATGACGGTGCTCGTCGGCGGGATGCGGGTGCTCAACGCCAACTCGGGCAACCCCCAACTCGGCGTACTCACCAAGCGCCCCGAGACGCTAACCAACGACTTCTTCGTGAACCTCATGGACATCAACACGTCGTGGAAGAAGTCCGCGGTGTGCGAGCACTTCTACGAGGGCCGCGAGAGTAAGACGGGCAGGGTCCAGTGGACCGCGAGTTCGGTCGATCTGGTGTTCGGCTCGAACTCGCAACTCCGCGCCATCGCCGAGGTTTACGCCTGCGACGACGCGAAGGAGAAGTTCGTGACCGATTTCGTGGCGGCGTGGGTCAAGGTCATGAACCTCGACCGCTTCGACCTGAAGTCCGCGGCCCGAGGCGCTGTCAAGGTCGCGGCCACCCGCTAGCGATCGGCAACCGGGACTTCGCCAAACTCGACCGGCCTTTCCCATCACGAGCGGCTCTCGGGGCAAGCTTCACGCGAGGCCCCGAGGGCCGCTCGCGGCGTTTCGCCAGTCGCACCCGGTGGCGGACACCACCGGCACGTCGTCCCAAAGCCCCCGCGCCTCAAGTCCGTCGGCGGTGCCGTGACCGGCCGGTCACCGCCGAGTCACTCCGGTCACGGTTATCCGTTCAAGCTCGGGTCCGCCTGGGCGGCGGGATCGGTCGCTCGTGCCCGGACCCCGGCGGCGGTGCCGGCGGGCGACCGTCACAGCGTCCGCCGCCGTACCGATGCGAGAAACCGCCGAATCTCTGGACAGGGATTCCGGCCGCTTTCTATTGATGCACTCTGAGGCACGCCAGCCCCATGTCCGCCGACCCGACGACCAACCCACCCAGGTTTGCCAGCATGACGACCCTAACCCGCCGGAACTCGCAGCAGCCCTCCCCCCCGCCGCCGGACGGCGGGGCGCGCTTCGCCGTGCCCTGCGTCCACCGGCTCCAGTTCACCGACGACATCTTCGGGGCCGACCGGGGCGAACTCGCCGCGCTGCTGGAGCCGTCCGGCGACCTGGCCCCCAAGGTGCAGTTCTGGCTCGACGGGCACCTCGTCGGCGGGCGGCCGGGCCTCCTCGGCGAGATCGACGCCTTCCTCGGCGAGTACCGCCACGTCGCGCGGCCGGCCGGCGTCCACGTCGCGCCGGGCGGCGAGGCGGTCAAGAACGACTGGGGCCACGTCGAGCGCGTCCTGGCCGCGGTCAACGACGCCGACCTCGACCGCCGCAGCTACGTCGTCGTCGTCGGCGGCGGTGCGGTCCTCGACGCGGTCGGCTTCGCCGCGGCGACGGCGCACCGCGGCGTCCGGCTGGTCCGCCTCCCGAGTACGACGCTCGCCCAGGGCGACAGCGGCGTGGGGGTCAAGAACGCGGTCAACCGCTTCGGCAAGAAGAACTGGCTCGGCACGTTCGCCGTGCCGTGGGCCGTGGTCAACGACACGTCGCTGCTGGCGTCGCTGCCCGACCGCGACTTCTCGGCCGGCTTCAGCGAGGCGGTCAAGGTGGCGCTGCTGAAGTCCGCCCCCGAGTTCGACCGCCTGTGCCGCAACGCGAGCCGCATCAAGGCGCGCGACCCGGCGGCGGCGCTGCCGGCGATCCGCGCGTCGGCCGAGTCGCACCGCACCCACATCACCCGCGGCGGCGACCCCTTCGAGGCGCTCGAGGCCCGCCCGCTGGACTACGGCCACTGGTCGGCCCACCGCCTGGAGGGGATGACCGACTTCACCCTGCGGCACGGCGAGGCGGTCGGCATGGGCGTGGCGATCGACACCGTCTACTCGTCGCTGGTCCACGGGCTGCCGGCCGCCGACGCCGGGCGCGTGCTGCGGTCGTTGCGCGACCTCGGCCTGCCGCTGGACCACCCGGCCTTGCGCGACACGAACGCCCTGTTGGCGGGGCTGGAGGAGTTCCGCCAGCACCTCGGCGGCCGGCTGACGCTCACCATGCTGCGCGGCGTCGGCGACCCGGTCGAGGTTCACGAGATCGACCGCCCGGCGATGCTCGAGGCCATGAGCCGGGTCCGCGAGTTCGCGCGGACTTCGGCCGCCGGGGTCGCGGCGTGACCGCGCCCCCCCTGTCGCACCTGCGGCCGCTCCTGACGCGGCTGCAAGACCTGAAGCGCGTCCGCACGCCTGACTCGAACGGCTCGCTGGCCGGGGCGGGGTTCCTGAGGGCGTGGGCTGAACTGCACGCCGGCCGGCCGGCCGCCGACGTGGCGGCGTGCGAGGCGGCGCGGGCGGTCGCGGCGGTCGAGTTGGCCGGCATCGACGCCGCCGTGTTGAGCGACGCCGGGCTGACGCCCGACCAAGTCGAGGGCGTCTACGGCCGCGCGGTGCGGGCCGGCGGCGCGGCCCTGCCCGCGGCGGCGCTCGAGGCCCTGCTGCGGGCGGTGCCGGCGCTGGCGCGCGACCCCGCCAGCCCCGCGCCGCCGGCCGCCTTCGCCCGGCTGGCCGACCAGCCGCGGGCCGGGGCGACCCACCCGACCAAGCCGCGGCTGATGCTCGACCCCCCGGAGAGCCACGCCGACCACTGCTACGTCGTCGCCGTGTCCGCGGCGCTGCTGGCGACCGTCTACGGCGTCGAGCCGGCGGCCCCGTTCCTGGCGGGCCTGAGCCACCACCTGCACAACATCTGGCTGCCCGACGGCGGCTTCGCGGGCGAGGAACTGCTGGGCGAACACCTGCAACCCGTCGTGGCGAGTCTGACCGCGCGGGCCTTGGGGCTGCTGCCGCCGCGGCTGGCGCGTCAGGTCCGCGCGTCGCACCGGCTGCTGGCGGCCCCGGACTCGCCGGAGGCCGAGCTGTTCCACGCCGCCGACGTGCTCGACCGCGTCTTGTGGATGGGCGTGTACGAGGCCGCCGCGACCTTCCGGCTCACACAGGCGATGGACGACCTCGAACTGGTCCACCCCGGCCCGACGCGCGAGTTCCTCAACGAAGTGCTCGCCTCCGCCGGGGTCTGGCCGCGATGACCCTCCTTACGCTACTCGACCCCGACACCGGCGGGGCACTCGTCGCCGACACGCCGCACAGCCTGAGCGCCGGCGGCGGGCGCTGGCCCGTGTGCGCCGGCGTCCCGTCCCTGCGCGCCGGCCGCGACGCGATTCGCCGCGAGGCGTTGCGTCTACTCGACGCCGGGGACGCCGACGGCGGGCTGGCCGTGCTGCTGACGGATCAGGACCCGTTCGCCCCCGTCGCGCCGCCGACCGTGGATGAGTGTCGGTCGGTTGTCACCGACGTGCGGGCCGGGGCTTGTGGGCTGCGCGAGGCGATGGCGCGGCTGCACTTCGGCCCGGTCGCCGACTACTTCGCCGTCCGCACCAGCACGCCGACGTTCCTCTCGGGCCTGGGGCTGCTGTCGCAGTACGGCGGCGGGCTGCCGGTCGTCGAGGTGGCGTGCGGCCTCGGCCAACTGCTGCGCGAGCCGGACCGCCGTCAGCAACCCGTCGCCGGGATCGACCTCGTGTTCGGCAAGCTCTGGCTCGCCCGGCAGTTCGTCGTCCCCGCCGCGCAACTCGTCTGCGGCGACATCGGCGGCCGCCCGTTCGCCGAAGCGCGAGTCGCGGTGACCGTGCTGTGTCACGATGCCTTCTACTTCTTCCCCGACAAGCCGGCGGCCGCCGTCGCGCTGGTGCGACTCGCCGGCACCGGCGGGCGGGTCCTCGTCGGCCACGCCCACAACGCGGCCGCCGACCACGGCGGCGTCGCCGGGAATCTGCTCACGCCGCAGGGCTACGCCGACCTGTTCCGCGGCTGCGAGGTCTTCGACGACGCTAGTTTCACCGCGGCCCACCGGACCGGCGTCGCGGCGCTGCCCGACCACCCGGCCGCGTTCGAGGGTGTCGAGGCGGTGTCACTAGCGTGGCAATGGGGGGGGGAGATTCCCCCCGGCGTGCCCGACGGCTTTGCCGTGCCGACTGGAGGCAGGTTACTCGCGCTGAACCCGCTGCTCGAGGTTGTCGATGGCAAGCTCACGCCGCTCTGGCCGTCGCCGAAGTTCGCCGCGGAGTACCGCAACGCCGACTACCTGAGCGGCGAGCCGGTGCCGTCGGACGCGGTTCTCGCTTACGCGGCGGACCCCATCCTTTGGGACCACGTCGAGTCTGGAGAGTTTGTCGGGCTTCATCGACTTCGCGACGAGACGATTCGCCTGGCCCGCAAGCGCATCCTGATCCCCGCGGGGGACGGGCTATGACGCGCCTCGGCTGGGCGGTCGTCGGGTGCGGCTGGGTCGCGCGGGACTACGCCATCCCGGCGATCCTGGCGAGCCGCAACGGCCGGCTCGTCGCCGCGTGCGACCGCAGTGACGCCGCGCTGTCCGCGGTCCCCGGCGACTGCGTCCGCACGACGAGTCTCGACGTGGCGCTGCGCACCCCCGGCGTGGAGGCGGTCTACGTCGCCACGCCGAACCACGCGCACCGGGTCGTCGTCGAGGCGGCCGCGGCGGCGGGGGTGCATGTGTTGTGCGAGAAGCCGATGGCCGCGACCGTCGCCGACGCCCGCGCGATGGCCGAGGCGTGCCGCGCGGCCGGGGTGACTTACGCGACCGCGTTCGACCAGCGCTTCCACGCCGCGCACCGGACCCTGGCGAAGCTGGTGCGCGACGGCCGGCTCGGCACGGTGACGCAGGCGCGCGTCCACTACGCCTGCTGGCTGCCGCCGGGGTGGGCCGACGACAACTGGCGGATCGACCCGGCCCGCGCCGGCGGCGGGGCGATGATCGACCTCGCCCCGCACGGCATCGACCTCCTCGAAATGCTCCTCGGCGACGAGTGGGCCGAGTTGCACGCCCTGATTCAACACCGCGTGCAGCCGTACCCCGTCGATGACGGCGCGGTGCTGATGGGCCGGCTCCGCTCGGGCGCGCTAGCGACGCTGCACGTCGGCTACAACTGCCCCGACCACTTCCCCCGCAGGGTGCTCGAAGTGGTCGGGACCAACGCCCGCGCGTTAGCAATCGACACGATGGGCCAGACGCCCGGCGGCACGCTGACATTGACGAGCGCGGCGAACGGGGTCGAAACCTTAATCCCCTTGGAGGACGACCGCTCGCCTTTCCTGATGCAAGTCGAAACCTTTGCCGACGCGCTGCTGACGGGTATTGCGTACCCGTATTCGCCGGGGGACGATTTGAGGAAGTTCGAGTTGTTGATGGATGCGTGAGGCCAAGGGCAACTTTGGCCACGGCGTGTCAACGCCGGGCACCCACGAGGGGTGCCCCTACAGTTCGCCTGCGGCGGAGCCGAAGACCAAAGGTTC
>JAYTUC010000051.1:0-2712 GCA_043744775.1 Fimbriiglobus sp. | reverse complement strand
ACCTCGTCGATCGGCTGGCGAGGCTCCCCGACGCCGCGGCCGTCGCCGACGAGTTGTACCTGGCGGTGCTCACCCGCCGGCCGACGGCGGGCGAGGCGGCCACGGTGGCGGCGGTCCTGGCGCGGCACGGCGGCCGGCGCGAGGCGGCCGCCGCCAAGCTGGCGTGGGCGTTGCTCGCGTCCACGGAATTCGGCGTGAACCACTAGGCCGGCCAACCGCCGGAGGCCCCGATGACGCGCGACGTTCTGTGTACCCCGGCGGACCACCGCCTCTCGCGCCGCCAGTGGCTCGGGGCCGCCGGCGGCGCGCTCGGCCTGGGGGCGCTCGCCGACGCGGCCGTCGCGGCCGATCTGCGGAAGCGGCGTAAGCAGGTGCTGTTCATCTGGCTCGACGGCGGCATGAGTCAACTCGAGAGCTGGGACCCGAAGCCCAACACCCCCTTCGGCGGGCCGTACCGCAGCATCCCCACGAGCGTCCCCGGCACGCACGTCTCGGAGCTGATGCCGCACTCCGCGAAGGTCATGCACCGCCTGGCACTCGTGCGGAGCGTCAGCACGCAGGACAACTCGCACTCGGCCGGGGTCGAGCGGGTGCAGCGCGGCGACCCGAAGCCGCGCGGCGTGACGTACCCGTACTTCGGCTCGGCGGTGGCCAAGTGGGTCGGGGCCGGCGACAGCGGTTTGCCGGCCTACGTCTGGGTGAAGCCGATGGGCGGCGGCTTCATGCCCAAGGACGCGGGGTTCCTCGGGCCGCAGTACGGGGCGCTGGCCCTGGGCGACGGCCGGCCGCCGGAGAACCTGGTCCGCCCCGCCGGCCTGTCGGCCGAGGACGACGCCGAGCGCAACGACCTGCGTAAGCTCGCCGACAGCCGCTACGCCGCCGGCCGCCGCCCCGAGGCCGCGGAGGCCAACGGCTACGCCTTCGACATGGCCGCGCAGCTCCAGAAGCGGCTCGAACTGCTCGACCCCGCCCGGTCGCCGGCCAAGGACGCCGCACGCTACGGCACGCACGAACTCGGCCGGCACCTGCTGCTGGCCCGCCGGCTGCTCGAGGCCGGGGTGACGTTCGTGAAGGTGACCTCCTACGGCTGGGACACCCACGGCGACCACTTCAACGGCGCGGCGAGCCTGCACCCGCAGTTCGACCGTCCGTTCGCCGCGGTGGTCGAGGACCTGCACGACCGCGGGATGCTCGACGACGTGCTGGTCGTCGCGATGGCCGAGTTCGGGCGGACCCCGAGGGTCAACGGGCACCTCGGGCGCGACCACTGGCCGGAGGCGTGGAGCGTGGCGATGGCGGGCCGCGGCATCAAGGCCGGGGCGGTCGTCGGCAAGACGAACGCCCGCGGCACCGAGGTGGCGAGCGAGCCGTACGACGCTGGCCACCTGTTCCACACCTGGTGGCACGCGCTGGGCATCGACCCGGTGAAGACGAAGTTCCGCAACGCCGGCCAGCCGCTGCCGATCGCCCACGAAGACATGCACGCGATCCGCGAGGCGCTGAGTTAAGGCCGTCCCCCCACCTGAGAACCAGGAGTCCGCCGGTGCCGCAGACCAAGCCGAAGCCCCCCTCGGTCGGGCCGGTCGAGGCGAAAACGCCGCTCAAGCCCGACACGCAGTTGCTGTGCGTGCGCTTCAGCACCTGCGGCAAGACGCTCGCGGCCGCCGGCTTCGACGGGAGTGTGCGCCGCTGGGCCGCCTCGTCGCTGCCCCGCCCGGACGCCCCGCCCGCCGCCCCGCCGCCCGCCGAGCTGCCGCGGCTGGCCGGGCACGACGGCTGGGTCACGGCCCTCGCGTTCCACCCCGACCGGGTGCGGCTCTTCTCGGCCGACTCGTGGGGCCGGCTGGTCTGCTGGGACCACGCGGCCGGCGCGAAGCTCTGGGAGGTGCCGGCCGCCCACGCCGGCTGGCTCCGCAAGGTCGCCGTCAGCCCCGACGGCGGCACCGTGGCCACCTGCGGCCGCGACGGCTTTGTTCGCCTCTGGGCCGCCGACACCGGGGCCAGGCGCGCCGAACTCGCCGCCGACGACGACCCGCTCGCCCTGGCGTACCACCCGTCCGGCGCGCTGCTCGCCGGCGACCTGCACGGCCGCATCCGCCAGTGGGGCGCGGACGGCAAACCGGGCCGCACCTTCGACTTCAAGGAGACGTTCAAGCTCGACCGCATCCAGGAGGTCGGCGGCGTCCGCTGCCTGGCGTTCGGCCCAACCGGGGCGACGCTCTTCGCCGGCGGGGCCGAGCCCAAGACCGGCGGGTTCGTGCAGTGTACCCCGGTGCTCGTCGCCTTCGACTGGACGACCGGCCGGCGCGCGGCGGCGTGGAAGGGGGCGGGCGACAACGAGGGCTTCGTCCACGACGTGCGATCCCACCCGGCCGGGTACGCGATGGGCGTCACGAGCGGGCAGCCGGGTCAGGGGCGGGTCTTCTTCTGGAGGCCCGGCGACGCCCAGCCGTTCTTCGCCGCCGCGCGGCCGAACTGCCACAGCCTCGACCTCAGCCCCGACGGCGCGACCCTCGCGGTGTCCGCGACCAACGGCAACAGCAGCGGCAACGGCCGCGCCAAGGGGGTCGAGTACGCGGCCAACTCCTCGCCGGTCCACGTCTGGCACTTGCCGCCCGCCGCGATGCCCCAGTGACGGCCGCCGTGGCGGGGGCGGTGACGCTCCGCGGGCCAGTCGAGGTCGCCGGGATTTCGTCGCAGCGGCCGATGTGG
>JAYTUC010000050.1:0-10596 GCA_043744775.1 Fimbriiglobus sp. | reverse complement strand
AGTCGGCCGAGACGAAGGCGCTGTACGGCATCGGCGACAAGCACACCGACACCTTCGGCAAGCAGTGCCTGATGGCCCGCCGGCTGTGCGAGGCGGGGGTGCGCTTCGTCCAGGTGACTTACGGCGACGGCTCCGCGAACCCCGCCTGGGACCAGCACTCGAACCTGCCCAAGCACGGCGAGCACGCCCGCAACGTCGATAAGCCGATCGCCGGGCTACTCGCGGATCTGAAGCGCCGGGGGCTGCTGGAGGACACGATCGTCTGGTGGGGCGGGGAGTTCGGCCGCACGCCCTACGCGGAGAAGAACGGCACCGGCCGCGACCACAACCCCGGCGGCTTCACGGTCTGGCTGGCCGGGGCGGGCGTCAAGCCGGGCCTCTCGTATGGTGCGACCGACGACTTCGGGCACTTAGCCGTCAGCGGCAAGGTCCACATGCACGACCTGCACGCGACGCTGTTGCACCTGCTGGGCCTCGACCACGAGCGGCTGACCTTCCGCTACGCCGGCCGCGACTTCCGGCTGACCGACGTCCACGGCCGCGTCGTTAAGGACTTCCTGAGTTGACGCGACGCTTCGGGCGACGCGTTACGCGGCTCTTGGCGAGCCGCCTGCGTGAGCGGGCGGGTTCTAGTCGCTCGCGGGTCAGGTAACCTCCCGGTCGTGCGTCGAGTCCGCCTGCGAAGGTTCCGACGCTCGCAGTTTAGAACCCGCCCGCTCACGCAGGCGGCTCGCCTGGCCGTGCCGCGAAGCGCGTCGCCCCCAACGCCGACTGTGGTGAGCCGAAACAACCTCCCCCCCTTGGAGCCACGATGTTTGCCCTCTCCCTGCTTGCGGTGTGTCTCGCGGCCGAGCCGGACAAGTTCGACCAGTCGGGCGTGCCGATCGAGGCGCTGCCGGCCGACGCGACGCTCGACAAGGTCGTGCTGATCGCCGGGCCGGCGTCGCCGAAGATGAAGTCGGGCGAGCACGAGTACTTCGCCGGCTGCGCCGCGCTGGCGAGCCTGCTGCGGCAGACGCCGGGGGTCTTCCCGGTGATCGTCCGCGACGGCAAGCCGGCCAACCCGCTGACGCTCAAGGGCGCGAAGGCGGTCGTGCTGTTCGTCGAGGGGGCCGATGTCCACGCCATCGTCAAGCACGGCCTCGCAGCGGACCTCGACACGCTCGCCAAGGCCGGGGCGGGGATCGTCCACCTGCACTCCGCAATCGACTACCCGAAGGACTTCCACGAGCGCTCCAAAGCGTGGTCCGGGGCCGTCTGGGAGAAGGGGCACTCGCTGCGCGCCCACTGGGTCACGACCCTCGACGGCCAGGCCGAGCACCCCGCCACCTGCGGCGTCGGGGCGTTCCCCATCGACGACGGCTGGCTGTGGAAGTTACGCTTCGTCGATGGGCTGAAGGGCGTGACGCCGCTGATGCGGACTGTAAACCCCGCCGACGCGCCGGGAAAGACCTCCGCCGCCGACTCGGTCGTGGCGTGGGCCTACGACCGCCCCGCCGGCGGCCGGTCGTTCGCCTACACCGGCGGCCACCTGCACGCGAGTTTGAAGAGCGAGAGTTACCGCCGCTTCCTGGTCAACGGCATCTTGTGGTCGGCCGGCCGCGAGGTTCCCGCCGGCGGCGCGCCGGTCGCCCTGACCGACGCGGAGTTGCTGCGCCACTACGACGCGAAGCCGGCGAAGAAGTGACGCCACGGTAACACTTACGGCTCGGCGAGCAACTGGTTCCTCGGCCAGCCCTCGGCGACCGGCTTGCGGTCGGGGTGCGGGACGAGGTAGCCGCGGGTCCACTCCGGCCGCGGCGGGACTTTGGCGTCGAGCAGGTCGGTCCTCCACTCCTTGTCACTCTTCCGCGACACGCCTGGCATCTCGAACTCGTAGTGGCTCAGGGTCGGCCCGGCGTAGGCGACGCGGTCGCTGCCGTTCTCCGCGGCGACGATGAGCAGATCGACCCCGCCGATGCCCTGGTGCAGCACGCAACCGGGGTCGTCGAGGCTGGGTACGTCTGTGTGGACATCCGCGACGAGAGCGTCCCACTTCACGCAGTCCTTCGGGTCGCGGTAGAACAGCGCCGGGTACCAGCCGGAATACCTTTCCTCGCTGGTGCAGCCGAGGCTATGGTGCGTAATCTGCATCACGTCTTCGAGTATCTTCTTCTCGACGGCCGTCAATTCCTGATGGGCCAATTGCTTCGTCGCCACGGTTTTGAGCCGCCCCATCTGCGCCGCGAAGTCGCGCAGGAACTTCACCTGCTTGGCCTGCGTCGCCGCGACCGCCGGGGGGAACGGCGTCGCCGCGAGCAAGTCAGCGGAGCGGCCAGCGGTCGCTTCGAGCTGCGCCCAGAACGTCACCACCGGCTCGACCAACCCGGCCGGGTAGTAGCACACCGCCCCCTCCGTGTACGACTGCTTGACGTAGAAGATCGTGTCGTGCCGCAGTTGCGACCACGACGCCAGTTGGGTGTTGGTCTGCTTCATCGCCCAGGCGCGGGTCCGCATCGCCTCCGGCACCTTGGCGTCGGCCGGGGCCGAGAGCGTGCGCAGGGCCTTCAACCACGCCATGTAGATGGTTTCGTCCCACGCCTTCGGTTCGAGGCCGTCGAGGACGTTGCGCACCGCGGCGAGGTTGTGCTGGTACGGCTTGCCGTCGCGGAAGGGGTGCGATCCGCCCTCGATACGCCCGACAAGGTCCGGCACGACGTGATTGTTCCCCAGCGCGGCGAAGGCCACGTCGAGGCAACTCGGCACCCGGCGGACGACCTTGTCGTTGTCCCAAAGGATGTCGTCGAAGACGACCTTCGAGGTCGCCCAGCTATCGACGACGAACTTCTGCCCCAGCACCGTGAACGACCGCGGCAGCGACACCTTCACGCTCGGGTGCGGCGAGGCGTACACGTCGCCGCGCACGTCCTGCTTGCCGGCGCTGGAGTCGAGGATCACGTCGGCGAGGGCTTTGAGGTCGTCGTCGGTCTTGAGGTCGGCGGGCGAGTGGACCTTGGCCGCCGCAGTGACGCGGGCCAGGTCGTCGAAGGTCGCCGAGTCGGTGCGGCCGACGAACGTCTGGATCGCCTTGTCGAACTGCCGCCACGATTCCTCACGGCCGGAGCGGCGCAGCAGGTCGAGTAGGACCACCGCCGCCCCGAGTTCGCGGCCGTTCGACAGCACGCCGCTAGCGTCGTAGCCGCCCGCGACGCGCAGGTCGGTGCGGCCGCACCACATCATCGCCTTGAAGTACTTGTGAAGCTCCGGGTCGGCCTCGTAGTGCCCGCGCGGCTTGAACTGGCTGAAGTCCGTCTCGCGGTTGCGGCCGAACAGTTTGAACGTGTGCATCCCCTCGTTCTTCACGGCGGCGAGAGTTGCGGCGACGCGGTCGTTCTGGGCGAACTTGCTGGGCACCTGCCCGTCGGTGAACAGGCTGCGCCCGACGGCCAGGAAGTAGTCGGCGTCGAGCACCGAGTCCGCGAGCAGCCCCGCGCCGTAAGCGGCGTGGGCGGCCGGCAGGGCGTCGTGCAACCCGCCGAGCAGCGATTCGAGGGCCTGCTTCAGGTACGCCCGTTCGAGTTCGGCGAGCATGGCGTCGTAGCTGCGGTGCCAGGCGTGCAGGACCGAGTCGGACGAGATGAACACCGGCAGGTCGCGCGTGTACACGTCGTAGTACGCCTGCCCGAACGAGTACCCGCCGAGGCGCTCCGAGACGACGAAGCCGTTGGCCTTGAAGGCGGCGAGTTCGTCGGGCGTGAGCTTGTACCCCGGCAACTCGTACGCGGCCGTCTCGTAAGTCCCGCCGCCCTCTCGGGGGTGCGTTACGGCCGGCTTGTGAACCTTGTCGGCGTTGATCTGGTCGAAGAACTTCGCCGTCATGTAGTCCCACGACGGCTTCGCCAGGTACGTCGGCGTCGGGTAAGCGGCGGCGAACTGCCCTGGCGTGATCTGGCCGAGTTTGGTGACCTCCGCGTCGAACGCGGCGCTGTAGCCGAAAGGGTCCGGCGCGGGCTTGGCCGGGGCGGCAGCGAGTTCGCCCGGCGCGCCCTGTGGCGGGGCGTTCACCAGCCACAGGCCGGCGGCCAACAGGGCGACACCGGTGAGGCCGGCGGCGAGGAAACCGAGGCGGCGTGAGGTCACGGCGAACACTCCGGGGAAAGCGGGGCGGACGCCAGTGTAACGCAACGCCGGGGGAAACTTTAACGAAACACGCCACTTCCGCGATTTCGCCCGGCGGGGTTCGAGCCGCGCGCGTCACACTGACGGGGCCGATCCCCTTGGTCGCCGAGAACGGAACCCCGATGCGAGTCGCAATCGCCCTGGCCCTCGCCGCGCTGCTCGCCGGCCACGCCGTCGTGCCGCTGCTCGCCACCCCGGCGGACAAGCCGGCCCCGGCCGCGCAGAAGCACTTCGAGGCGTTCAAGGACAAGCTCGAATTGCGGGCCGACGACGACACCCTTTACGTCGGGTCGAGCGGCTTCCCGGACCACCCGATAATGGTCGGCATCCGGGCGTGGCAGCAGCAGGTGCCGTTGCCACAGCCGTACGCCGGCAAGAACGCCTGGCAGATCCCGCTCAAGCCGCGGCTGGCCGACAAGCCGATCTCGGGCAAGACGCACCTGTACCGCGGGGCAATCGCGCTGGCGGTCAACGGCGTGCCGATCTTCAACGCGCTCAACAACCGCGGCGAAGACGCCTACTTGGAGGGCGAACTCGACGAGTACGGCGGGCACTGCGGCCGCGGCGACGACTACCACTACCACGTCGCCCCGCTCCACCTTGAGAAGGCCGTCGGCCGGGGCAACCCCATCGGCTACGCGCTCGACGGCTACGCCCTCTACGGCACCACCGACGCCGACGGCAACGCGCCGACCGACCTCGACGAGTTCAACGGCCGGACCGAGGGTGGGCTTTACCGCTACTACTCGACGAAGAAGTACCCGTACATCAACGGCGGCCTGCGCGGCGTCGTGACGGTACGCGGCGACGGCGTCGAGCCGCAACCCCGCGACGCGCCGGTCCGCCCCGCCGGACAGCCGCTGCGGGGTGCCAAGGTCACCGAGTTCGGCCGCGACGACGCCAAGAAGGCGTACACGCTCAAGTACGAGCTACGCGGTAAGACCCTGTCGGTGAGTTACACGATCGGCAACGACGGCACCTACGCCTTCGTGTTCACCGACGCCGCCGGCCGGGAGACGAGCGAGACTTTCCGCCGGCGCGAGCGTAAGGACGGCCCGCCGCCGAGGAAGGGCGAGTGACTCCCGCCCGGCGACGCTGGCCTTCCCGTGCCGGCCCGGCGGCCGTATGATGGCCGACTCGCGGGGTGTAGCTCAGCTTGGTAGAGCGCTTGCCTTGGGAGCAAGAGGTCGTCGGTTCAAATCCGGCCACCCCGACTCGTTGTAACGCCTTTCGCCGAACGCCCTTGCGGCGTACCCCCCGACGGTCGGGGGCGCGGTCGAGTCCCCCGCAAGTGAGTAGTCCTACTCACTTCGAACCGGATCGAGCCGCCATGACCCCCCGAAAAGTCCCCAGCTACCGCCTCCACAAGGCCTCCGGCCAGGCCGTCGTCGTGCTCAACGGCACCTCGACCTACCTCGGGCCCTTCGACTCCCCCGAGAGCCGCGCCCGCTACGACCGCGTGGTCGCCCGCTACCTCACCGACCGCGCCGAGCCGGGGCACCCCGCCCCGCGCGGCCGCCCCGTCCCAGGCGAGCTGACCGTCTCCGAGATGGTGCTGCGGTACTGGACCTTCGCCAAGGGATACTACGTCAAGAACGGCAAGCCCTCCGGCGAGGCCGCCCCGATGCGGCAGGCGCTGCGGGCCCTCCGCCGGCACGCCGGGGACGCCCCGGCCGCGGAGTTCGGCCCGCTCGCCCTGAAGGCCCTGCGCGACGCGCTGCTCGCGCAGCCGATCACGCGCCGGGTCAAGGTGACCGACTCGGCGACAGGTGCGGTGGCGTTCGCCGACAAGGTCGTCCGCGTCGGCCTGGCCCGGCGGACGGCCAACAAGCAGGTCGGCCGGGTCAAGCGGGCGTTCGCCTGGGCGGTCGCCGAGGAGCTGATCCCGGCGCGGGTGCACGAGGCCCTGGCCCGCGTCGCCGGGCTGCGACAGGGGCGGTCGGCGGCGCGCGAGACGCCGCGGGTGCGGCCGGCCCCGGACGCCGACGTGGACGCCGCGCTGGCCCACGTCCCGCCGGCGGTCGGGGCGATGGTCCGAGTCCAGCGGCTGGCCGGCTGCCGGCCGCACGAGGTGGTCCTGATGCGCGGGGCCGAGATCGACACGACGGCACCGGTCTGGGAGTACCGGCCGGCGTCGCACAAGTCCGAGCACCTCGGCGGGGGCGGCCCCGGCGACCGGGAGCGGGTCATCTTCCTCGGCCCGCGGGCGCAGGCGGTCCTGGCCCCGTTCCTGGCGGAAGCGCGGGGCGGGTATCTGTTCAGCCCGCGGCGTGCGCAGCGCCAGCGGGTCCGGGACCGCGGCCTGTCCGGCCCGGGGTCGCCGCGGGGCGAGCACTACGGCGTCGGCGGGTACCGTCAGGAGGTGCTGCGGGGCTGCGACCGGGCCGGGGTGCCGCGGTGGGTGCCGCTGCAGTTGCGGCACGCGGCCGGCACGTCGATCCGCAAGCGGTTCGGGCTGGAGCGGGCGCAGGCGGTCCTCGGGCACCGCGAGCTGGGCGTGACGCAGGTCTACGCCGAGGTGGACCAAGACGCCGCGCGGGCGGTGATGGCCGAGGTCGGGTAGCGGGCGAAACCCGAATCCGCCGGGGCCGCCCGGACTTGACCGTCGCAACATCGAGGGGTTCGCCATGAGTGTCGGAAGTGAGACCCCGCCGGCGGGCAACCGTGTGCCGGCGGCCCCCGTCGCCGGAGGCCCCGGCGTCGGCCCCGCCGTAGACATGCACCTTCGCGTCCAGGAGAAGCGAGCCGCGGCGGCGCGGCGGGTCGCCGCGTTCGAGGCCGGTCGGCACTTCCACCGGGCGCGGGTGGGGCTGTGCGACCTGGCCTTCCGGCCCGACTCCCGCGCCGCCGGCCGGTGGCACGGGGCGGCCGCACGGGGACTCCTCGCCGCCGCGGCCGCGATGTCGTCCCCGGCGGAGGGTGGCGTCAGGCGGGACCTCGAACTTTGGCTCGGTGGACTGTGCCACGGGGCGTGCAGCGGAGAGCGGGGGGAGTGGCTCGCGGGCACCCAGGACCACCTCGACCAGATGGGCCTGGGCGAGCGGCGGGAGTTCGACTTGGTCCGCGCGCGCAACGAAGTCGTGCAGGTCTACCACGACGCCTTCGACGCCAAGCGGGAGGAGGTCTGCGGGCGACTCCCTGGGCGGCTCGCCGGCGTCTTGCGGCTAGGAGAACTCGTCGAGTTGGGGGCGCTGCCCGACGCAGTCTTCGCGCCGCCCGTTTTCGCTGTGGAGCAAGCGGTCCCGGCCCCGATCGTCTGGGGCTTCGGGGTCCAGGCCACAGACCGAAGCGCCCGCGACCGTTTGTTGCTCGCCCCCCACCGCCGCCGCCGGTTCGACCTCCCTTGGCCCACGACTTGGCCCGCCCAGGTTCGTCGGGAGTGGTCGGCGTTGGGCCTGGCCGACCCGCCGGAGGGGGTCTGGCCTCCGCCCCTCGGTGGGCGAGAGGACCGCGCCGGCCGGAGGGCTCTGGTCAACGGCCTTGCGGCTAACGCGGCCCGACTGTTCGGCGAGCGGTACGAGCCGAGCCTCAGCATCCACGACCGCCTCAGGGTCATTAATGTTACGGCCCAGAGTGTCGAACTTGATGGCCG
Organism: Fimbriiglobus sp.; assembly: GCA_043744775.1. Lineage (GTDB taxonomy): Bacteria > Planctomycetota > Planctomycetia > Gemmatales > Gemmataceae > Fimbriiglobus. Next base: position 2,846 of record JAYTUC010000050.1, on the reverse strand, counting down.
TCCGATCAAGATCAGAGGCTCGCGGCCGTTCACCATTTTCCAAGCGCTCCTCAACGCCCCGTCAAACCGAATGACGACGGACGATCTCCTAGCCCTCCCGCACTTTGTCAATACGGACGTGTCCAAAGAGTTGGCCAAGTTGCCCACCGGGCTAAAGGGCGTCATCGTATCGACCGGCGGGCCGAACGCGTATTACCACTTTCTCCTCCCCGATCTGCCCGATGTCGAGGGTGACGGGCTGTCTGGGTGACGTGCGGAGCCTCCGGTCGGCCGCACCGTTGTGTCGCCCATGGACTCGCCGCAACTTGTGTCACGACTCGCAAGTCCGTTGAATGGCTTTGCGCTCCATAGCCGAGGCCGTTACGCTCTCCGAATGGGAGACTCCGCCTGGCCCGTCCGAAGCCTGAGGTCGTGCTGTCCCACGACGAGCGTCAGAAACTCGCCACCCGGGCCAACCGCCGCGAGAACTCCCAGCGCTTCGCCCCCCCCCCGCGCCCGCATCGTCCTGGCCCGCGCCGGCGGGCCGTGCAACACCGCCGTCGCCGCCCTCCTAAAGAGTGTGCAACGCCACCGTCGGCACCTGGTGAAGCCGCTTCGTCGCCAAGCGGCTCGACGGCCTCACCGACGGCCCGCGGCCCGGAACCCCCACCGTCAACGACAAGCAGATCGAAGACGCCGTCACGAAGGCCCTGGAGGCCGAGCCGGAGGCCGCGACGCACCGGCCCACCCGCGCCATGGCCCAAGCCACCGGGATGTCGCCGTCGGCCATCAGCCGCGTCCGGCGGGCGTTCGGGCTCGAGCCCCACCTCGCCGAAACCGTCAAGCTCTCGACGGACCCGGACTCCGTCGAGGAGGTCCGCGATGTCACCGGGCCGGACCTCGCCCCGCCCGAGAAGGCCGTCGTGCTCTCCGCGGACGAGAGGAGTCAGGTCCAGGCCCTCGACCGCATGCAGCCGATCCTGCCGATGACGCCCGGCAAGGCCGGTCGCGGCACCCACGACTCCGCCCGCCACGGCACGACCTCGCTACTCGCCGCGTTGAACCTCGCCACCTGCCAGATCATCGGCAAGTGCCACGCCCGGCACCGGCACCAGGAGTTCGTGAAGTCCCTCGATCACCTGGACGCCACGCTGGTGAAGGGACCGGGCGTAAGCGTCCGCGTCGTGTTCGACAACGACGCGACGCACAAGACGCCGGCCGTCAAGTGATGGTTGCTGCGGCACCCTGAGTATTACCTGCACTTCATCCCCACGAGCGGTTCGTTGCTCAACCAGATCGAGCGCTTGTTCTCCGCGATCACGGAGGGGCGCGTACGGCGCGGGACGTTCCGGGGCGTCCTGGTCCTGCTCGAGGCGATCGACGAATCCATCGAGACACACAAAGCCGACCCGAAGCCGTTGACCTGGGTCGCCGATGCCGACTCCATCCTCGACCGCATCAAGAAGGTTTGCGAACGGGCTTCCGACTCGGGACACAAGGACGAAGCATCGACCCGTTTCTCGTCGAGGACTGCCCCGCCGAAAGGTGGCGTCCCGCGGCGATCAGGGCTGCGTTCGCCGCAGTCGGCGGCGATCAACTTCGCTAGGCAGTCACGCCCCCGCTGACCCTCGGAGCCGGTCTCCCCGCCGCGACACGTGGCCCGTCTGAGGTGCGGCCGTCGCCCGCCCCTGAGGTCCGCGCCCACGCTCGGCACCCGCCCCGCGGGAACGCCTCAACTCCCCGCCGCGCGTGGCGAAACCAAACTGTGCGGAGATAGGCGGAGACTGTCTGGGGTCAAAAGCCCACGTTCCGCGGGCGGGCCGTTAGTATTCCCGGCAGGCCCACGCGAAGTCTCGCGACGGGCCGCAAGGGAGAGCAAACCGATGCGAGACGAGACGACCGCGGGCGGGCCGGTGCCCCTCGCCAACGCCCTGCTGGGCGAGGCCCTGATCGGCTTCGGCGAGGTCACCCGCCGCTTCCCGAAGGCGAGCGGCCGCGGGCTGCACGTCGCGACGGTCCACCGCTGGCGCAAGCCCGGGGTCGCCGGGGTTCGCCTGGAGTCGCTGAGGGTCGGCGGCCGGTGGATGACCACCATTGAAGCGATCGACCGGTTCGTCACCGCGTCGAACGCGGCCCGGGACCGAGCCGCCCCGGCCGTTAACACGCCCCGCCGTCGTCAAGCGGCCGTCGCCCGCCGGCTCGACGCCGAAGGGCTGTAGACGATCGGAGGCGACCCGTGACTCGAGGAGCGGCAGTCGTAACCACGACTTCCCTCGTCGCACACGCTGATATCGAAGCCTGGACTGCCTTCGGGCTTCGGGGGCGATACGCAGAACCCGTGAGTTAGCCGGTCGGTTGTGCTGGCGTCCTGACTCACCCACGAGGGTGCCGTAGCCACGCGGCCAGGTGAACACCCTCGCACTCGACCTGGTTAGTCACGCGCCAGAGTTTCAACGCTTCGCATCCACGACATGACCTGCTCCCAATCGGCCGCCCACGCGGGCCGCCCGGCCGGCCCGCGCGCCGCCACGTTCCTACACCACGCACCGGAGAAACCTTTGAGCACTCTCACGCATAACGGGCAGCCCGCCCCCCGCCGCGACCGGTGCCCCGGCCCCCCAGAGCAGTGGGGGGTCCCACCGGTCGCGCCGGAACAGGTTGGACCCCTGGATGCCGCCGACCCTTCCGGCGAGTTCTTGCACAACCTTCGCGCCGGGATGTCGCCGGCCGAGCAACTCGTCTTCGCCCAGGGGTTCGTGGCGTTGCTGTGATCCTCCCCACGGAAAGTGGACAGGGAGAAAGCGGTGTAGACTCTGACCAACAAGGGGCTCACCGATGGAAGCGAAGCGCAAGGTCTACACACCGGA
>JAYTUC010000049.1:0-2724 GCA_043744775.1 Fimbriiglobus sp. | reverse complement strand
GCCGGAAGCCGCGGTACTTGCCGCCCATCAGGACGCGCGCCTGGAACGGCGTGAGTAGCCCGTACTTGACGAGGTGGGCGGCGGCGTTCAGGGCGTCGTCGGGCGGCGGGGGGATCGCCGCGAGCCGCGCGCTCAGGTCGGCGTCGGGCCAGATGCGACTCTTGTGCACCAAGTCGAGGAGTTCGGGCGCGGAAGTCGGGGTCGCGGCAGCCATGATCGGCCCAGGGTGAAAACCGAGGTCGGGAGATTTGCGACGCTGAACCTATCGTAACTCGACACCCGGCGTTCTGCCCGCAGAGAATGCGAAGAATCGGCACAGATTACGGCACCGCTCTCCCCCCAACTTGACCGCGCCCGCCGTCGCCCCGGCCGGTCACGACCCCGGCTCACTCCAACGCTTGAGCAGCGAGTGCTCGACGCCGAGTTGGTCGCAGACGCGGCCGACCACGAAATCGACCATGTCGGCGATCGACCGGGGGTGCGTGTAGAACGCCGGCATCGCCGGCAGGATGACCGCCCCCGCCTCGGCCGCCGCCGTCAGGTTGCGCAACTGGATCAGCCCCAGCGGCGTCTCGCGCGGCACGAGCACGAGCTTGCGGCGCTCCTTCAGGTGCACGTCGGCGGCCCGGTGGATCAGGTTCTCGGAGATGCCGTGCGCGATGGCGGCGACGGTGCCCATGCTGCACGGGCAGACCGCCATGCCCGCGGTGAGGAACGACCCGCTGGCGATGCCCGCCTGGAAGTTGCGGAAGTGGTGGTAGCGCAGGCGCGACAGGTCGAGGCCGTCGGCCGCCGGCCCGAGCAGGGCGTGCGGGTCGAACTCCCCCTCGTTCAGGTGCACGGTGCGGTCGAGTTCGGTGCGAAACACCTCCGTCGCCGCCGGGCTGACCACCAAGTGGACGGCGCGGCCGGCGCGCAGGCAGAGTTCGACGAGCCGCACGCCGTAGGGCGAGCCGCTGGCCCCCGTGATGGCGACGACCAGGTCCCCGGCGGCCATGCGAATTCCTCAAGTGGTTCGTGCGAAGTGTCACCGGAATTGATAGACTCGGGGCCGGCCCCCTGGCACCACCAAACCGGACGAACTCGTGCGAACCCTCCCGCTGGCCCTCCTGGCGATTCTCGTGGCGACGGCGGTCGCGCAGCCGCCGGCGGCCGCGCCGGCCTGGCCGCTCGACGAGCTGACCTTGCGCAACGGCGCGCGCTTCCAGGGGCTGATCCTCAAGGAGACGCCGGCGGCGACGGACTTCCGCGTCGTCATCCGCAAGCCGGGCCGGCCGACGATGACCCTCACCACGTCGTTCACCGCCCGCGAGGTCGCCGCCGTCAAGCGCCTCGGCGACGCCGACCGGGCCGCGCTGCACGCCAAGCTCGCCGAACTCGACCCCCGCGGCGAGGGCGAGCGCAAGCAGATGGACGCGCTCGAACTCGCCGACGCCGAGTGGCTCGGCCAGCCGGCCGGGGCGCGGCGTTACGCCTCGGAGCGCTTCGTGCTGGTGTCCGGGGCGTCCGAAGAAGTCACGCGCCGCGCGGCGGTGCGGCTGGAGCAAATCTACGCCGCGTTCACGCGCTTCCTGCCGCCGCGACGCACGCCGGAGCGGCCGACGACGGTCCTGCTCGCCGGCCGCGCCGAGGACTACCGCCAGCTCCTGGGCCGCGACGCCCCCCAGGTGTTGAACGCCGCGATCTACGACCCCGCCGGCAACCGCATCGTCTGCGGCAGCGACCTGCGCGAGTTCGACGAGCAACTCACCGCCAGCCGCGCCAAGCACAAGCTCGGCCGCGTTAAGCTCGACGAGTACGAGGCCGAGGTGCGCGTCTTGTACCGGCAGTCGAAGCCAGAACTCGACCGGCACTTGGCCGTGGTGCAGCGCGAGCGCGACCGGCTGCGCGAGGCCGACCGGCAGAACTCGCTGGCGTTCGACCGCGCCACCCGCCGGCTCTTCGCACTGCTGTACCACGAGGCGTTCCACTCCTACCTGGCCACGAGCGTCTACCCGCCGGCGACGCCCGAGGAGGTCCGCGCCGGCCGCGGGCCGGGCGAGCTGCCGCGCTGGCTCAACGAGGGCCTGGCGCAGGTCTTCGAGACGGCCGTGGTCGAGGCCGGCGAGTTGCGCGTCGGCCACGCCGACGCCGAGCGCCTGGAGCGGGCGCAGGCCCTCTTCCGCGCCAAGCCGCCGCCGTCGGTCACCGAGGTGTTGCGCGCCGGCCCGGAGCAGTACTTGGCCGCCCACTCCGGCCAGAAGTCCGACGCGAGCCGGGCGTACCTCGTGTCGTGGGCGGTGACGTTCCACTTGACCTTCGAGCGCCGCGCCCTCGGCACGCCGGAGTTCACGAAGTACCTCGAAGCGGTGAACACCGGCGGCGACCCGGTCGCGGCGTTCGAGGCGTGGGTCGGCCAGGACCTGCCGGCGTTCGAGGCCGAGTTACGCGAGGCGACGCTGCGGCTGACGCCCGACGGCCCGGCGAAGCGGTAGCGTCCCGGCGAGCCGTCGGCGTGAGCCGGGGGCTTCCGGGCGCGTGGAGTCGCGAGAAACCCCCGGCTCACGCCGACGGCTCGCCAAGAATTCGCCTGCGGCGGAGCCGCAGCGCCACCAGCCCCGCCGTGACCGCCGCCCAACAGAGCGTCGGCACCCAGTCGCCGAGCGTGGCGTACACGGTCGAGCGCGTGTCGATCGGGACTTCGCCGCGGACGATTGCTGGTGTCGCCTTGCCCTTCGACCAGTC
>JAYTUC010000048.1:0-10656 GCA_043744775.1 Fimbriiglobus sp. | reverse complement strand
TCAGCGCCCGGAGTCCTTAGTCGAAGGACTCCGGGCGCTGACGCTTTCCGGCTCGCCGGGCCCCCCCAAACGAAAAACCCCCAGGCGACGGCGGGTCGCCCAGGGGACAGGGGGTTCGGCTCGGCGGCGTCACGCGGCGACGCGCTCGAGCTTCTCCTTGGCCTTGACGAGCGGGTTCTTCAGTTCGGCCTTGTCGTGCCACTTGCCGGCGTCGGGGGCACCCTGCCACTGCTGCAACCGGATGCGGGTCACCATGTCGCGCTCCTCCTCGACGAGTTGCTCCTTGAAGCTCTCCTCGAAACCGGCGCGGACTTGGGTGGACGAGCGGCCGACGAACAGGAGGACTTCGTCCCCGTTCGAGTACACCGCGAGGGCGCGCCAGCCTTGGGCCTTCTCTTCGACTTGGATCAGCATAGGGGAATCCTTCCGTGGACGTGAGGCGGGGTCGGTTGCGCCGGCTTGAGACTTGAGCCGGGGATCGCGTTCCGTGCGATGGGCTTACTTTGGCAAGGTCGGGGGGGCAGGTCAAGGAAAAAACCGGCCGCCGGGGCCGGAATTTCCTCAAGTCGTGACGCAACCAGCGCATCGGCATGTGGTCAGCGGGCGCGGTAGATGATGCGGCCGCGGGTGAGGTCGTAGGGGGAGATCTCGACCTTGACGCGGTCGCCGGGGATGATGCGGATGAAGTTCTTACGCATCTTGCCGGCGACGTGGGCGATGACCTCCCCGCCGATGTCGAGTGCGACCCGGAACTGCGTGTTGGCAAGGGCTTCGGTGACCTTGCCCTCCACTTCGATGGCTTCTTCCTTCGGCATAGATGGCCCTGACTCCGGGTGAATTTCGCGCGTCGGATGGGGGGAGGGAAACGGCGAGCGCCCGAGGCGGCCCCGCGAACGCGGGCCACTCCAGGCGCTAGTAGTCCTCGTATTGTAGCCAAAGTCAGCGAGACGGGAAGGGACCACTGGCGAGCCGGAAGCGTCCGCTCCCAGAGTCTGCGTGCCCGAGGACTCCGGGCGCTGACGCTTCCGGCTCGCCCTCTCACCCGCCGTCGCGCCGGCCCCCGCCGCCGGACTCGCGCGGCTTGGCGACGTTGACGGTCAGTGGCCGGCCGTTGTACGGCGACTCGTGGAGGGCGTCGATGGCCTTGTGGGCCTCGTCCTCGGTGGACATCTCGACGAAGCCGAAGCCGCGCGAGCGGCCGGTCTCGCGGTCCGTGATGATCTGGGTCTTCTCGACTGTGCCGTACTGCGAAAAGAGTTGCACGAGGTCGTCTTGGGTTGCCGTCCAGGGCAAGTTTCCGACGTAGATGTTCGTGGCCATACGCTGCGACTTCGGTCCCCGCCCTCCCGGCTCCCCCGACGCCGGCGGCCCCAACGGACACTCAGTTGAGTGCGAAACCGGCCCGCGCCGCGGACCCGAGAGCTGCCCGCTCGACCGGGCATGGCCCCAATCGTAAGCAACGCGTTTCGTCGGGGGAAGCAATTTCCGGACGAATTCCGCCCGCCTCAGCTCAGGGGATTCGGCCGCTGGGGGTCCGGTGACGCGTGACGGCCGGGTTGCGCGCCGCGACCCAAACCCCACCAACTTCGTAATTCGCCAATTTCCCTTGACCCCTCGCCAGCCTCTGACAATCCTTACCGTAGTGACCAAGCCGCTCGCTCGCGACCCGCGCGGGTACGCCGGGCGGCCCACCTATTCCCGACTCGAGGCCAACGATGTTCAGCATGGTGATGATGATGGCGATGGCGTCCGGGACTGACGCCCCGGCGTTCGGCGGCAAGCTGTTCGCCAAGCGCGGCGGCGGCTGCACCGGCACGATGGTCGCCCCGGCCGCCCCCTGCTGCCCGGCCCCGGCCGCCCCGGCCTGCCCGGCCCCGTGCGAGACGCCTTGCCCGCCGCCCGAAGCGAACCCGATGCCCCCGGTCACCGGCGGCGCGATGCCGATGCCCGGCGTCACCCCGGTCAAGCCGACGACCCCGCCCGTCACCCCCGGTAAGGCCACGAACCCCGACGTGACCCCGCCGAAGACCACGACCCCGGACGTGACCCCACCCAAGACCACGACCCCCGGCGTCACGCCGCCGAAGGCGACGACCCCCGGCGTCACGCCCGCCAAGCCGATCACCCCGGCCAAGGACAAGGACGACGAGTGACCGCGCTTTGGGTGAGCAACTAGACCGAGGGGGTCACCACTTCCACCTGGGGAAGTGCCCCCGAACTTCCGCCACTTCGCGACGACACTTCCGACCAATTCCCGCGGCGAATCACGGCGTTGGACTCCAGTCGCTCATGCGTCTGGCTCGCCGGGGCACGCCGTCACCACGCCTCGACGACGTACTGCGTCCCCAGCGGCAGCCGGGCCAGCCGGCGGTCGAGGCCCGCCGCGCCACGCAGGTTCGGCGGCGCGACCAGGAGGTAGCGCGTGCGCGCCCGGCCGAACCCGGCCGCGCGCAGCAGCCGGCGACAACTCCACGCCGACAGCAAGATGGCGTCGCGGTCGATGCTCGCGCGGCAGACGATCAGTTGCGTCATGGGGTGGAACGGGTTGTGCTCGAACACCGCCAGCCGGCCACCGGGCCTCACCAGGCGGCGCAACTCGCCCGCGGCGAAGGCGCGCTCGGCGGGGGGGATGTGGTGAAAGACGCAGCAAGCGATGGCGTCGTCGAACGAGCCGTCGGCAAACGGCAACGGCTCGCCGGGGGCGAACGCCGTCCAGGCGGGGGGCCGGTCGCCGCGCCACTCCGCCTGGGCCTCCGCGAGCATCCCCGACGAGATGTCCGCCCCGACGAGTTCGCCGGCGTAACCTTCGGCCCGCAGCAGCCGCAGGAACTGGCCGTTGCCGCAGCCGAAGTCGAGTAGCCGCCGCGTCGCGGTGTCCGGGCCGTTGGCCAACAGCCAGCGGACTTTGGGCCGCAGGAACTCGTCGAGGTCGCGGCCGAAGCGGCGCTTCAGCGGGTCGTCCATTCCGCCCCGGTAGCCGCCGACGGCGTAGGCATCGAACTCCGCGGGGCCGGGTGTGGGAACGTCGGGCACCGCGGGCCTACTTTCGAGGGAGTTCAAGGGTGTCAGCGGCCGGGTTCGAGCAAGCCCTGCCGCGGCTGGTAGACGAACGGCTTGTCCGGGTGGGCGGCCTTCAAGACGCGGCTGAAGTCGTCCACCTCGGCTTGGGTGAACGGCCGCCGGCGGACGAAGACTTGCGCCCGCACGCCCCCGTTCAGTTGGTAGACGCGCGGCAAGCGGTCGAAGGCCGCGCCCAGACCGTCGCCGGCCCAGACTTGCCGGGCGAGGGTTTCGAGCGCGACTTGCTCGCCGGCGCGGAGGTGCGTCTGCGGCGGGTCGGTCGCCACCACGACGGCGCACTCGAAGAAGGCGTTGGGGAAGCCGAACGCCTTATCGACCTCCGGCAGCGCGACCTGCCGCGGCGGGCCGAGGCGCGGCAACCCCAGCGACTGCCGCACCGTCGTGACGTGGGTCTGGTTCAGCGCGACCGAGCTGGCGACGACGGCGAAGGGCGTGTCGCGCGCGGCGGCCTCGCGCGCGGCGTCGTCGGCCAGCGCCAGCAACTCGTCGATGTCGGCGCGAACCTCCGGGTACGCCGGCGACCGAGTCACCCACGGTTCGAGGGCGGCGCGCGTCTGGTTGAGTCGCGGGGCGAAGCTCAGCGCGAACCCGGCGAGCATCAGCGTGCCGCCGGCGAACAGCCCGACGGCCCGCACGCCGCGCGGGGCCTTCAAAAGCGGCACGACGGCCAGCCCCACCACGAGCAGGAACGACGGGGCGAGCAACATGCGGTGGTGGAAGCCCATGTCTTGCACGCGGTAGAAGTGCGCCAGCATCACCGGCAGCATCGCGGTGGCGAACAGCCCGGCGCGGCGCGTGACGGGGTTGACTACCGCGACGGCCGCCGCGACGGCGTAGGCGGCCCCGTAGCCGTAGCCGACCTGCCGGGCGAGGTCGGCGAGGCGCGGCCAGACGCCGGCGTCGGTGCGGTAGGCGGCGTAGATGTCGGCGTAGTCGGTTGATGCGACCCGCCGCACCGCCGGCCAGGCGACCGACGCGAACAGGAAGAACGCCACGCCGCCGGCCACGACGACCGGCCGCCAGTCGCCGAGGCGGAACGCCCGCGACCGCAGCGTTGTGAGTGCGGCTTCGGCCAGCGCGACCGCGACGAAGGCGACGACCCAGAAGCTGTACCAGCGGCGGAACAACAAGAGCGTCGCCAGCGTCGCCCCGAGCGCGAGGACGTGTTGCCAGCGCAACTCGGCCGCTGGCCGCGCCAAGTACAGGCCGAGGGCGGCGAGGGCCAGGGCAACGCCGCCGAGGTCGAGGTAGCCGCGCAAGGTCGGGTCCCAGACGACGGGGCAGGTCGCCGCCAGCCCCGCGACCCACGCCGCGCCGGCGGGGCCGACGCCGCGCGCGACCGAGGCGACGGCAGCGACGGCGGCCAGGGCGACCGCGCCGCCGTAGAGGTTGGCGACGGCGAGTTCGTAGGCGAGACGGCCGTCCCCCGCTGCGACGAGCACCAGGCTCGGCGGCAGCGCCGGCAAGAGGGTGTAGTCACTGACCGCGAACGACTCGAGCAATTGCCGCCAGCCGTCGGCCGGCGACCGTACCAAGGTTTCGGCGTAGGCGCTGCACGTAAGCCAGTAGCCGGCGAAGTCCCAGTAGTGGGCCGTGCGCTCGTGCGCGACGAACTGCCAGACGGCGGCGTTGACCCACGCCAGCGTGACGACGGCGACGGCCGCCAGCCCGACGCGGCCGCGCAGCAGCGGGGCGCGGGGCGTCGCCGGGGCCGCGGGGCGCGGCGGGGTGGCGAGTGTGAGCAGCGCCCCGAGGCCAGCGGCCAACACCGCGGCGTCGCACAGCCACAGCACCGGCCGAAGGGCGGCCACGACCGGCGGGGCTTGCAGCCACAAGTCGTCGTCCCACAGGCCGAAGCGGTAGACCGCCGCGGCGTTGAGCAGCGCCCCGAAACCAACGCAAGCCGCGAGGGCCTGCCACCGGCCGCCGGGCGTCTCGACCGCCCAGACGCGCCGGCCGGCCCGCGCCAGGACGCCCACCGGCCCCGCGAACGCCACCGCGCTGGCCGCGACGGCGACGTACCAGAGCGTGCGGGTGAGGTGCAGCGCGTCGTGCGGCCAGAAGTGGCTGACCAGCGAGAAGCTCACGGCGAGGCCACCCAGCAGAGCGAGTGCGCGGCCCCGCCACAGTCGGGCACCTGTCATGAGCGTCCCGCCGGGGGGGGAGTTGGCGGGCCGACGGCGTCGCGCACGAGGTACAGCGGCCGGGCCTTGACCTGCTCGTAGATGCGGCCGAGGTACTCGCCGACGACGCCCAGGCAGCACAGGTTCAGGCACCCGAAGGCCATCACCGCGGCCATCAGCGAGAACCAGCCCGGCACGAACGCCTCGCCGCTGACGTAGTGCAAGCCCACGAGGTACAGCGCGTAGCCGAGGCACGCCGCCGACGCCGCGAGCGCGAAGTAGTACGGGAAGCGCAGGGGTACGGTGCTCGACGACACCACGGCGTCGGCCGCGAGGCGGAGCATCTTGCGCAGCGGGTACTTGGTCGAGCCGGCGACGCGGGCCGCGCGGTCGTAGCGGACCTCGGCGGTGCGGAAGCCGACCCAGCCGACCATGCCGCGCAGGAAGCGGTGCCGCTCCGGCATGGCCAGCAGCGCGTCGAGGCTGCGGCGACTCATCAGCCGGAAGTCGCCCGCGTCGGCCCGCAGGTGGCCGGCCCCCAGCAGCCCGGCGACGCGGTAGAACGCCTTGGCCGTCGCGAGCTTGAACCGCGTCTCGCCGGCGCGGGACCGCCGCACCGCGTAGACGACATCCGCCCCGGCCTGCCAGGCGGCGAGCATCTCGCGGACGACCCCCGGCGGGTCTTGCAGGTCGGCGTCGAGGCTCACCACCGCGTCGCCGGTCGCCAGCCCGAGGCCGCAGGTGAGCGCCGCCTGGTGGCCGAAGTTGCGCGACAGTGCCGCCCCGCGGACCCACGGCTGCGCGGCGGCGAACGCCGCGATGGCGGCCCAGGTGTCGTCGCGGCTGCCGTCGTCGATCAGCACGAGTTCGACGCGGTAGTGCGGGGCGAGTTCGCCGTGGAGGGCTTCGAGGGCGGCCCGCAGGTGGGGGAACGCCGCCTCCTCGTCGTAGCAGGGCACGACGAGCGAGACCGTCGGCGCGTCGCAGGGCGGGGGCATGGGGGCGTCCGGGGGGTCGGGGCAGGCGAGTGTACCGCGACCCAACGCCGGCCGATAGCCGAGTCCCCCGCGCGGGGCGGCTCGGAGGACTTACGTCCCCCGCGCGGCCTGGCGTCCGGCGGACCTCCATCGGAGCCGACGGATCGCCACGGCGACGGCCACGGATACCACCGCCAAAACCCCCACGGCGACCCGCCACCACGGACGCCGCGATTTGACGGGTGCTGTGGTCTCGACGGACTGGATGGCTTCGTCCGCGTCGTCGAACGCGCCGCCCAGGCGGACCACGGTCAGCTCCCCCGTGCCCGCTCGGCCGTCGATGATGTCCGTGCCGAGCGGTATCGCTAACTTCGTCGCGTCCATGAGTTCGCACGGCGCGGCCGCGAACGTGATCGCGTCGGTGAGAACCGCGCTGACCATCCGCCAGTCTTCGGTCACCCGCACTTCCCAATTCAGGTCGGGGTGCGGGGAGGTGTCGCCGGCCCGATAGGTCAGCAGTTCGAGGACGAGCTGCTTGTCTTCGGCCAACCGCACGAGGCTCAGGTGGAGGCGGCCCAAGTCGTCGTGGAGTGCGTAGTCGCCGTCCTTGGACTTGTAGAGAGTCGTCGCACCCACGCGGCGGACGAGCGTGCCCGTGCGCAGGTACTCGCCGTACAACTCCGCCGGTAGGGAGTTGTGGACGGACTCGAGTCTTGTCTTGGCGAAGCTGCCGTCACCCTTCGACACGTTGAGGACTTTGTTGTCGTGGTCGAGCAGGACCAACTTGTCCCCGTCGAACTTGAACGTGCTGGTAAGAACCCCGTCGCGACTGACGGTCGTGACGTTGACCTTCGCCCCGCACCGACTCGCCTCCCGCCACCGCAAGACGGCCTTCGGCACGGCCGCGTTGATCGTGCGGACCAGCCCCGCCACGTCGGTCAGGCGGTCTTCCAGCCCCGCGCCGCCGACGCCGGGGAGCGGAACATACTCGCTCGCGTCGAGCGCGCTAAATTGCCGGGTGTCGAAACTCGCCTCGAAGCACGGGTGCTTCGAGATCGCCGCGATGGCGGCGGCGACGGTGGCCTCGGTCGGGCCGGCCTGCCCCGTCGCCGAAGCCGTGGCCATCAACAGCGTTGCCAGGACGTTCACGGCGTACCCTCGTGTGCGTCGAACGGCGAGGCGTTCGGCTTCCCATCGTGGCCACGCGGGTCGGCGTCCGCAACGGACTTCCGCCGGCGGACCCCGGAATCGCGTCAACGGCCCGCGGGGCGTCGGCGGTTCGGCTTCCGCCGGCGCGGCGTGCCCGCTATACGGCCTCAAGAGTCGCTTGGAGGAGGGGGCCGCGATGCGTCGAATTGCCGTGCTGAACCAGAAGGGGGGCGTCGGCAAGACGACGACCACCGTCAACCTCGCCGCCGCCCTCGCCCGCGCCGGGGCCCGCGTGAGTGTCATCGACCTCGACCCGCAGGCCCACGCCACGACGCACCTCGGCGTCGAGCCGGACGGCACCGCGCCGTCGATCTACGACGTACTCGTCGGCGGCAAATCGATCGACGCCGTGCGCCGGCAGGTCGGCCCGAACCTGACGCTCATCCCGTCGGACATCAACCTCGCCGCGGCCGAAGTCGAACTCGCCGGCGTCGTCGGCCGTGAGGTGATCCTGCGCGAGGCCCTGTCGCACTCCGACGACGGCGACGACTACCAGCTCATGGACTGCGGCCCGAGCCTCGGCGTCTTGACGCTCAACGCGCTGTGCGCCGCCGACGAGGTGTTCATCCCGTTGCAGCCGCACTTCTTCGCCCTGCACGGCCTGTCGAAACTGCTCGAGACGACGGCGCTAGTCGGCCGGCGGATCAACCCGAAGTTGAAGGTCACCGGCGTGGTGGTCTGCCTCTACGACGCGGCGACGAAGTTGGCGCAAGAGGTCGTCGGCGACTTGCGGGCGTTCCTCGACAAGAGCCGCGGGCTGAGCGTGCCGTGGGCGGCGGCGCGGGTGTTCGACACGAAGATTCGCCGCAACATCAAGCTGGCGGAGTGCCCGAGCTTCGGCCAGTCGATCTTCGGCTACGCCCCGAACTGCCCCGGCGCGGTCGATTACGCGGCCCTGGCGGCCGAGGTGAACTTCGGGTGCGGGGTGACGGAGTTCGCCTCGGTGCTGGAAACGGTCCCGGCTTAGTAAAGCAAGGATTCACCGCAGAGGGCACATGAGGGCGCGGAGAAAGGCAAAAACCGAGGAGAGTTAAAACCTCAGCAAGCGCGGTGCTCCGGTTTTAGCTCTCTTGGGTTGATGCCTTTCTCATGTGCTCTCATGTGCCCTCTGCGGTGAATCGTATTTCGTTCTCGGTCACCCCGGTCGGGTCATCGCCTCGGGGTTGACCACCTCGTCAAACTTCGCCCCCGTCAGCGGCGTGCCGTCCTTCAGGAGTGGGGCCAGCTTCAGGGCCTCCTCGCGCAGCGTCGTGCCGTGGTGGTGCGCGGCTTTTGCGATGGCCGCCGCGGCGTCGTAGCCGATGTGCCGGTTGAGCGCCGTCACCAGCATCAGCGACTCGTGTAGGAACTTCGCGATCCGCGGCTCGTTAGCCGCGATGCCGACGCGTAGCTTGCCGCCGGGCTTGGCCGTCAGGCGCGACTGATCGACCTCGACCATGCCGGTGTCGCGGCTCACGGCGTACTCGAGCGCCTCGTAGTCGGTTTCGGGCACGTCGGCGGCGCAGTGCTCGCGGAAACTCCGGCAGGCGTCGGTGAGCAGCCGCACCGAGTGCAGGAAGTTGTGGATGATCACCGGCTTGAAGACGTTCAGCTCGAAGTTGCCCTGCGACGCGGCGAAGCCGATGGCGGCGTCGTTGCCCATGACCTGCACGCAGACCATCGTGAGGGCCTCGCTCTGCGTCGGGTTGACCTTGCCCGGCATGATCGACGAACCCGGCTCGTTCTCGGGGATCGTCAACTCGCCGAGGCCGCAGCGCGGGCCGGACGCCAGCCAGCGGACGTCGTTGGCCACCTTCATCAGCGCCCCGGCGAGCGCCTTCAACGCCCCGCTGGCGAAGGCGAGGGGTTCGTGCCCGGCGAGCGCGGCGAACTTGTTCGGCGCGGTCACGAACGGCAGCCCCGTCAACGCCGCGATCTTGGCGGCACTGCGCGCGGCGAACTCCGGGTGCGCGTTCAGCCCCGTGCCGACGGCCGTGCCGCCGAGCGCGAGTTCGCACAGCATCGGCAGCGTCAACCGGACCGCGGCGAGGCCGGCGTCGAGCTGCGCGACGTAGCCGCCGAACTCCTGGCCGAGGGTCAGCGGCACGGCGTCCATCAGGTGCGTGCGGCCGATCTTGACGACCCCGGCGAACTCCGCCGACTTGAGCGCGAACGCGTCGCGCAGGGCGGTCACGCTGGGGATCAGGCGGTGCGTCAGTTCCTCGACGGCGGCGACGTGCATGGCCGTCGGGAAGGTGTCGTTACTCGACTGCGACAGGTTCACGTCGTCGTTGGGGTGGACCCAGGTCTTGTCGCCCAAGGTGCCGCCGGCGAGTTCGGTGGCGCGGTTGGCGATGACCTCGTTGGCGTTCATGTTGGTCTGCGTGCCGGAGCCGGTCTGCCAGACGCGCAGCGGGAAGTGGGCGTCGAGCGTACCGGCGATCACCTCGTCGGCCGCGGCGTGCAGGTGCGTCAACTTCGCCGCCACGTCGAGCTTGTCGCCCGGCTTCCGCTGGAACAGCCCGAGGTCGGCGTTGACGGAGAGCGCCGCCTTCTTGAGCAGCCCGAACGCCCGGACGAGCGGCCGCGGCATGGTGTCGGTGCCGATGGCGAAGTGCGTGAGCGAGCGGGCCGTCTGGGCACCGTAGTAGACGCCGGCCGGGACGCGGATGCGGCCCATGCTGTCGGACTCGAAGCGGAAGTCGGTCATGCGCGGCTCGGGTATCGGGTGTGGGGTATGGCCAGACATCAGGCCGTCAGCGGGTCGATCACCGTCAGGCCAGGGTAGCGGGTGAAGTCGCGGCCGTTGAGGGTGACGATGTGCGTGACGCCGTGGCTGAGCATCAGCGCGGCGAGCCGCGCGTCGTGGACCTGCTTGCCCTGGACCCGATGCGAGACGATGAGGCCGCGCCAGGTGGCGTAGGTCGTGGGCAACTCGGTGAGCAGGGTAAGCGTCCCCTCCACCTCCTCGAGCCGCCGTTCCGTGTCGGTGAAGCTGAGTCCGAAGCCGCCGCGGGCGGTGGCTGGGCGGGTGCAGACGTTCCAGAACTCGGCCACGTTTTGGGCGGCGGTGACGAGGATGTCGCCTCGGTCTTGGAGCGCGACGACGGTTCGCACCACCGCGTCCGTCCGCGGGTCGCCGAGTTCAAAAAGCCGCAGCAGGATGCCGGAGTCGGCGAGGATTCGCATTAGTGACTGTCCCATAAGGGGTGATGGGGTGCGTAAAATGGCCCATGCGAACCCAACCCTACCCCAGTGACATCACCGACGAGCAGTGGGCGCTGGTC
>JAYTUC010000047.1:0-10665 GCA_043744775.1 Fimbriiglobus sp. | reverse complement strand
GGCGGCGGCGTTCGGGCAGGGCCATTGGATCCGCATGCAGATGCCGCTGCGGCTCGGTCGCCGGTCGATGCCCGAACCCGATGCGGCGGTGGTGGTTGGCCAGCCGCGCGACTATCGCGACCATCCGACGACGGCGCTGCTAGTGGTCGAAATCAGCGACACGTCGCTCGCCTACGACCGAAATCGCAAGGCGATCTTGTACGCCTCCGCTGGCATTCCCGAATACTGGATCGTGAACCTCGTTCATCGACAGCTTGAAGTGCTCCGTATGCCGACGATCCTGCCAAACCGCAAGCGTCGCTCGCGGTACCACGATGTGACGATATTCGACCCTGCACAAAGCGTCGCCCCGCTCGCCCTGCCGGGCGCTGCCGTGAAGGTCATCGACCTGCTCCCCTGACGGAAAAGATCCTCGCCATGAACCAGCCACCGCTCATCGACACCTTCGGCCGACGGCACAACAACCTCCGCATCAGCGTGACGGACCGCTGCAACCTGCGCTGCACCTACTGCATGCCCGAGGACGTGACCTTCCTCCCCAAAGACGACCTGCTGACGTTTGAGGAGATCGCCGCGCTGGTCCGCGTCGCGGTGCCGCTGGGCGTCGATAAGGTGCGGCTCACCGGCGGCGAGCCGCTGCTGCGCCGCGGCCTGCCGACGCTTGTGGCGATGCTGCGCGACATCCCCGGCCTCGCCGACATCGGCCTGACGACCAACGGCTTGCTGCTCGCCAAGCAGGCCGACGCGCTCGTGAACGCCGGGCTGCGGCGCGTCAACGTCTCGCTCGACACGCTCGACCCCGGCCGCTTCCGCGAGTTGACCCGGCGCGACGGCGTCGAGCAGGTCGTCGAGGGCTTGCTGGCGGCGAAGCGGGCCGGCTTCGAGCGCATCAAGGTCAACGCGGTGGCGATCCGCGGCTTCATCGAGCACGACCTGGCCCCGCTGGCGCACTTCTGCCGCGGCCACGGCTTCGAGCTGCGGCTGATCGAGTACATGCCGATCGGCGCGGACTCGTGGGAGCGCGAAAAAGTCGTCCCCGCCCACGAACTCCTTGAACGGCTCGAAGCCGAGGTCGCGCCCCTGTCGCCGGCGTCGGACTACGACCCGGCCGCGCCGGCGATGGACTTCGAGTACGCCGACACGGGGGCGAAGCTCGGCATCATCGCGAGCGTGTCACGGCCCTTCTGCGACCGCTGCAACCGCCTGCGCGTGACCGCCGACGGCAAGCTGCGCAACTGCCTCTTCGCGCTCGACGAACTCGACATCAAGCCGCTGCTGCGCCCGACGCCGTGGCCCGACGAATTAGCGGCGGCGTTGCGGGCGAACGTGGGGGCGAAGTGGCCCGGCCACCGCTTCAACGACGCCGACTTCGTAAAGCCCAGTCGCACGATGCACTCGATCGGCGGATAACGCTACGAGAAAACATTTTGCCGCGGAGACGTAGAGGCGCGGAGAATACCAAAACGCAAGATTTGGTTTTAACAAGAATTCGGATTTTGCCGTTCTCCGCGCCTCTGCGTCTCCGCGGCAAAATGTTCTCGCTTTTCGTTTGAAGTATTCCCACCCCCCCTGGGAACGTACTGGCATGACCACCCGATGGATGGCCGGCGTGGCGCGGCGACTCGCCCCCCCCGCCGGCCGGCAGCGACGCCGACCTGCTCGCCCGCTTCGCCGAGGCGCGCGACCCCGGCGCGTTCGCGGCCCTCGTCGCCCGCCACGGCGCGGCGGTCTACGGCGTCTGCCGGGCGCGGCTGACCAACCCGGCCGACGCCGACGACGCCTTCCAGGTCGTCTTCTACGTGCTCGCGCGGGACGCCCGCCGCATCCGCGACCGCGAGTCGGTCGCCGGCTGGCTGGTGCGCGTCGCGCAGTTGACGGCGCTGAAAGTCCGCCGGCACCACGCCCGGCACCCGGCGGCGGAGTTGCCGGCCGACGTGCCGCAGCGGCGGCCGGACGACGCCGCGGGGCGCGAGGAGCGGGCCATCGTCGCGGAGGAACTCGCGGCATTGCCGGACAAGTTCCGCGCGGTGCTGGTGCTGTGCGCCGTCGAGGGCCGCTCGAACACCGAGGCCGCCGAGGCGTTGGGCTGCCCGCGCGGCACCGTCGATTCGAGGCTCGCGGCGGCCAAGGCGAAGTTGCGCCAGCGGCTGTTACGGCGCGGCGTCGGGTTGGCGGCGGTAGCCGGCTTCGAGGCGGCGCTGCCGAAGCTTGGGGCCGACGCCGGCGGCTGGCCGGCGCTGGCGGACGGCAGTTGGTTGGCGGCGATTCAGTACGGTACGGGGGCCAGCCCCCCGACGACCCTCACCCTTATTGCGGACGGAGTCAGCACGACCATGACCACCCTGACCAAACTCGTCGCCACGGCCCTGCTCGCCGGCGGTCTTGTGACAACCGCCGGGTTCGGCCTGACCCAAGGCGGCGGCGACGGCCCCCCGAAGGCCGAGAAGGCGGCTCCGCCGAAGAAGCTGGACGCGCAAGCGAAGCCGGCCGACACACCGGTGGCCGTTGTCGCCACCACGGAAGCGCAGACGCGAACTCAGTTGGCGAAGCCGGTCGCTAACGTGCCCGAAACCATTACGCTCGGCGAGTTTCTGACCTGGATTCGCAAGGAGTACGGTGTCAGTGCTCGTGTCGATCTGTCCGCCTACCTAAGGCTCGCGCCAATTGGTCCTGAGTTCAACATTTACGAGATCAAGCTCAAATTCCCGGTAACGACGGGTATGTCTGTAGCGGACCTTCTGACGGATACAACTACGCAAATGACCTACAACCAGTCTGACCAAAACGCGTCGCCGGTCGGCATCTGCTACCGCATCCGCGACGGGGTCGTTCTGATCGGACCGGCATACCGTCCAGCGGTGCTACCGAATTCTGTTGGCGATGCTGAACAAACAAAAGCCATTCCTCAGTCGATAATCATGGAACAAACGCTGGGGGAATCTGTATCTCTAGCACTAGAAGACAAGCCCTTGAAGGATGCGATCCGCGAAATTCGCCGGCTTACTGGGGCCAATATCGTCGTCGATTTCAACAAGGCTGAACAGGGCAAGAATGCACTTGTCAGCGTCACCTTCGACGACGTGCGTCTCTATACAGCCCTCGAAATCCTCGGAGACATGGCGGGACTGAAGCTCGTGTTCCGCAACAACGTTTACTACCTCACGTCGCCGGAGAACGCTGAGAAGTTGCAAAAGAAGGTGAACGAAGAATTGTTTGGCCGCGAACACAAACCGTTAGCTGTGCCTGCCGGCTACTTGACCGACGGCATCAACTACTACCGTAACCCCGGCAGCCTCAAACCCGAGTACCCCGACGAAGTTTCGGGCAGAATGAACGGTGGCGGCATCTTCGGCGGCACCGTGCCGGCCCCACCGGTTTCGGTCGTACCGGCCCTGCCGACGCCTCCCGCCAAGAAGTGACCTCTTGGCGAGCCGGACGCGTCAGCGACCGGAGGTTTTTCGACCTCCGGTCGCTGACGCGTCCGGCTCGCCAAGAGTTACTGCAATTGCTCGACTTACACCCGGCGTTCGCCGCCCGCGGCGACCCGCGAGAGCAGGCCGTTGACGAGATCAGGCACCCCAGACGAGATACTCCGTTTCGCTTGGTCGCCCGCCAGTGTCATCACTTCGCCGGCGACCTTCTTGACCTCGTGGGCCACCTGGTCGAGCAGGCCGTCGATCCACGACGGCGTATGCGTCTGAGCGGTGCCGCCGAACGAGTTCGGCTGCGAGGCGAACGCTTGCGGGACGCCACTCGGGTGCGACTTGCGGGTGACGAGTAGTCCGGCAATCAGGCCGGCGGCCAGCGACGCGCCGACGCAGGCGAGCGGGTTCGCCCGGATCTGCGGCCGCACATCGACGGCATCGGTGGTGGTGCCGACGAACGAGTGGATCGTCTCGTTGAGGCTGCCGTTGAGCGTCGAGAAGGTGTCGTTCACGCCGCTGTGCAGCGAGTGCATCGTGCTACGCACGCTGTCCGTCGTCTCGTGGACGGAGTTGGTCACTTCGCGAGTCAGGTCGGAGACTTTGGAAGTCAAGGAGTTGCGTTGCTGACGCAGGCGCTCCTCGATCAGCTCCGGAGATTCACTAGGCATTGCACACTCTCCTTCAGGGAGTTCAGGGTCCGTTCGGGCACAACGTTCACGCTCGTCATCCGGCGGACGCCGAAGAACAGGGCCGTGACGCCAATCAGGAAGAAGACGCCGCCGTTGATGAAGAAGCAGGCCCACAACTGCAAGTCGGTCAGGTGTTGCAGCAGGTAAACCGAGCCGATCAGCAGCAAGAGTACGCCGATGGCGGTGACCACGGCCCCGACAGCGACCGCGGCCCCGGCGGCCCCGGCCATGGTCGCCTCGCGCTTCATCTCGCTCTTGAGCAAGGCCCCGTGGTCGAGGAACAGGTTGCGGGCGTCGCCGAGTACGTCGCCGATGAGGCCGACGAAGGGGAAACTCGACTTGCCATTGGCCCGGTAGTCCGGTGGGGTTAAACCCGGCCGGTCGTCGCGTGGCATGGGGGTCTCCAGTCAGGGTTGGGCGGGATCACGGGGCGAAGTTAAGCACATCGCGTGCCGGGGACCAGGTGCGAGAATCCCCTCGAAAACCGTTTCGCCGCGGAGACGCAGACGCGCGGAGAAAACAATCCACCGCAGAGGGCACATGAGGGCACATGAGAAAGGCCAAAGGCGAGAAAGGCACCGAACCGTGCTCAAAACGCTTCGCCGCATGTTGCCACCCCAGCGAACAGCCCGCGCGGGAAGCCCACTCCGGTTTTAGCTCTCTTCATGCTTTTCTCCGCGCCCTCATGTGCCCTCTGCGGTGATTCGTCTTTCGTCCGTATCCGTGCGAGTGCCTTAGACTTGCACCTCCGGCTCGGGGGCCGGCATGCCGCCGTACTGCTTCGAGTAGACTTTCGTGAACTCCGCACCTAAGAGCAGGATTTGCGTCGAGTAGTAGATCCAAATCAGGAGCACCATCAGCGAGCCGGCCGCGCCGAACGACGACCCGGCGGCCGTCTGGCTGAGGTACAGGCCAATGAGGAACTTGCCCGCGTTGAACAGCAGCGACGTGACGAATGCCCCGATCATGACGCGGCTCCAGGTGATCTTGCGGGCCGGCAGCACCTTGAAGATCATGGCGAACAGGAGAGTCGCCAGGCCGAGGGAGAGGGTCACGTCCACGGCCCGCACCAACGCCGCCGACTGGCCCAGGGAGCCGGGCATCCAGCCTTTCAAGTAACTGATGACGGTGTTCAGCGCGAGCGACACGAGCATCAGAAAAGCCAGGCCGCACAGCACCGAGAACGACAGCAGCCGGTTGCGGACCTGCGCCCAGACTTTGGCCAGGAACCCGGCGTTGGTCGGGACCTTCGGCGGCGGGTCGATTTTCCAGATGATGTTGAGCGCCTCCTGGAGTTGGGAGAACACCCCGGTTGCCCCGGCAAGAACACTCACGACCCCGATCACGGTCGAGACGACGCCGCCGGTTTTAGACTTGCTGCTCGAGAGGGTCGCTTCCACCGCCTGCGCACCCTCCTTCCCCACGTACTCTTGCGTCTGCGCGATGACCTTGTCCTGCGCGCCCGCGTCGTCGCCGCCGTAGGCAATGCCCACCACCCCGATGAAAATCAGTAGCATCGGCGCGAGCGACAGCGCGGTGTAGAAGGCCAGCGCCGCCCCGAGCATCGAGCAGTTGTCGTCCAGGAAGCCGTCCACGGTGTCGCGGAGCAGTCCGTAAATCCTTCGCAGGCGTTCCATGTTCAGCCTTGGGCGCGGGGGTCCGAGTGGCGTGCGTCTGCTGCCGTTGCACACGTCGCGCCGCGGGCAAGTTATGGCGGCATTGCGATTGCTTCGATCACCGCGTCGCCAGATCCTAACTCCCCACCCCTGGAGCCGCCATGCTCAACGGCCAGAACATTTCGCCCAACAAGTTGCCGTGGCAGCGGGCCTTGGTCACGCTCTCGACGGTGGTCACCCTGGCGTTCGTCCTGGCGATGCTCTACTGGGCGCAGACGGTGTTCATCCCGCTGGCGATGGCCGTGTTCTTCGCCTTCGTCTTGAACCCGCTCGTGCTCATCCTCGAACGCCGGCGGCTCGGGCGTACCGCGTCGGTGCTAATCGTGGTGACGGTGGCCCTCGTCGCGGTCGTCGGCACCGCGGCGATCATCACGCAACAGCTCGCGTCGCTCGGCAAGACGATGGCCGACGACTCGGACCGGGTGAAGGTCAAAATTGACCAGCTCAAGAACCGCTTCGCCGGCGACGGCAAGGAGTCGAGCCTGGGCAAAATGGTCGAGGAGATTCAGGAGGCCGTCCTGGGGGCGGAGGCCAAGAAGCAGGCCGGTGCCCCCGCCGAAGTCGTCCTCGCGCCGTCGCGCCCGGTCTGGTTCAGCCGGCTGACTGTGGTACTCGGGCCGGCGACGGAGGTCTTCGGCCTCGCCGCGTTCTCGGCGGTGCTCGTCGTCTTCATCCTGCTGGCGAAGGACGACCTGCGCGACCGCGTCATGCGGCTCATCGGCGACGGCCAGATGACGACCGCCACCCGCGCCGCCGACGACGCCTCGCAGCGCATCAGCCACTACCTACTCATGCAGTTCCTGGTCAACGCCAGCTTCGGCCTGATCGTCTCGGCGGGGCTGTACCTCTGCGGCATCCAGTACTCGCTCTTGTGGGGCTTCATTGGCTTCATCATGCGCTACGTGCCCTACATCGGCACCTGGATCGGTATTCTGCCGCCGCTGTTCTTCACCGCGGTGGTGTCGAACGACTTGTCGCAGCCGCTGATCGTGCTGGGCCTGTTCGGCGGCCTCGAACTCTTCTCGAACAACGCCGTCGAGCCGAAACTGTACGGCAAGAGCCTCGGCGCGAGCGAGGTGGCACTCCTGGTGTCCGCGGCGTTCTGGTCGTTCCTGTGGGGGCCGATCGGCCTGATCCTGTCGGGGCCGATCACGACGTGCCTGCTGGTCATGGGCAAGTACAGCCCGTCGCTAAACTTCTTCCACGTGCTGCTGGGCACCGAGCCGCCCCTGGAGCCGGGGATGCTGATGTACCAGCGGCTCATCGCCGGCAACGAGGACGACGCGACCCGCATCGTCGAGGCCGCGGTCAAGGCCGACGAGTCGCCGCTGAAGCACTTCGACGAGGCGTTCCTGCCGGCGCTGGCGGCCGTACGCCAAACCAAGGAGGCCGGGGAACTCGACCCCGAGACCGAGGCGCGCGTCCTGAAGACCGCGCGGGCGGCGCTCGACCACAACTTCGAGGAACTCGCCGCGCCGGCCGCCGCGACTCCCGGCCACGTGCGGATGCTGGGTTGCTCGGCCCGCGACGACCTCGATGGCCTGACCGTGGACGTGCTGGCCCGAACCCTGCCCGCCGACAAGTGGGACGTGAAGCTCGTCGCCGCGAGTGCCCTGGCGTCGGAGATCGCCGACGCGGTCAGCGAGTTCGACCCGCACGTGGTGGTGATCGGCTCGCTGCCGCCGGGCGGGGTGTCGCACGCCCGCTACACGAGTAAGCGACTGCGCAGCCGCTTTCCCAAGTTGAAAATCCTGATCGGCCGCTGGACCGACGACGCCGGGGGCCAAGCCGAGGAGCTACTCAAGAGCGGGGCCGATGTCGTGGACACGACCCTCGAAGCGGCCCACAACGAGTTGAACGGCTGGAGGGCGGTCGCCCTCGCCGGCGTCTCGACGACGGCGGCGATTGCTGGCAACGTCGCCGCCGACCGGCAGGCCGCGGGCGTGCCGGTTGGCACGGCAAGTGCATAACTTTCTTCGTCGTGACAACCCCCGTTGGGCACCCGCCCGACGTAAACCCTTTGTTGAGGATTCGCGATGAACAACTCGAACATGCCCACCCTGCCGACCAAGGGCGACGTGAAGACCGGCATCGATAAGGCCGCCGACGCCGCCAAGGGTGTCGTCGATTACGGCCATGACGCCGCCAAGCAGGCCGGCAACACGGCTAGCCACGCTGCGGACAAGGCCGGCGACAAGGCCAAGGGTGCCGCCGACCAGGCCAGTTCGACGCTCGGCACGATCGCCGACAAGGCCAGCGAGTACGCCCACGAAGGCAAGGAGGCCCTCAAGCACCTCGCCGACGAAGCCGGGGAAGTCGGCCAGAAGGCCCAACGCTACGCCACCGAGGCCTATGACGCCAGCGCCGAGCGCCTCGACGACTACACGAAGGACCTGTCGAACATGGTCCGCAAGTACCCGGTGCAGTCGGTGCTCGTCGGCTTCCTCGCCGGCATGCTCCTCAGCCGCACGCTCCGCTCGTAACGCAACGGCGAGCGGGGGACGAAAGTCCCCCGAGTCAGCGCACATCCCCAGGTCCCCCACCGCTGGCAAGGCTTGCCAGCGGTGGGGGACCTGGGGATTCTTCGTAAGCCGCCTCTCGCCACGGCGTGCCCCGAGGGGCTACGGGATCTCGACGATTTCCCCACCAGCCCGCGTCGCTAACGCGGGGAGGATCGCGTCGGCCTCGTAGCGTAAGAACCGCACCGAGCCGTCGCAGAAAGCGAAGTTGGCCCCGCCGGGGTGCAGCGACCAGTAGTGCAGCGCGTGCCACTCGTCGAGGGTCTTGCCGCGCTCGAAGTGGTACGGGCCGGGCGGCCGCGTGCCGCGCAGGTACGGGCAATCGACCTCGCGCTGGGCGAGCAGCATCGCCCCGGACCCGGAGTCATCGACCCCGTCCCCGGCGTACCACCAGCCAAGGCGGTAGCTGTCGGGCGGCGGACGCTCGCCGAGCATGAGCGTCTGCGAGGTGCCGTCGAGGACGTCCGTGAAGCGGGTCGCGGACACCGAGTACAAGACACCGGACCTGAGGTCCGGCTTGACGCCCGAGTTGCCGACGTAGCTCGTGAAGGCGACGGGGATCGGGGCACCCTGCGGCACGTGCGTCGCACTCACGCGGTCGTCCGACGGGCACTGGTACGCCTTGACGAGGGCCGAGAAGCCGACCACGTGGGCCGCGTTGAAGGGCACCGACTGGACGGCATAAGCCCGCACCGCCGCGTCGTAGACGGCCTGCTGTTCGAGCTGCGGCAGCACTTCGAGCGTCCAGCCGCTGTAGGCCAACGTCTGGCCCGGCCGCATCGGGCGGAACCCGGTCGGTAGCCGACCCGCGGCCGACTCAGCGCTGTGGATCGCCAAGCCGAGTTGCTTGACGTTGTTGGTACACGACGCCCGCGCCGCCGCCTCGCGGACCTTCTGCACCGCCGGCATGAGCAGCCCGATCAGGACGGCGATGATGGCGATCACAACCAGCAGTTCGACCAGCGTGAACCCGGCCCGCGAAACCTCGGCCTTCGCCCGGACCCGTCGTCGCCAGGCGTAGCGCAGCCCGAGTAACGCCGTGATCGCAGCGGCCGCGACGAGTAGAATCTTCCAGCGTCGGCTCAGACCCCCCGGCGCGTAAGGATCGGGCAGCCCGTAGTAGGCCAGTTCGAGGCGCTCGGTCGGGAAGGGAGTCAGCTTATAGTCAATATAATTTGCTACTTTATAGGCGTTACAGATTCTCCCAGAATGATCTGTCGTTTTCGACAATGTTCTATAAAAATACAATGGGCGAGTGCCGATGGAGTCGTCAAAGGGGTGGAACCGATACTTATTATGAAGTGTCGAGGAAATTTTACCACCTGCTGTCGTGAAGTTCATCTCGAAGTCGTGAATAGAAAAATCGTTGTCAATTTTGCGAATCTGATACCCACGGTCGAGCGATGACCCTTCGGACCCAGGGAACGGTTTGATCTGTTGGTAGTCATATCTCCGAAGACATTCCGGCAGGTCAGTCACGGCGTTAATCTTGTAGTGACTGCTCAACACGTCCGGTGCGAACGCTAGGTTGTTGACGATAAGAAGGTCGCTAAAGCCGCTGCCAATAGTCCTTGCGACAGTTTTGAGTTCGGCGGCGTGACTGTCGTCACTAAAGATTTCGGAGACAGCCAAAATGGAGTATGGCGAATTGGCATCGTCACGACACAACGCGAATGAACGCTGTGGCGTAATCGCGAAAGCGTACATGTCGGACTCGGCGACCGTGTTAGGCCCGTCCGTCCAGACTTTGAACCGTGTGACGTGTTGACGCGATGCGAGTTTATCGAACTCCGCCACAGACATTTCTTGCTTACCATTCAAAGCGAATGTGGCACACTTCGCCTGAAAAGAAATCGACCTACCCCGGTAGAACCCGTTCCGCAGAATCGACTGAGTGATACGACTCTTCAAATCGTCGTCCGCCTGGAGTGGGCACATCACGCACAATAAAAACATAAAAGTAATTAACTTTACCATATCATGCTCTTAATTTTTCATGTCAACAAAATGCGACATATTGTTAATCTTGCCGCGTAAACAGTTGCTGTTGCTCGGGAATCGAACCTTTACCAAGGAAAATCGATATCGAAATCGATCTTATCCCCACCAATGCCTGGGAGCGGTATGACGATATTCACAGGAGGGATTACCGGGGGGATCGGACCGGTAGGAAGGCATTCGCAGGAGATCGTCGTCGTAATTGTTGTTGTTGTCTTTGTTATTCCGGTACTTTCATTGTATACTATGTCAACTTGCGTATGCACATTGTTAACAGAACCGCAATCGTTAGTGACCCTCCAACACCACCCATCACAACCGTTGGGTGAGAGCGGGTTACGGCTCTCGCAGCCGGCCC
>JAYTUC010000046.1:0-36443 GCA_043744775.1 Fimbriiglobus sp. | reverse complement strand
GGCCGCGAGTGACGGCGAGGGCCGCGGCAGTACCTTCACGGTCCGGCTACCGGCCCTCCCGCCCGAGACGCCCGCCGCGACGCCGGAGCCGACCGCCGAAGCCAACGCTCCGCGGCGTTGGCGGGTGCTAATCGTGGACGACAACGAAGACGGCGCGGACTCGCTGGCGACACTCCTCGAGCTCTCGGGGCACGAGGCCCGCACCGCCTACGACGGCCTGCAAGCGGTCGCCGCGGCCGGCGAGTTCCGCCCCGACTTGATCCTGATGGACGTGGGCATGCCGCGGCTCAACGGCCTCGACGCGACCCGCCGCATCCGCGCC
The DNA here is from genome assembly GCA_043744775.1 of Fimbriiglobus sp. GTDB lineage: Bacteria > Planctomycetota > Planctomycetia > Gemmatales > Gemmataceae > Fimbriiglobus. The sequence goes on along the minus strand of JAYTUC010000046.1, from coordinate 36,121 downwards.
TACGACTGGGGCCGTGCGGTCCACATCGTCGCCCTGACCGGGTGGGGCCAGGAGCAGGACCGCCGCAACTCGGCGGAGGCCGGGGCCGACGCCCACCTCGTGAAGCCGGTCGCCCCCGAGACGGTCTTCCGCCTCCTCGCCACCCTCCCGGACCCGCGCTGAAGGCGGCACCCGATCCCTGCGACTCGCCCGCTCGGCGAAGCGGCAACCGGCGACCGGTGGACGTTACTACTCGGCTCGCTCGGCGTGGTGGCCTAGAGCCAAGCCGTTGCCTGGAGTCGGCCGAAACAGTGACGCCTCGGAATCGACTTCGGCCGACTCGACGCGGGGTGTGCATCTCAGCATTCGAGGCCCACGCGACGCCGGCTCAAGCCTCCGTTCGGTCTCCGTCGATTTCGGGCGTCTGGCGGCGAAACGCCATCGGCAGGACCCCCCGAGCCGTTGGCCCACGAAAAAGCCCCCCGGTTTCCTGGGGGGCCGATCGAGTACCGAGGGCCGGGTTTGAACCGGCGACCTATCGCTTATGAAGCGACCGCTCTAACCACTGAGCTACCCCGGCAATACGCCCTCAAGTTACACGACCCGCGGCCCTTGGCAAGGCGAGTCGGCGACGGCAACCCAGAGACGCGCCGCCGGCCGGCGGGGTTCACGACGATAGGGCCTTCTCGAAGATCACGAGGTTGTCGCCCCGCTCCTGGTCCCAGCGGATGCCGATCACGTCGTAACCGAGGTCGATCGCCAGGTGGAGCATGGGCCGGTGCTGGTTGTGGCACTCCAGGCGGATCGCCTCGTAGCTGTGCTGCGTCGCCCAGCCCTGCGCCGCCTCCATCAGTTGGCTCCCCACCCCCAGCCGGCGGGCGTCGGGCAGCACCCCGTAGAACCAGGCGAAGAAGACCTCGGGCTTCAACTCGAAGCCCATGAAGAAGCCGACCGGCTTCTCGTCCATCTTCGCCAGCAGCGAGAGCACGTTGTACCGGCCTACGAAGCGGCGGCGGAACGACTCGATGGGCCGGGCCGGGCGGTAGATCTGGTTGTACAGGTCCACGATTTGCGGCAGGTCTTCCATGCCCACCACGTCGATCACGGCGTCGGCCATCGGCGGGCAACTCCAGTGTCAGCGTCCCCAAGACTGTCGGCCGGTCCGCGGCGTTACTTCCCAGACGGCGGCGGACGCCCCGTCGCTTGCCCGACACGCCCGATTCACTCAGTGGCTCGGGCGGTGCAGGCCGGTGACCAGCTCTTCCCACGACGGCACGTTCCAGTTGGCGATCAGCTCGCGCGTCATCTCGGTCGTCGCTCCCTCAAGCGGACGCTCGGCCTCGGCGCTGACTTCGGCGGGCGCGGCCGCGCCGTCCGCGTCGATGTCGTTCTCGTAGTCGCCGGTCGGGGCGACCGCGGCGGGCTGCCGGGCGGGGGCCGGTTGCGCGGCGTGGCGGCCGTACTCGGGCGTCTCGGTGTCGTCGCCAGGTTGCCCGGCCCCTTCGGCACCGGGTGCCCCCTCCTCGCCCGGCTTCTTCTTGCCGCGGCGGCGACGGCGGCGACGCTTCTTCGGCGTGCCGTCTTCGGCGGTCGCGGTGCCGTCGCCGGCCTCCTCGTCGGAGTCGTCGTCGCCCTCCTCGCCCTCGGCCGACTCGTCGGTCGCGGCCTCGTCGGCGGGGGCGGCGTGCGCGGCGGCGGCGGGCCGGGCCGGCTTCTCCGTCACGCCGAGGTCGGCGTACAGGTCGGCCCAGGGGTCGTTGTCGGTGGCGTCGGGCATGGGGGTCGGCTTCGCGGCGGGTGTCCGGGGGTCGCTCTGGGTATTACACTATCGGGCCGCGCGACTTTGGGGAATCGCATAACTCCGCGAGCTTCCCCCGGAAACTTCCACGACGCGATCCCCCGCCGCCGCCCCGTAGCCCTCGATCAGGTCGGTGAGCGTGTCGCCGAGGCGCGGCAACTCCTCCCGGTGAACGACGAAAGTGTCGCGGCCGGCGGTCAAAGCGGCCACGAGGCTCGCCCAGGCGTGCGGGCCGGTCGGCAGGCCCGGCAGCAGCGCCTCGGTGAGCGCGGCGAGCCGGTGCTCAACCACTTCGCGAGGCGGCAAGACGTAGAAGGTACTCATGCCCCCACCATCGGCCGACGCGCGATCGTCGGGACGCGGGGTGTTGCCGGGCCGGGCGGTCGCGGGAGTTCTGCCGGCGGCGCAACCGTCACGACCGTGACGACCCGCCGGGCGTCAGTCGCAAGGTGTGTTTCGTCGCCTTCAGGACTTGGTCGTGCGTCCAGGCGAGTTTGGCGGCGTCGCCGCGCTGACGCAGGTGGAACAGGTCGTCGTAGTGGGGCGAGAGCGGGTTACCGCTTTGGCCGCCGCACAGGTCGTGGCGCGTCTCGCCCCAGTCGCTACAGTCGAAGACCATGCGCAAGTTGGCGAAGTTGCACGTCGGCTCCAGCGGCGCGAGCGGGCGGACGGCGGCCTGGCTCACCGTGTTCGCGTCCCCGCCGACCGGCACGCTCGGCAGGTTGAACGCCCCCTTCAGCAGCCAGTGCTTGCCGAGAATTGTGTGCGTGACGTGCAGCGGCCGCAGGTCGCCCCACTGCCACCACATCGCCGACGGCCCGTGGTTCGTCTTGAGCCGCCGCACGACCGCCGCCAGCCCCTCGCGCATCGCCTCGCGCGGGGCGGTCGCCAGTAGCCGGGCGACAGTCGGGCCGGTGGTGCGCTCGGCGAACAGGCTCTGGCCGAGGGGCGGGTCGCCGTCGCCGCCGACCACCGCCGGCCACGAGTTCGGCGCGACCCGCCGGGCGTACTCGACCGTCGAGTCGATCAGGAAGAGGCTGAAAATCGCTGCCGCAGCGCTGTCGGCCCGCAGGTGGCCGTCCCAGGCGCGCAGCAGGGCCAGCGCCTCGTTCAGGTCGCCGTTGCCGGGGGCCAGCGAGAGCACCAGATCGCGCAGTTGCTCCCACGGCTTCGATCGCAGGTTCTTTTGCAGCGTCCGGCAGTCTTCGACGTTCCAGCCGACCGAGCGCGTCGAGAGTTCTTCGGTCAAGACCGTCGTGCGGTAGTGCTCGACGAAGTCCGCCCCGAGCCAGGTGCCTTCCGACGCGGGGGTGACGGGCGGGGCGCAGTTGGCCGTCGCGAAATACGGCAGGTTCACGAGGTGCGGCATCGCCTCGAACGGCACCAAGTCGGCCTCCCAACTCGCGGCGTCGGGCCGCATCGGCAGCAGCCCCGTCGATCCCCGCCGCTTGGGGAGTTGGCCGACGAGCTGGTAGCCGGTCGCGCCGGTGCGGTCGGCGTAGACGACGTTCTGCGGCAGCCCCGGCCAGTGGGCGAACGGCCGGCGGAAGTCCTCGAAGTTGGTGGCGAGTTGCGCCCCCAGGAAGCCGTCCACCGGCAGCTTCATCAGCCAGACCGCCTGCATCGAGATGGCGACGCTCGCGCCGTCGAGCAGCGGCGAGATGACCGGGCCGCGTGGCGTGACGGTCACCTCCTCGACGTGGTCGGCCGCGCCCTTGACGGCGATCACTTCGCGGCGGCGCTCGCCCTCGGGGTGGCCGTCGGGGCCGGCCGGTTCGAGCCACAAGTCGGTGTTGTCGGTCAGCCCGGCGGTGATGCCCCAGCAGGCAGCCTCGTTGTGCCCGATCGAGAACGTCGGCGTGCCGGCGAAGGTCGCCCCGGCGACCGCGAAGTTCGGCGTGCGGACGTGCGCCAAGTACCACGGCGCGGGCACCATCGGGGCCAAGTGCGGGTCGCTGCCGAGCAGCGGCAAGCCCGAGGCGGTGCGGTCGCCGCGGATGACGAAGTTGTTCGAGCCGCCGCCGGTCGGGACGGCCCTCCGGAAGTCGGCGAGTTCGGCCGCGAACGCCTCGACGACCGCCGCGACGCAGAGCATCCGCTCGCCCGGCACGGCCTGGCACGTCGGGTCGAGCGCCAGCAGCGCCTCCGGGCCGTCGGCGTTTAGGACGCGCAGGCGGGCCAACTCGACGTCCCAGTTGCCGGGCAGCAGGAACGAGGTGAATTTGAGGAACGCCAGCACGTCGGCGGGGGTCCAGGGGGTCAACTCGCCGCCGAGGATGGCCAACTCGTGCGGCTTCTTCGGCAGCCCGTGCGTGTGCGCCGCGTTGACGCCCGCGCAGAACGACGCCAGGGTGTCGGTCGCCACTTTCGAGATGACTTCGAGTTGCTCGACGGCGCTGCGGTGGAAGCCGATGCGGCGCGACAGCCGGTCGATGCCCAGCCCCGGCGGGCCGACGAGTTCGGCCATCGTCCCCCGGCCGACGCGGAGGTTGGTTTCGAGCTGGAACGCCCGGTCCTGGCCCTGGCAGAAGCCGAGCGCGAACCAGCCGTCGGCGTCGTGGGCCGCGTCGATGTGCGGCACGCCGAACTTGTCGCGGCGAATCGTCACCGGCCCGCGTATCCCCGGCACGGCGAGGTCGCCATCGACGGTCGGGAGGCGCTTGCCGAGGGCGAGGCCGAGCAGGGTGCGTGCGAGCATGGGGTACGGTTTAGCGAATCGCGGCGGATCGGCGTAAGGACCCGGCGTCGATTGGCGTTACCATGCAGTCCTCCCCGCACGAACCGAGGTGCCCCGTGACGCGACTCTTCAAGATGGTGGCCGCCGTCGCAGCCCTGGCGGTGCCTGGTTGCACTGCGCCCGCTGCCCCGGAGCCGCCCGCCGTGCCGCCGGCGGACGCCAAGGCGCTCGTCGAGGGCGGCAACGCCTTCGCGATCGACCTGTACAAGCGGCTCGCCGCGGAGCCGGGCAACGTCGCCTGCTCGCCGTACAGCGTCTCGGCGGCGCTCGCGATGACCTACGCTGGCGCGCGCGGCGATACGGCCGTCGAGATGGCGACGGTGCTGGGCTTCACCGCGTTGGGCGAGCGCGTCCACCCGGCGCAGGCCCACCTGGCGTGGCGACTGAAGGGCGACGGCACGAAGGGCTTGCCGGAGTTCCACGTCGCCAACGCTTTGTGGGGCCAGCGCGGCTACGGCTTCCGGCCGGAGTTCCTGACACTGACGCAGGCGAACTACGCGGCCGGGCTGCGCGAGGTCGATTACGTCGCCGACACCGAGGGGTCGCGCAAGACGATCAACGGCTGGGTGGGTGACCAGACGAAGGGCAAGATTCCCGAACTGATCCCCGGCGGCGTGCTGAGCGGCGACACGCGGCTGGTGCTCACTAACGCGATCTACTTCAAGGGGGCGTGGCTCAACGAGTTCCTGACCAAAGACACGACCGACGGCAAGTTCCACGTCACGCCGACCGAGACGGTCCCGGCGCGGCTAATGAGCCGCACCGCCCCGGCGGCATTCTTCGAGGGCGACGGCGTCAAGGTGGTGCGGCTGCCGTACCGCGGCGACACCAAGTCGATGCTGCTGGTTATCCCCGACGACCTGACCGGCCTGACGGCCGTCGAAGCCAAGCTGACCGCGGAGCAGGTGGCGAAGTGGCGCGCGGGGCTGCACAAAGGCGAAGTGATGTTGACGCTGCCGAAGTTCAAGGTGACCGGGAAGTCGCGGCTCGGGGAAGCGTTGGAGCAGATGGGGATGCCGTCGGCATTCGACGAGGCCAAGGCGGACTTTACCGGCATGACCGAGCGCGAGAAGCTGTTCATCGGGGCCGTGATTCACGAGGCAGTCGTCGAGGTCGATGAGCAAGGGACTGTCGCCGCGGCCGCGACGGGGGCCACTGTGACGGCAAGGAGTCTGCCGCGGGTCGTGGAGATTCGGGCCGACCGGCCGTTCCTGTTCCTGATCGTCGAGGACGCGACGCAGGCGATCCTCTTCGCCGGGCGCGTGGCGAAGCCGTAGGGTTCGCGTGGGGCGGCCGGCGTGGTACAGTGGACGCACCTCTTCCTCGGCTCCCGGAGGGACGCCCGCCATGACCCCGACACGGACGCTCGTCGGCCTGATGACCCTGACCCTGGTTGGCTGCGAGGCGTCGCCGCGCGGCGCGCCGGCCGACGGCCACGCCCCCGACGCGCTGGCGGTCCGCACGCCGCCGGAGCCGCCGGCGGGGCCGGACGCCCAGCCGGAGTCGGCCCGGCCCGACGTGAGCCGCCTCGGCTACGACCCCGCCCGGCGGACCCTGCGCGTCTACGAACTCGCCGACCCGGCGGCGCGTTGGGTGCTCACACTACCGGGGGCACCGATGGGCGTCCCGGTGGACGGCGAGTACGAGTTCCCCGCGACCGTCGCCGGCGACCTCGACAGCGTGGTGCTGTTCACGACGCTGCCGCGTCACCGCCCGTCCCCCGGCGTGACCCTGCGCGAGATCGCCGAAACGGGGCGACGCTGACTTGGCGAGCCGTCGGCGTGAGCCGGGGGTTTCCAGACCTGCACACGCCCGGAAACCACCGGCTTACGCCGACGGCTCACCAAGTCAGCCTGGCGACTCCTTCGTTGTTCGTTTATGACTTGCCTGTTCCCCACGTCTCGGCGATGATGCGACGGTAACCCTAACCGGGGACCGCCCACATGACGACTCTGACCACACCCCAACACGCGACCGAGACGGCGGCGAGCCTCCCCGAGACCTCGCTGGCCGGCGACACGACCGCCGCGCTGCCCGAAGCCGCGCCGCCGGCCGACGCCGGCTTCGGCCCGCCCGCAGCACCGGGGGAACTCGGCCGGCTGGGGCACTACCGCGTGCTGCGCGTGCTCGGCCGCGGCGGCATGGGCGCGATCTACCTGGCGACTGACGAGAAGCTCGGCCGCGAGGTCGCGCTGAAGGTCATGCTGCCGGAGGCCGCCGCCGTGCCCACGGCCCGCGAGCGGTTCCTGCGCGAGGCCCGCGCCGCCGCCGGCATCGAGCACGACAACGTCGTTGCGATCCACCACGTCGGCGAGGAGTCGGGCGTGCCGTTCATCGTCATGCCGCTGCTGAAGGGCGAGACGCTCGCCGACCGCCTCGAGCGCGACGGGCACCTGACGGCCGCGGAGGCGACGCGCGTCGGCCGCGAGGCGGCGCTGGGGCTGGCGGCGGCCCACGCGCGAGGGCTGGTCCACCGCGACGTGAAGCCGGCTAATATCTGGCTCGAAGCCGGCACCGGCCGCGTCAAGGTGCTCGACTTCGGCCTGGCCCGGCCGGACGACTCCGGGCGGCTGCACCTCACGCAGAGCGGGACCGTGATGGGCACCCCGGCGTACATGGCCCCGGAGCAGGCGGCCGGCGACCCCGTCGATCACCGCGCCGACCTGTTCAGCCTCGGCTGCGTGCTGTACGAGGCGAGTACCGGCCGCCGCGCCTTCGCCGGGACGACGGTCATGGCGGTGCTCACGAAGATCGCCACGCACACCCCGCCGCCGGCCGCGACGCTCGCCGAGGTGCCGCTGGCGCTCTCGGACCTCATCGCGCGGCTGCTGGCGAAGCGCCCGGCGGGGCGGCCACAGACGGCGGCGGGCGTCGCGATGGTGCTCCACGGCCCCGCCGGCCCCGAGTCGGCGGTGACCACGACGTACTCGGTGGCCCCGCCGCGGAAGCCGCGCCGGCGGGCCTGGGTGGCCGCCGGGCTGGCCGGGGCGCTGGCCGCGGCCTTCGCCGGGGCGATCGTCCTGAAGATCAAGCGCGACGACGGCCGCGAGACGACCGTCGAAGTCCCGGACGGGGCGGCGGCCAGGATCGACCCCCAGGGTAACGTCGAGGTGACGCTGCCGAAGGCGGCCGCCCCGGCGCAGGGGGCGTGGTCGCCGCTCCGGGACCTCGGCCGCCCGCCGGTCAGCCGTCTGGCCAGGGTCGAGGCCGGCGACTGGAAGGTCGTCGGCCAGGACCTCGCCCAACGCAACACGACGACGGCGCACCTCTGGTTCGGCGACGAGGAGTGGGCCGACTACGACGTGTCGGTCGAGGCCCGCACCGACTCCGGCCGCGAGGGGCCGAGCCTGTACTTCCGGGCCGAGGGCCTGGGCAACTACCACGGCTTCCAGATCGGCGGCTACAACGGCACCTGGCACGAACTCAACAAGCACGCCCGCGGCCACTGGTCCCGCGACGTGGCCCCGACCCGGATGGCGTTCGAGGCCGGCCGGTGGTATCGGCTGGCGGTCTCGGTCCGCAAGGACCGGCTGAAGTGTACCCTCGACGGGGTGCTGGTGTACGACCACCGGGACGCCGACTACCCGCGCGGGCGCGTCGGGCTGCGGACCTGGGACGCGGCCGCCCGCTTCCGCGACATTCGCGTCACCGACCCGGCCGGGGCCGTCCTTTGGGAAGGCCCCCCGGACCTACCCCCCGCCCGCTGACCGGGTGGCCACCCTGGCCCCGACCAACCCCCCCCAGGCGGGAAGCTCACGGGAGCGGCGTGATCTCGACGAGGCCGCCCGGCACCGCGTCGATCCGCAGCCGGTGGCCCGCCAGGAGTCGCATCCCCAGGAGGACTTCGTCGCCGACGGCCGAGACGGCGACGGGTCGCCAGGCAGAACCCCAGTGGATTTCCGCGGCGTAGACATCGAACCGGGCGACTGCCCCGTCGGCGAGAATCGCCTCGCTACTCGACTCGCAAGGCAAGCCGAGTGCCGCGACCTCTTCGAGGGACAGTATGAGCGATGCGTTAAACCCGGCGTCGATCGCGGCTTCCACGCAAATCTCGAAGCCGTCCGGCCCCCTCACTCGGAGTGCGACCAATGCCTCGCCGCGAGCCGTGAAGACGCCACGGATCACAATGTCCGCCGCATCTTGTAGGCGGTCAACGCGCCGGCCATTTCCAGCCAGATTTCGGCCGCCGGGCTGCGGGTGCGGAGCTTCATGATCGCCTGGTAGTCGTCGTCGTCGTCGATTTCGTAGTCGCCGGTCAGGATGTCGAGCGCGACGAACTTGCCGTCGTCTGCGGCGACCAACTTCGGCCGCACCAGCCGGATATAAATCTCCTTGCCGAGGCGGGCGACTTCGTCCGTCGGGCGACGCTTGGGGGGCGGCATGATTCGCCTCCGGGGGTGAGTGGTCGGGCACGTCCGGGGATTATAACGGCCACCACGCCCGGAAGCGTTCGGCGAACTCGGCGCGCTTCTCGAAGAAGTAGAAGTGGTCGGCGTCGGGGTCTTGCACGTACGTCACCGCGACGCCCAAGCCACGCAACGCGGCGACGCCGGCATCGACGGTGCGCGGCTTGACGTTGATGTCGCGGCCGCCCTGCGCGACCAGCACCGGGGCGCGGCACCACTCGGCGAAGTCGGCGTCGAAGCGGGGCGGCTCCATCGTCGGGGAGACGTAGACGAGGCCGGCCCACGTCGCCGCTGTCGCCCCGCGGGTGACGCCGCAGCCGCCCTGTGAGACGCCGGCCAGCACGGCGCGGCTGCCGTCCACGGCGAAGCGCTCGGTCACGGCCTTGCGGCAGCGCAGGATTGCGGCGGCGGCGTCGGGGTGTTCCCAGTTGCCGTAGCCGAACGTCGGGAAGGCGGCGACGAAGCCGAGGTCGTCGGCGAGGGCCTCCCACGGCAGGCAGCCGACGAGCGGGTTGCCGCCGTGGCCGTGGCAGACCACCACCAGCGGCAACTTCGCCCCGGCTACGTGCGGCGGGACGTAGACGAAGGCCTGCCCATTCGACGGGCCACGCACCCGGATGCCGTGCCGTGGCAGCCCGCCGGCCCACCACAGCAGTGAGGGCAGCCGTTCGAGTTCCGGCCGCTCTGCCATCGCCTCGAAGTCGTCGGCCAGTGTGTCACGGATGGTCGCCGCCTGGGCGCGGCTGAGCAGCGGGTTGAGCCGCGTCATCAGCCCGACGGCCATGCCGAGGAAGTCGTTCTCGATGGCGACGGTCGATTCGGCATAGCTGCCGCCGATCGCGGGGCCGTATTTGATCGCCGACCAGCCGACGGGGAAGTCGATCCACGGGCGCGGGCCTGTCCCTCTCAGGCCGACTTCGAGCAGAACGAAAAGTGCGATCGTCGGGCCGATGCAGAGGAGCAGTATTTTGACGAAATCCATCGAGGGCGAAAACCCGGTCAACAACGCGGTGTTGAGGCCGATCGCCGTCGGCGCGCAGCAGACGATCAGAAGCATCCGCAAGCCCAGCGCCTTCGCCCGCAACGAGCGACCGAGAATGAGCAGCCCCGGCGACAGGCACACGCAGGCGGCCCGGAGCAGTGCCGACGCAGCGAAGTCTTTGAGGCGTCGAATCACGTCGGCCCCCGCCAGTTCCCCGTCGGCCACGACTGGCCCTGGACGGGGGCCAGGATCGCCAGCACCTCGGCGAGCAACTGCGGGTCGGGCGGGGTCGCCATCGCGGCGAGGTTGGCGTGCAACTCGGCCGGGCGCGACGTGCCGGTCAGGGTCGTGGGGATCGACGGCTGCGCGAAGGCGAACTGCATCCCGAGCGTGGCGATGTTGACGCCGCGGGCGGCGCAGTGGTCGGCGGCGGCGCGGCAGGCGGCGCGGACCGCCGGCGGCGCGGGGTTCCACGGCGGCGGCCCGCCGGGGGTGAGCAGGCCCATCGCCAGCGGCGAGGCGTTGACGACGCCGACGCCGTACTGCGCCGCCGTCGGCAGCAGTTCGCTCAGTAAACGGCCGTTCTGCAACGTCGCGTGGCAGTACGAGATGACCACGTCGAGTTCGCAACGCTCGATCGCCAGACGCAGCAGCCCTAGCGGCAGGCCGGACATGCCGACGTAGCGGCACTTACCCTCGGCCTTCAACTCGTGCAGGACGCCCGCGGTCTCGGTGAAGACGCGCTCGAAGTCGTCGGCGAACTCGATGTCGTGGGCCAGCAGGATCTCGACGCGGTCGGTGCGCAGTCGCCGCAACGAGCCTTCGACGGAGGCGCGCATCCCCGCCGGCGTGAAGTCGAACTCGCTGCGCGTCAAGCGGCCGGCCTTCGTGCAGAGGATGACGCGCTCGCGGCGACCAACGAGGACTTCGCCGAGCAGTTCTTCGCTGCGGCCCGCGCCGTAGAAGGCCGACGTGTCGATGAGGTTCACCCCGGCGTCGAGCGCGGCATCGACGGTCGCGCCCACGTCCGCGGCGGTGACGGCCCCGTACTGCCCGCCGAACGCCGCGCCGCCTAGCGAGAGCGTCGATACGCGCAGCCCGGTGCGGCCCAGCGTGCGGTACTCCATAACCTGCCGTCACTTTCGCCGGGCGTAGACGGCGGCGTACACCAGCGCGCCGACGAGGATGAAGCCGACGCCGACGAGGGCCTCGGTGCGCTGGTCGGGCGTCGCGAACATGTTGAACAGCACGCGGGCCATGATCGCGACGTACAGCGCCGGCACGACCGGGTAGCCGGGGCAGCGGTACGGCAGCGCCCGCGACTCGGCGGGGTACTTGCTCCGCAGGACGAACAGCGCCGCGATCACGAGCGTCTCGAAGGTCACCGCGCCGAACATGGCGAAGTCGGTGACCACGTCGTACAGCGGCTTGTTGGCCGGCACGTTCAGGTCGAGCGTGAGCGACCCGAGTCCCAGCGGCGGCAGGCGGTAGGCGGTCAGCGCCCCGCCGAGCACGACGATTAGACTCGCCCAGGTGGAGAGCACGGCCAAGGCGATCACCGGCGTTCGCGTCCGGGCGGTCACGCGGGCCAGTGACTCGGGGGCGAGCCGGTCGCGGGCCATAGCGAAGAGCAGCCTCGGGCCGACGAGCAGGTTGCCGTTCAGCGACCCGAACACCGACAGCATCAGCGCCGCGGAGCCGAGGACTGCCCCCACCGGGCCGAGCAGCCGCAGGGCGAACTCCGTCGAAACGGCCGTCGTGCGGACCTCGACCATCTCCGCGCGGGGGATGACGAGGTAGTAACTCACGTTCGCGCCCAGGTAGATCGCAATCAACAGCGTGACGCCGCCCAACAAGGCGAGGGGGATGTTGCGCTGCGGCCGGCGGACCTCCTCGGCGATGGGGCCGATGTTCATCCAGCCGTGGTAGGCCCACAGCACACCCACGAGGGCCGCGCCGAACTTGCCGACATCGAAGGCCGACCAGTCGGCCGGCCAGATCGGGCCGAGGTTCGAGAGCTTCGGCGGGTGCGGCGGGTTCTCGACGAGGGAGAGCACGAGCCACGGCAAGGCAATGATGCCGAGGATCGAGCCGACCTTGACCGTCGTGATGACGATCTGCACCCCGCCGCCGACCCGCGCGCCCAGCGAGTTGACCGCGGCGAGGACGGCGATGGTCGCCACGGCCAAGCCCTGTCGCTGCCAGAAGGTGAAGACTTCGGGCTGTTGCAGCGACTGCCGCAGCACGTCGTTGAGGCCCTCGGCGAACATCGCGGCGAGCGCGGCGATCGAGGCGGAGCGGATGATCCAGAACTCGACCCAGCCCCACAGGAAGGCCATGAAGCGGCCGTAGCCGACCTTGAGGAAGGCGTAGTTGCCGCCGGCCCGCGGGAACATCACCGCGACCTCGGCCAGGGCCAACGCCCCCAGCAGGGCCAGCACCCCCCCCAGCACCCAGACGGCGAGCGCCGGGCCGAACTCCGGGACGCGGTCGGCGACGTACTGCGGCTTCTTGAACACCCCGGAGCCGATGACGGTCCCGACGACGATGGCCCCGGCCATCCAGGGGCCGAGGGTGCGGGGCAGCGTGGCGTTCGGGGTGTCGGTCATGGGCAAATCTCTCTTGGTGCCGGAAAGGTCATCGCCCGGAGTTCTCGACGCCAACTTTGATTGCGGGGAAACCCAGGGGGGCTCTGCGGGGTAATCCGTCAATGAGCAAAGGCGAGCCGGAAGCGCTGCGGCGAGCCGGAAAGCGTCAGCGCCCGGAGTCTTAGCCTTAAGCACTCCGGTCGCTGACGCTTTCCGGCTCGCCTTTCGGACTGCCGGTCACTTCAACTCGACCGCCACCAGCTTCTCGTCGTTGCGGGCGTAGATTCGGCCGTTGGCGAACGCCGGGTGCATCCAGACCACCGGGCGGCCGGCCAACTTGTTCGTTGGCGGCAGGATTTGCACGCGGTCGATCTCCTCGTAACCCGTGGGCGACAGCTTCGCGAAGATCAACACGCCCTGCTCGTTGAACAGGACCGTGCGGTCGCCGTTCTCGACCAGGAAGGCGTTGCCCCAGCGCTCGCTCCAGGGGGCGGTCTCGCTCGGCGTCTCGCGGGCCTTCACGGCGTCGGGGGTCAGCGGGCCGCGCGTCGCCGCCATCGTACTCCACAGCCGCTTGCCGGTCGCCGCCTCGATCGCGCGGAGTTCGCCGTAGCTATCGACGCCGTAAATCGTGTCACCCTTCCAGAGCGGCGTCGAGATGATCGAACTCAGGTCGGCCGTCTGCGCCGGCTTCTCGCCCTTGGCCTTACTCTTCCAGAGGACTTTCGCGCCGTCGGCGGTCACCTCGACGAGTTGGCTGCCCTCGTAGAAGGTCGTCGTGAAGACGCGGTCGCCCTGGACGCGGACTTGCGGGGCGGTCAGCGCGAATTTCACCGCCATCGGGACGCCCCACAACTTCTTGCCGGTTGCCGGGTCGAGGCCGACGAGCGCCTTCGGGTGGAAGATCACCAGCGTCCGCACGCCGGCGAGGGTCGCAATTACGGGGTTGGCGTAGCCGAAGTCGCCGGTGTCGAAGGACTGCGACCGCCAAAGCTCCTTGCCGGTGAGCTTGTCGAGCGCCATGACGAGCCGGCCGTCGCTGCCGCCGACGAGGCAGATGAGCTTGTCGCCGTCGATGAGGGGGTGGGCGGAGTAGCCCCACAGCGGCACGCGGCCGCCGAAGTCGGAGACGCAGTTCGCCTGCCAGATTACCGCGCCGTCCTTGACGCTGCGGCAGACGAGGTCGCCCATCGCGCCGAGGGTGGTCACGCGGTCGCCCTCAACGTTGGGCGTGCAGCGCGGGCCGGCGGCGTAGCTGATTTTGTAATTGCAGGGGTACGACTGGCCCCAGAGTTTCGCCCCGGTCTTCTCGTCGAAGCAGGTCAGCGCCTCGACGCCCTTGAGCACCGGCAGGTCGAACGCGCTCTTCGGTTGCACTTGCCCCGACTCCTCGGAGCGCTCCATCACATAGACGCGCCCGCCGGCGACGGCCGGCCCGGCGTAGCCCTGGCCGACCTTGGCCTCCCAGGCGACCTTCGGCCCGCCGGCGGGGAACTTCGCGATTAGCCCGGTCTCACGCCAGACGCCGTCGCGTTGGGGGCCGAACCACTGCGGCCAGTCGTCGGCGCGGACTGTCGCGGGGAGGAGCAGGATCAAGAGGGCGAAGCGCATGGGGAGGACTCCGTGGCGAGCCGGAAAGCGTCAGCGACCGGAGTTCTTGACGGCGTTCGTGGGGCACACTCCGGGCGCTGACGCTTCCGGCTCGCCGGGGGATACAATACGCAACTGTCGCCCCCGAACCCAGCCGGTGCCGTGTCATGCTCGAAGGGATTACCCGCGGACTCTCCGACGCGCTCAAGAAACTCCGCGGCCGCAGCCGGCTCACCGCCGACAACATCCGCGAGGGCCTGCGCGAAGTCCGCAAGGCGCTGCTCGAAGCCGACGTGAACTTCACCGTCGTCACCGACTTCATCGCCAAGGTCGAGGTCAAGGCCGTCGGCGCGGACGTGCTGGCCCGCGTTGACCCTTCGGAGCAGATCGTCAAGATCGTCTACGAGGAACTCGTCGCGCTCATGGGTCCGGTCGATCACAAGATCCCCCGCCGCGGCGACCGGCCGGTGGTGCTGATGCTCTGCGGCCTGCAAGGCTCCGGCAAGACGACCACCGCCGCGAAGCTCGCCCTCACGCTGAAGAACCTCGGCCGCAAGCCGATGCTCGTCGCCGCCGACTTGCAGCGCCCCGGTGCCGTGGAGCAGTTGCAAGTCCTGGGCAAGCAAATCGACGTGCCGGTCTACACCGAGCGCACGACCCCGGTCGAGGTCTGCCGCAACGGCGTCGCCGAAGCCAAGAGGCAACTTTGCGATAGCGTGATTCTCGACACCGCCGGGCGGTTGCAGATCGACGACGCCTTGATGAACGAGTTGAAGCAAATCGACAAGGTCGTCAAGCCCGACGAAGTGTACCTGGTTGTCGATGCGATGATCGGCCAGGAGGCGGCCAACGTCGCCAAGGCGTTTCACGAGGCCCTCGAACTGAACTCGTGCATCCTCACGAAGATGGACGGCGACGCCCGCGGCGGGGCGGCCCTTTCCATCAAGGGCGTGACCGGAGTACCGATCAAGTTTTTGGGCATGGGCGAGACGATCGACAAGCTCGACGACTTCGTCCCGGAGCGCATGGCCGGCCGCATCCTCGGCCAGGGCGACATGATGTCGATCGTCGAGAAGATCGGCAAGATTCAGTCGCAGATCGGCGAGGACGAACTCAAGAAGCAGCAGAAGGCCCTCGAAAAGGGCACGTTCACGCTCGAGCAGTTCCGCCAGCAGTTCGGCATGATCGCCCAGGCGGGGGGGATGCGCAGCATGATGGAGGCGATGCCCGGCGGCATGGCCGACATGATGCCCAAGGACGCCGACCCCGAGGAGGCCGTCAAGAGCATCCAGGGCATGATCGACAGCATGACCAAGAAGGAGCGGCTCGACCCCGACCTGATCGACCAGTCGCGGCGCAAGCGTATCGCCGCGGGGTCGGGCATCGCGGCCCCGGAGATCAAGAAGTTCCTGCAGCAGTTCGACCAGATGCGCGGGTTCATGAAGCAGATGGCGAGCATGAACATCTTCCAGAAGATGCGCATGATGTCGAGCATGGGCCAGGCCGGGGCCTTCCAGCCGGGCGGCATGGCGAACATCAAGACCAAGGGCGACACTGGCACGCGGAAGACGGCCAAGCAGCGCGCCGACGACCGGAAGAAAAAGAAGAAGGGGCGTTGACATGGCGTTACACGAATGGGCTGGTCGCAAGCGTTGGGGCACCGTCCACCTTTACTGGATGACGGAGATCGCCCGGGACCTGAAGGCGAACCTGCCCCCAGGGTACGAAGCGATCGTGGGGTCGAACGACTTCATCGCGGTGGACGTGGAGCCGATCCAGTCGGACGTGGCGGTCCTTGCGGCGGCTCACGCCGAGGCGGCGATGGCGAGCAACTTCGCGGCAGTCCCCGCGCCGGACTTCGAGGCCGAGGTAGCGACGATTGAGGAGGAGGTGACGTTGACCGTCGTGCGGAACTCCTTCGTCGTGGCGGCGATCGAGTTAATCTCGCCGCGGAACAAGGACCGCCCGTCGATGCGGCGCAGTTGCGGCCGTCGCTACGCGGACTACTTGCGGAACGGCGTCAACCTGCTGATCGTCGATGTCCACCGCCGGCCGGCCCTGTTCTCGTTCCCGCAGTACGTCGCCGCGTCGTTCGGGATGACCCAGCCGATGCTCGTCGCGCCGTCGGCCGTGAGCTTCGGCTTGGGTTGCCGGGCACCTTCCGGCGGCCGGATGGTCGATGTTTGGCAGCGGCCGCTCGTCGCGGGTCAACCGCTGCCGGCGATGACACTCATGCTCACGGGCATCGACCACGTCAGTGTGAACCTCGACGCGACCTACAGTCGCGCGGCCAGCGACAGCTACCTCGATTAGGTGAGACTTTGATTGCTGGGAAACCCAAGGGGGGGGTACGGGGCGTAGCAATCAAAGTCGAAGGCGGGCCGGAAAGCGTCAGCGCCCGGAGTCCTGCAAGCGCAAGCTCCGGGCGCTGACGCTTTCCGGCTCGCCGGCTCGCCTTTGGTCATTGACGGCATCCGCCGCAGCCCCCCCCCACGAAGTTCCGCCGTCAAAGTTCCGTCGCCTTGAGGCGAGGAGAAACCTTCCGGCGGGTCGAAAACTCGGCGATGTCCTCGCAACGGTTCATTTCCGGATGTAGTACTAGGGAAAACTGGTCCCCCTCCTGTTCCAGGGGTGACGACAGTCTCACTCCTTTCCCCGCCGGTCTTCTCCGACGCCCGCGACCGGCCAACTTTGACGGCGGAACTTCGTGGGGGGGGGCTGCGGCGGATGCCGTCAATGACCAAAGGCGAGCCAGCGAGCCGGAAAGCGTCAGCGCCCGGAGCTTGCGCTTGCAGGACTCCGGGCGCTGACGCTTTCCGGCCCGCCTTCGACTTTAATGGCGGCACCGCGCGACCCGCCCCGCGAAGTTCGACCGTTAAAGTCTACAGCCCCTCCAGCACGACGTTGTCGCGCCTCGCGGCCCGCAGTTCGGCCAGCACCTCGGCGGCGTAGCGCGGCTTGACGTGGATCGGCACCACCGCCAGCCCCGCCGCTTCGAGTCGCTGAGCGACTGCCAGGAAGTCGGTGGCGGTGTGGTGCTTCGTCGTCACGGCGAGGTCGGCCATGTGCGTGGGGAAGCTCGCCTCCAGGTAGACGCGCGTCAGCCGCGGCCACGCCGCCAGCAGCTCCATGAGTGCGGGCACCGGGGCCGTGTCGGTCACGACCGCGACGGCCTCGGTGCCGTCGTCGATGGTGAAGGCGACCGTCGGCACGGTGTGATCGACGGCGTGCGGCGTGACCGTGTAGCGGCCCAAGGTCACGGGGACGCCGGCGGTGAGGCTGCGCGTCTGGAAAAACGGGGCCATCCGCCGGCCGAGTTCGACGAAGTCGGGCATCAGCGTATCATTGAAGACGTGCGACTGCAGCGCGGCCAGCGTCGCCGGGGTGCCCAGGACCGTCGGCGGCCCGTCGCCGAGCTGGTAGACGTTGTCGATGAAGATCGGCAGGCCGGCGATGTGGTCGATGTGCGAGTGCGTCAGGAGGACGTGGCGCACGCGGGCCTGCTCCGCCGGGGGCGCGAACCAGCCGAGCGCCCCCGCGTCGAGGGCGAGTTCGCCGTCGATCACGAGCGTCGTCGTCGGGTGGCCGGGGCAGTCGGCGGCGAGTCGGCAGACGTGCACGCGCATGGTCGATTCGTTTCGGCGGGGCCGAGACTCCCTTGGGAACCGTTGGGGCGAAGGACTATGGCGATGGCACGGGCACCCGAGGCCGGCGACGGCCGTACTCCCGACAGTACCCAGAACCCGCAGGCCGGGGAAGCCCATCCCCGGCCGGTCGCGCGAAGTTTCCGCCCGCCGCGCCGCAACGCCCGCCTGGGCTTGCCACTGGCCGCGAGTCTGGTCGGCAACGCCGCGCTGCTCGGGGCCTTGGGCACCCTGCACTTCGCCAAGCCGGCCGCGTCCCCCGGCCGCCCGGCCGAGACGCGGGCCGTCGCCGCCGACTCCGTGCAGGCGTTGGGGCGCTTGCAGCCGGCCGGCGGGGTCGTGAACGTTTTCGGCACGCCGGGCGACCGCGTCGCCGAGAGTAGCGTCGCGCTGGGCAGCGTCGTGGCGAAGGGCGACCGGCTGCTGAAGCTCTCCGGGGAGGCCGAGCAGACGCTGAGCCTCGCCGCGCTCGACGCCCAGTTGCGTGAGGCCGAGCAGGCGAAAGCCGCCGCGGTCCAGTCGCGCGTCGCCAAGCTGGCCGACCTCGACGCCGAGGTCCGGCAGGCCAAGGCGAAGCTCGACGCCGAAGTCGCCGCGCTCGACGCCCGCCTGGCCGGCGTCACGCTGCAGGAGGCCCGCGCCGCCGGCGAGCTGCGGCGGCTCGAGAAGGTCCAGGCCGAGGGTGCCCCGGTCGCCGACCAGGACCTCGTGCAGGTCCGCACGCTGGCCGCGACCGCCAAGGGCGAGCTGGCCGCGATCACCGTGCAGAAGGCAAAAGCGGTCGAGCAGCAGGCGGCCGGCGAGGCGGTGGCGAAGGCCAAGCGGCTCACCCTCGACGCCGAGGCCGACCGGGCGCTGGCCCTGATCCCGACCGAGTCGCTTAAAGCCAGCCGGGCCGTCGCGGCGCAGAAGGTCGCCGACGCCGTGGTCCGCGCCCCCGCCGCCGGCCGCGTGGTTAAAGTCGGTGCCCGCGTCGGCGACACCCTGGGCACGCTGCCGGTGCTGCAACTCGCCGACGCGACGGCCATGACCGTCGTCGCGGAGGTCTACGAGACCGACGTGGCCAAGCTGCGGGGGTGGCTCGCCGGGGGCAACTCGGTCGCGGTCGAGGTGGACGCCCGCGTCGTCGAGTCGGGCGAGGCGGCCGCCGCGAAGCCGCTGCGGGGCACCGTCAAGCTCGCCGGGGTCGCGCCGATGATCGCCAAGAACAGCGTGTTCGCCCTCGGGCCACGCGAGGACGCCGACCGCCGCGTCGTCGAAGTCGAGGTGGCGCTCGACCCCGAGTCGTCGCGGCTGACCGCCGACTTCATCGGCCTGCAGGTCCGGGCGACTTTCGTGGCCCCGAAGTGACCTCGTTCCGGCTCGCGCTGTCGAACCTCCGCTACGACCGCGGCCGCGCCGCCGTGTCGGTCACCGGGGCCGGCTTCGCCGTGGTGCTGATCTTCATGCAACTCGGCTTCCTGGGCGCGACCGAGAGTACCGCGACGCTGCTCTACGACCGCCTCAACTTCGACGCGATCGTCCTGTCGAGCGAGTACCTCGACCTGGCCCGCCCCGGCACGTTCGACCGCGCCCGCCTGGCCCAGGCGCAATCCCTGCCGGGCGTGGCGCGGGTACTGCCGTTCTCGACGGCGCAGGGGCTGTGGCGCAACCCGATGTCGCCCGCGGACGACGAGGGGCACGGCGGCCGCAAGTGGCCGATCGTCATGCTCGGGGCCGACCCCGCGCAGGTAGGCCAACTCTTCCTGCCCGGCGACCGCGGCCTCTTCGCCGACGCCGACGACCGCCGCCGCGCGGGCGCGTCCCTGAGCCGCCTGAACGTCGTGATGCTAGACCGCCGCTCGCGCCCGGACTTCGGCCGCGAGGCGGCGATGCCCCCCGGCACGGTGACGGAGTTCAACGGCGCGCGCGTCGAGTTGGCCGGCTACTTCACGCTGGGCACCGGTTTCAGCTACACGGGGCTGTTGCTCGCCAACGAGGAGACCTTCTCGCGGCTGAACCGCCGGCCGGCCGGCCGCGTGACCTTCGGCTTGGTGCAACTGACGCCGGGCACCGACGCGACGGCCGCCGCCGCCGACCTGCGGCGACTGCTGCCGGCCGACGTGTTCGTGATGACGCGGGCCGGCCTCGGCGACCGCGAGCGGAGCTACTGGATCGACAAGACGGCCGTCGGCCAGTTCTTCACCTTCGGCGTGGTGCTCGCACTCTTGGTGGGGGCGATCTTCGTCTACCAGATGATGGTCGCCGACATCAAGAAGCGGCTGCCGGAGTACGCGACCCTGAAGGCCGTCGGCTACCGCTTCGGCTACCTGTTCCGCGTGGTGGTGTGGCAGGCGCTGTTCCTGGCGGTGGGCGGCTTCGCGGGCGGCCTCCTCGCGTCGCTGGTGCTCTACCGCGTGACGGCCGAGGCGGCGCAACTGCCCGTGGGCATGACCGCCGAGCGCATGGTGACGGTCTTCGCGCTCACGACGGCGATGTGCGTCGGCTCCGGGCTGGTGGCGGTGCGCAAGGTCCAGACCGCCGACCCCGCTGACCTGTTCTGACCCGCGGCGAGCCAGAAGCGTGAGCGCCGTGAGGAACTCACTTCGGGCGGCCACCCGCGGGGCTTTCGGCTCCGAGACATCCGCGTTGACAGCCAGTTGTCGGTCGAATACCGTGACGACTTCTGTGGGCAACCGCCCGCTGATTCTGTACACGCGAAGGGATTGGCTATGGAGTCCGTGGCGACCGTCTTAATGGGGTTGGGTTACGTCACGTGCGCCGTGGCCGGCATCTGGCTGCTGATCACGGCGTTCATGGACAGCATCGTCTGGGGGTTGGCGTGCATGTTCATCCCCTTTGTGTCGATCGCGTTCATCGTCACGCACTGGGACGTCGCTCGCCGGCCGTTCTTCGTCTGGCTCGGCGGGCTAGTGCCGCTCGTACTCGGTGCGCTCTTGGGGGGCGGGTCGCGATGACCCCGCGACGGTCAGCCTGACGCCCGCGCAGCTAATGACCCGTCAAACCAAGAGCGTGAGCGACTGGAGGGTGTTCGACCCCCAGGCGCTCACGCTCTCGGCTCGCCACGCATCGTATCCTGTTGTTGTTTAGGTGAAAACTGCGGCTACTGGGCGGCCCTCGACTGTGCCGACTCAATCGTCGTGGATCTCGTTTCCTTGGCTATCGAAAGTCTTGGCCGCATCCATCAACTCGTCGAGCACATCTGTCTCGCCCGCCTTGAACCGCCAGTCATCGCCTCTCACTTCCCACATGGCGACCAATCCGAGTAACTCGACAGAGGTAGTGGCACTGAAGTACGCCCCATCTTTTTCCGCTTGGTAGTCCGGCCTGTAAGGGTGGTAGGAATTGTTTGGGTCGTCAACTTTGGAGTACTCCAACCAGAGTCGATACCCTTTAGCGCGTAGGGCCAGCAGCGCGGGAATACACGTGTTGCCCGCGATTCTGATACCTACCCGTCGCGGCAACTCATCCACCCCAGTACCCTTTCGGGTTGTCACCGGCTGAGGCTCTGACCATCGCTCGCGAGCCGCGGCGCGGACTTCCTCCCACGGCACCCCGCGAGTCGGGTCGGCGTCCGAAAGCGCGACGCGGCGCTCCAACTCCGCCTGGAGCAAGCCGCGCTCGATCTCAGCGGCTTGCTCGTTCTCGGTCTGCGCGTCGTAGTACGCCGCGAGTTCGCGGAGTTTCCTTTCGTCCCAGCCGTCCGGCAGTTTTTGTGGCACGCTCGTTAACTCCCGGCACAAATCTGGGGTCGCCCAGACACATCCTACCGCGCGTTCAGCTTCACGCCGGCGTCGTCGGCGACGTTGACCCAGACGTGGACGTGCGGCGCTCCGCGGTAGTGCCAGACGAACGACGGGCCTTCCACGCGCCAGTTGTCCCAGACGCCGTCGTCGCCCACGTCGTTGTCGGTGAAGAAGCTCAGCCGGCAGGCGTCGAGGCCGCCCTGGGTTTTGAGGCACTGCGTCGCCTCGTCGCGGTCCTCGGTGCGGAACGGCTCGAGCAGCTTGCCCAGCACCGCCTGCAACTCGGCCTTCTGGTCGGCCGACAGGTCCGTCACCGGCAGGCCGGGGCGGTCGCCGATCGCCTTGCCGGCGAAGCCGACGGCGCTCTCGCGCGGCGACTTGGCCACGAGCGCGAGCTTGCGCTGCGCCCCGCTGAGGGTCGCGGCGAGCTTGTTGGCCGCGACGGCCTGGCTCCAGAAAACGTTGCCGGGGTGGTCCTTCTCCTCCTCGTCGCTGCCGGCGGCGTGGCCGTAGAAGATCGGCCCGCCGAAGGCGACGTGCTTTTCGGTGTTGCCGTCGGCCCGCAAGGTCTGGTGCCGGCCGCTCAGGACGAATTCGAACTGCTCACTGCCGGGCGTCCCGAAGATGGCGATGCTCTGCTGGCTGCCCCACGGCTGGCCGCCGGCGTCTTCCTTCGCCTGCTTGACGAAGCGGTCGTGCCACTCGGGGCTGACGAGGCCGCGGAAGGCGTCGTGGATCATCGCCTGCTGCGACTTGGTGTAGAACTCGCTGCGCACCATCGGCTTCGTGATCTGCCAGTTGTTGGCGGTGAAGGTGCGCAACAGCCCGCGGTTCGGGTCCACGTGGTCCCAGGCGAAGCAGATCGCCTTCTTCTGGGCCTCGCTGAGCGTGTCGTACAGAGCCTTCACGGCTGTCTCGGCGGCGGACGTTTTCGTCGGCGGCGCGGCGGCGAGTTTGGCCATCGCCCACAGGGGGGCGGTCACGGCCGCGGCGGCGGACGTTCGCAGGAAGTGGCGGCGGGAAAGGGCCATCGGCGGGACTCCTGAAAGGGAAGAACCGCGTGAGTGTACCAGACCCCGCCTCGCGAGTCACGCGGGCAACGGCCGGCCGCGCGTTTCCGGGGCGAACGCGATCAGGGAGAGGCCGACGAGGTAGACGCCGGCCGTCACCGAGCAGGCGCGGGCGTAGTCGTTGTCGAAGGCGTTCAGCAGCGCCGTCGTTTGCAGCGCCCCGACGGCGGCGATCACCCGGCCGAAGTTGAAGCTGAAGCCCTGGCCGGCGGCGCGAATCGCCGTCGGGAACAGCTCCGGCAGGTACAGCGGCAGCCAGCCGTAGAACCCCGCGCAGACGAAGCCGACGACCCCGGCGTGGGCCACGAGCGCCGGGCCGTAGTGGTCGTGCAGCGTGTAGAAGCTCAGCAGCGCGGCTAGCGACAAGACGCACAACACTGCGTACACCGGCCGGCGGCCGAGGCGGTCGCCGAGCAGCGCGATGACCAGGCTGCCTAGCGCCGCCGCCGTGGCGGAGACGAGCATCACCGTCGGCCGCGCAGTCGGCACCTGGCCCCGCGTCAGGTCATCGACGAAGTTGTACTGCCACATCACGGCCGACCACGTCGCCAGGAGCGGCACCCCGGCCAGCCCCGCGCCGAGCACCAGGCGGCCGAGACTGCGGCGCACCTCGTCGTCGGGTGTACCGCTCGCTTCGAGGAAGCGGCCGATCGGCGCGAGGAAGCAGCCGCCGGCGGTCGCCACGAGGACCAGCGTTAGCGGCACCCGCACCTCCAGGCTCAGCGGCGTCACCCAGAGGGCCACCATGCCGACGGCCGCAGCCATGCCTAGCGCGATGATGATGAGGTCGCTGCGGGACCAGTGGTTGACCTGCCCCGCGTCGCGCGCCGCCTCCCACGGCTTCGACTCCGGCACGAACAGCCGCAGGAACAGCGTCAGCACGGCCGGCAAGGCACCGAGGAACATCAGCAGCCGCCAGTTCGACGCCCCGGCAAATTCGAATGTCGGCATCTGGTTGAGGCTCAGGGCCACGACGGCGACGACGGCGTACCCGAGGTTGCCGGCCGCGCCGATCGCCCCGGCGAGCTTGCCGCGCGGCGTGTCGGCGAACAGCTCCATGACGAGCGCCACGCCCAGCGCCCACTCGCCGCCCATGCCGAGCGCCCCGAGGAAGCGCAAGACGGCCAGGTGCCACGGCGCGGCCGCGAAGCCGCACAGGCCGCTGCACACGGCGTACACGAGGACACTCAGCGTCATCGCCTTGACCCGGCCGACGCGGTCGCCGAGCCGGCCGAACAGCACCCCGCCGGTCGCCGCGCCGACGAGGAAGCCGGCGGTGATGACGCCGAACCACAATCCGACGACGCCCTCCAACGTGCCGGGGCCGAGGAGTTCGCGCAGCGCCGGCCGGGCGACCAGCGGGAACAGGCCCATCTCGAAGCCGTCGAACATCCAGCCCAGCAGTGCGGCCACGAGTGCCAAGTTGCGGCGCGGCGACTTACTCACCGCGTTCCTTCTGCACTTCGGCGTAGCGGGCTTCGAGCTTCTCCGTGAGTGCTGGCAGCTTGTCGAAGTAACGCTTCGACGGCCGCGGCTGGCGGCGCGTCAGGGCGTAGGCCGTAATCAGCGGCAGGGCGATGGTGCTATCGACGTAGCACGTCACCGTGCCGGGCAACTTGTCGGGGTCGACCTTGCCCCACGTCATCGCCTCGCTCGGCGTCGCCCCGCTCAGGCCGCCCGTGTCGGGGCGGGCGTCGGTGAACTGCAAGAAGTAGTCGTGGCCGGCTTCGAGGAGGCCGAGGACTTCCTGGATTTGCGGCTCGGTTTGCAGCATGAAGTTCTTGGGCGAGCCGCCGCCGAGGATGAAGACGCCGCTGGTGCCGCCGCCGGCCTTGGCGTCCCAGACAATCGACGCCGTCTGGTTGATGTCGCGCAGCGGGTCGATGCGCAACTTGCTCCCTTCGAGCATCAGCGCGGCGAGGTTCATGCCGATGGAGCTGTCGCCCGGCGAACTCGTGTAGATCGGCACCCCGGCACGGTACGCAGCCGCGAGCAGCGACTTGCCGCCGACGCCGGTCTGTTGCTCGCGCTCGTTGAGGTACTTGCCGACGAGGTTGTGGAACTCGGCGGTGCCCATCGTCTGCTGGAACGCCTCGCCGCGGCACAGGGTGCGGTAGAACTTGTCGGTGCCGAGGAGGTTTTCGTAGTCGAAGATGATGTCGTAGATGCGGATGACCTGGTTCTCGCGCAACTGCAAGTCGGGCAGGTTCGGCCCCGACTGGTACAGATCCATGCCCAGCGCAAAGTGCGTGTCGTGGTACAGGTTGGCCCCCGTCGAAACGATCCAGTCGATGAACCCCGCCTCGACGAGCGGCACGAGGCACGCCATGCCCAGCCCCGCCGGCGTGAGTGCCCCGCTGAGCGCCAGGCCGACGGTGCAGTCGTCGGCCAGCATGCGCTCGGCGTAGAGCCGGCAGCCCTCGCGCATGCGGCCGCCGTTATAACTCAAGAACGCCGTGTCGAGCAAGTCGGCCGCGAGCATGTTGCCGGTCACGGCCGGCGGGTCGATCTTGTGCTGGCTGATGGACTTCATGAAGTCCTTGTTCGCGGCGGACCCGGCGTGGCGGTCGAGTTTCGGCTTGTGCGGGTGCATCATCGTCGTCCTGCGGGGTTGTGTCGCCCGCTATTTCATCAACTCCGCCCGGCGATTCAACCGCGTTCGCGCGGCACCCCGAAGCCACACGCCGATCGCTGTCAGCAGCACGCCAAGCGCGACGCCGGCGGGGACGCTCCACGGCCACGGCGGCTGGCGTGGGGGCAGGTCCCACAGGGTGAGCGTGCCGCCGTCGGGCCGCCGCGTCAGGATCGCCAGGTCGTGCGGGCCGACGGCGTGCGAGGGTGACCAGGCATCGACCACTCGGTCGGTGTGGAAACTTTGGAACTCGCCGCTGCTGTAGTCGTGGTAGAGGTAGTGGCACGTCACGAAAAATGTCGGCGGGGTGCGGCCGAGCCGGCGATTGAGCCAGGAGACCCAGGGGTGGGGGGCCGGCACGCCCGGCTTGTCAACGCGATACACGGCGGCCGCACTGCCAGGTCGGGGGAAGGTCCGCACGAACGCGGTCCGGTGGCCGAACTCGCCCGGCAGCGGACGCCATTCCTCGACTGCCTTGCCGGCCGAGTCGGTGACGCGGTACTCCCTGGACGTTCCGCGCACCCAGAGCGCCTGGCCCCCGTGGGCCGCGACCCGCACCGGGCCATTCGGCGTCCAAGGTGGCAGCAATTCGCCGGTCCCGATGTGGTTCCGCTGGGCCGTCGGGGTCGGATAACTGTTGCGCCTCCACTCGCCGGGGCCACCGGACGGGACGCGTAGGGACAGGTAGCAGGTGACCGAACCCCCGTCGTGAGAAAACCCGAAGTAACCCACGCCGGCGTCCGGTGGCACTGCGTCGACGAAGTCGATCCGCCGCTGCAGTCGCCCGCTGGCCGCGTCGAGGATGTCAACGCCCGGCGGGCCGAAGCGGCGGCCCCCGTCCCACGCCTCGGCGAGAACCACCCCTCGGCCG
The DNA here is from genome assembly GCA_043744775.1 of Fimbriiglobus sp. Lineage (GTDB taxonomy): Bacteria > Planctomycetota > Planctomycetia > Gemmatales > Gemmataceae > Fimbriiglobus. The sequence goes on along the minus strand of JAYTUC010000046.1, from coordinate 10,078 downwards.
TCGGGCGTCACGCCCCAGGCGTTGGTGGCGACGCGGGCTTGACGCGGATCGACGCCGCCGGCGCGGCCGGGGACCGTCAGCCGGTCGCGCTGGCGGCCGTCGGCCACGTCATAAGTGACGAACGCGATCGGGTCGCCGGGAATCGCCACGACCAGCGTCGAGAGGTCCTGGCTGAGCCGTATCCCGAACGGGGCGATGTCGGGTCGGGCGAAGACCACCTCCTCGCGGGCCGTGGCGGGGTCGTAGCGGACGAGTTCGTAGGGGCGGTGGGTCGCCCCGGCGTCCAACTGGTTGTCGTGGTCCGGGGTGTCGGCGACGAGTCGCCCCGCGGCGTCGAAGCCGCGCGGCTCCAGGAGCCGGCCGGGCCGCCAGGGGCCGAGGAGCGTGCCGTCCGCGGCCAGGAACCAGTAACGCTGAGCGCCCTGCAACTCCTGGATGAGCCGGTAGGGGGCGTCCGGGCCGCAATCGTCGCGTAAACGCACCGTCGAGTCCGTGTCCATGCGGACCACCCGCGGCCGCGGCCACCCGGCGACCGTCACCGCGGCGACGGCGACGCCGGACAGCACCACGGCGGCGGTCAGTCGGGCGAGCCAGCGCATCGGGAGTCTCCAGTGCCGGTGTTCGCAACAAGGGCCGCGTAGTCTTCCGGCGTGTTCACGTTACGCAGGCTCTCGGCGTGCGGCGCGTCCTCGACGATCGCCGTCGGCACCGCGTCGAAAAGTGCCGTCATGCGTAGCTGGCCGGCGCGCACCAGTGACAGCGCGGCGTCACCGGCGGCGCGGCGGTAGGCGGCGGCGAGCGGGTGCAGCCGGCTGGCGTGGCGGGGGACGGCGGCGGCGTTCGACCCCAGATGCGCCAGCAGGTACGCGACGAAGTCGGGGTGCAGCAGCGGGGCGTCGCACGACGACAGGAACGCGGCGGTCACCGTCGGCGGCAGCGCGGCCAAGCCGGTGGCGAGGCCCATCAGCGGCCCGCAGTCGGGCGTCAGATCGTGGGCGAGCAGCACGCCGGCGGGCAGGGGGGGGAGTTGCTGGCCGACGGCGGCGACGACGACGACGGGGTCCACGACGGCTTGCAGGGCGCGCAGGACGCGCAGCAGCATCGGCTCGCCGTGAATCGGCAGGAGGGCTTTCGACTGGCCCATGCGGGACGAGTGGCCGCCGGCGAGGACGATTCCGGCGAGGTGGTCGGCGGGCGGCAGCGGGAAGGGCAGGCTCAGCGGGCGCAGTCGAACTGGTGGACGAGGCGGCGGCTGTTGATGTCGAGGGCTTCGAGAATCTGGATGACCGGCTCGATCTCGACCCGACACCGCTTCGCCCAGGCGATCACGCCGAGGTTCTCCTGGCCGTCCTTGAGGAGTTCGACGATCTGGTCGAGCAAGTCGCGGTGGTCGGTGAAGTCGCGCCTGAGTAAGCCGAAGTCGCCGCGGTCGAGTTCCATCCAGAAGGTGTTACCCTGCAAGTGCTCCAGCCAGCGGGCACGCAGGTAGCCCCACCAATGATGCTGCACCCAGTTCTTGATCGCCCCCTCGCCGAGGTCGCGGCCGGCCTTCTCGCTCTCGATCCACTTGAAGCGGTCGGCCTCGTGGACGCAGTCGGTGAAAATACTGCGGCGGTCGATCGGCGTGCCGGCCGGCAGGTCAAGAGCATGCGGCGAGTCGTAAGCGTGGCGCTCGGCACAGAAGGGGGCGACGACCGGCATCTCGGTGACCTCACGGAGTAGCGAAGGCGCGGCGACTCGCGTCGCCATTCACGAGTAGTTTAACAGACGCCTCAGCGCGTGGGCAAGATTGATGTCCCGGAAATAATCCGCCCGGACCCCACCCCGAGATTCATCCCGTGGCGTCGGGAGCCGCCGTCGCCGCGGCCTTGGACCGCTCGCGGAGGTCGCGCCACAGGGTCGCGAAGTCGGCGGGCGGAGCCTCGTCCCAGGCCATCGTTTCGCCGGTCGTCGGGTGCTTGAAGCCCAGCCGGACCGCGTGCAGCATCGGCCGCAGGGCGTCGCTGCCGTCGGGCAGGGGCTTGCCGTGCAAGGGGCGGTCGTACAGCTTCTCGCCGCACAGCGGGTGCCCGGCCTCGCCGAGGTGGATGCGCACCTGGTGCGTCCGGCCGGTCTCAAGGCGGCACTCGACGGCGGCGTAGGCCCCCAGGTTCTCGGCGATCTTCACGTTCGTGACGGCCCGGCGGCCCTCGGCGTGGTCGGCGTCGCCACTGCCGCGCCGGCCGTCGCCGCGGTCGGGGATTAGCGTACTCTCCAACCGCCCGGCCTTGGGCACGCCGCCGCGCACGAGTGCGAGGTAGCGGCGCTCGACGGTGTGCTTGCGGAACTGCTCGGTCAGCCCCTTCGCGGCGGCGGCGGTGCGGGCGAACACGACCAGCCCCGACGTGCCCTGGTCGATGCGGTGGACGGCCACGAGCCTCGCGCGGGGGTTGCCCAACAGCAGCGGCACGAAGTCGGCGACGGTTTTGGGCAGGAAGCCGCCCTTGCCCGCGCCGAACTCGGCCGCCTCCTCGGCGTGCCGCATCGTCGTGATCCCCGCCGGCTTGTTGACGACCGCCACGGCGTCGTCGGAGTAAACCAATTCGAGGCCCGACGGGATCGCCGGCGTGTGGGCGTCCTTGCGCGGGGCCTTCGGCTGCGGCTGCTCCAGCGTGCGCTCGGAGGCCCGCTTCGACTTCGGCTCGGGCGGCTTGACCTCGCCCGGCTTCGCCGGCGCTTTGGGCAGCACGAGGCCGGGCTTGCGTTCGAGGGTGCCGTCGCGGATCCAGACGCGGTTGCCGCGCTTGATGCGCAGGGCCACGTCGGTGCAGCCCATGCCGGCGACGCGGACGTGGCCGCCAGCGACGAGGCTCTTGGCCTGCTTCCACGAGAGGTGGAAGCGCTTACGCAGCATCCCCGCGACGGTCTCGCCCGCGTCGTGGTTGTCGGCCAGGAATTGCACGGGGGCCATCGGTCGCACTCGGGTCGCGGGGGCAGGGCGAGGGCATTGTAGCGTGACGCCCGCACCAGCACGGCCGCCTTGGTCGCGCGGGGCAGCCGCACGCGGCGCGTCAGCACGTCGGCGGCTCGCGCCTCGACGCGGTCGAGCAGCTTGCGGTACAGCGTCGAGAGGCCCGTGAAGATGCGGCGACCCTCGGGCGTCAGCAGGCCGGCGAGGGGGGCACTCGCCGCGTAGAACTCCCGCGCCCGTGCCGCCTCGAAGGCCACCAGTGTGAGGAACTTCGCGCGGCTCGCCGGCTCCGCGCACCCCGCCGGCGTGAGGCCGAAGCGGGTGAAGTCCTCCGCCGGCAGGTAGACGCGGCCGTGACGCAAGTCTTCGCCGAAGTCGCGCAGGATGTTCGTCAATTGGAAGGCGATGCCCGCGGCTTCCGATGCGGCCGCGACTGCCGCCGGATCGACGCCGGGCCGCACGCCCCAGACCGGCACGCAGGCCAGGCCGACCGCCGACGCGACGCGGTAGCAGTACGGGGACAACTCCGCGAACGTGGCGAACGGCCGCGGCTCGAGGTCCTGGGCGACGCCGTCGATCACCGCGTGCAGGTGCGCGACCGGCACGGCGTAGCGCGTCAGCGTGTCGTGCAGGGCGGCGTGGACCCGGTGGGCGAAGACGCCGCGGGTGGCGTCGTCGAGTTGCCCGCGCCAGCGGTTCAAGGCGTCGCACTTGGCGGCGGGGTCGCCCGGCTCGTCGGCGAGGTCGTCGGTCAGGCGGAAGAAGGCGTACAGCGCCGCCATGCCGTCGCGCTTCGGCCGCGGCAGCAGTCGGAAGGCCAGCGGGAAGCTCGACTTGGCCTTGGCCGTCACGCGGCGGCAGTGGGCGTAGGAGGCCGCGACGCGGTCCCGGCTCACGGGAACGTGACGCGCACGGGCTGACCCACCCGCAACGGCGGCTTGCCGGGCGGCGTGGCGTCGGTCACGTCGATCAGGCACTCCAGCACGTAGGTCGGCGTCAGCGCCAGCGCGTCCTGCTGCGACCGCTTGGCCAGGAAGGCCGTGCCGACCCGGCGGACGACGCCCTCGTAGGTGAACGTGAAGTTGTTGCTGTCGGTGATGCCGACCTTGGTGCCCTCCTTGTCGCTGACGCGCGGGGCGAACTCCGACTCGACCTCGGCCCGGACGACCCGCCGGCCCGACGGCACGATCCACAGCACCGGCGAGCGCACGGCCGGGCCGAAGGTCTGGCCCGGCGTGGCGTAGACCCGCTCGACCACCCCGGCGACGCGGGCCTTCAAGGTACAGGCGTCGAGGGCACTCTGGGCCTCGGCGACGGTCGCGGTGAACTGGGCGATCTTGGCGTTGGCCGCCCGCACGTCGGCGTCCACCGGCGTGAGCTTGAGGCCCTGCAGTTTCAACTCCTCACCGTCGATCTTGGCGCGTAGGTTGTTCAGAGACTCGTTGGCCTTGCGCAGTTCGAGGTTTTCGCCGCGGTCGGCGACCTTCTCGGCCGGCGTGCGGAACCCGCCGGTCGTCGGCAGCTTCAAGTCCAGCACGCGCTCGAACTGGGCGCTGGCGATCTTGTACTGGTCCTCGCCCTCCTTGAGGTTGGCCCGAAGCGTCCGGATCATCAACTCTTGCCCCTGGAGTTGCAGCGGCAGCCCGGCTTTTTGCGCCTCCGCCTTGACGAGGTCTTCGCGCGCCGCCGCCAGCCCGGCCTGGGCCTGCGGCAACTTGTCGCGCACCTGGGCGTCGTCGAACTTCACCAGCGCGTCCCCGACCGCGACCGTCTGGCCCTCGGTCACGAGCATCTTGTCCACGGTCAGCAACGCCGCGAGTGCCGGCGGGCCGACGGGGGCCTCGGGCGGGTCGCTCATCACGCTGCCCAACACCGTGACGCCGCCGCCGACCGCCGCGGCGGGCTTCGCTAGGGCCGCGCCCTTGGGCGAGCCGTCGGGCGGGTCGAGGAGCCGCGCGCCGAGGAGCGTCCCGGCGAGCAGCACGACCCCGGCGGCCCAGGGCAACGCCTTCCAACGCATCGTCATGAGGGGTCCGCCAAGGAGCTTCGGGACATTTCGCCGAGGTGGCCGTCTTCCAGGTGGTACGCGATGTCAGTGTAGGGCAACATCCGGCTGTCGTGGGACACGACGAAGATGGTCGCCCCGTGCTCGTGGGCCTCGCGGCGCAACAGCTCGAGCACCAGCTTGCCGTTCTCCCAGTCCAGCGCCGAGGTCGGCTCGTCGGCGAAGATGAACTTCGAGCCTTTGACCAGCGCCCGGCCGATCGCCACCCGCTGCTTCTCGCCGCCGGAGAGTTGCGACGGCTTCTTGTGCATCTGCCCGCCGAGTCCCAGGCCCTCGAGCATGGCGTGCGACCGCCGGCGGGCGTCGGACGAATTCGCGTTCTGGCCCCACTTCAAGACGATCTCGAGCTGCTGCGCCGCGCTGAACGCGGGGAAGAGGTTGTAGCCCTGGAAGATGAAGCCGACTTGCCGCAGGCGGAAGGCCTCGCGCTCGGTCTGCGACAGCCCCCAGACATCGACGTAGTTGCCGTCCTCCCAGGCGAGGACCTGCCCGGCGTCGGGGTTGAGCAGGCCCGAGAGGATCGCCAGCAGCGTCGATTTGCCGCTGCCCGACGGCCCCATCAACAGGGCGAGCCGGCCGGGGTACAGGTCGAACGTCACCCGGCTGAGGGCCACCCGCCGGGTCGCGCCGTCGCCGAAGGTCCGCTCCAGGCGGACCGAGCGGAGGCTCGGGTTCGACGACGCGTGCGGCATACTCACCTCAGCAGGCTCATCGGCTCGATGTTCTTGACCGACCGCAACGCCACCAGGCCCGCCAGCAGCGACGTGCCCATCGTCAGCACCGCCGCGCCCAGGAGCACTTCCCAACGGATCACGACGCGGCCGCCGGCCTGTTCGGCGACGTAGCCCAAGAGGTGGACCACCGGGTACGCGAGGCCGACGCCGATCAGGCCGATCCAGAGCGACTGCGTCATCACGAGGCCGTAAATCTTGCGGCGCGGGATGCCCAGCGCCAGGAGCGTGGCGAACTCCTTGGCGCTCGCCATCGTCGCGGCGTAGAGCGTCTGCGCCGTGATGACCGCGCCGACCATCAGTCCCAGCAGCGCCGCGTACCCCAGGGCGACGCCGGCCTTGGTGCGCAACAGCCAGAACATGCGCGACTTGGTCGAGAACTCGTCGGCGGTGTAGACCGACATCTCGGGGTACTCCGCGGCCAACTCCTTGGCGATAGACTTGACCCGACTCGGGTCGTCGCAACGCGCCAGGAGGTAGGTGACGTGGTCGGAGTACGTCGGGTTGGCGGTCACGAGGAGTTCGCGCGCCGTCGTCTGCGAGCAGAGCAGCCACGGCGCGGCCAGGCTCTTGACGCCGGTCACGACGCCCACCAGCCGCACCTCGCGGCCGTTGACCTTGCCGCGGTCGCCGACGCGCTCGAGGCCGAGCTTGCCGAGGTCGGACTGATCGACGCAAATGGTCATGCTCTCGGTCAGCAGTTGGCGGTGCTCGGCCGTGAGCACGTCAGGGCAGCCGGCGTGCTCGGCAGTCAAGCCCGTGCCGACGACGGTACACAGCGAGTAGCCGCCGCTCGGCTTGGTGAAGTTGGCGAAGTTGAGGTAGTACAGCTCCGGCATTTGCACGCCGGGCTTGTTCAGCCGGCCGATGTAGCTCGCCGGGATCGGCCGCCCGAGATCGACACTCTCGACGTGGTTGCCGCCGACCCAGAGGTCGGCCGAACTGTGGTCCACCGGGATCGAGGTCAGCTCGAACAGCCCTAACAGTAAGCCGACTTGCAGGGCGATGAGGACCGCCGAGAACAGCACCGCCCCGACGCCGGCCGCGTAACGGCTGCGCTCGTGAATCAGGGTCTGGAGGGCGTAACTCATGGGCTGTGTGGGGTCAGGCGGTGGCGAGGGACGGGACGGTGTAGCCGAGCGAGGTCAGGCTGCACAAGCCGGAGTCCATGTACAGGTGGTGCCAGAGTTGCGTCGAGACGACGGCGGTCAGGCCCATCTCCAGCCCGGTGCGGCCCGGCGAGCGCCGCCGCATCGTCGCCAGGCGCTCGCGGCCCGCGGCCACGGCGACGGGGTCGAAGAACTCCGTCTTGCGCAGGCTCTCCGGCGACAAGACCTCGTCGATCCACGGACTCTGGCCGGGGGCCGCTTTTTGAATCCAGCTATCCATCGGGGCGCGGAACATCAGCTTCTTGCGCCAGGCGACCTCCTTGGGCAGCCAGTTCTCGGCGACCTTGCGCTCGATGAACTTGTCCTGGAGCAGCCCGCGCAGCTTCCACGACGGGTGCAGCTTGGCCATGTAATCGACCACGTCCTCGTCGAGGAACGGGTAGCGCGTCTCGACGGAGTTGTGCATCGCGACGCGGTCGCCCTTGCACGACAGCAGGTGCCCGGCCAGCATGATCCGCGCCCCCAGGTACATCTGCCGGTGGAACGGGTGCCAGCGGCGCAGCTTCGGCGTCAGTTCCAGGTCGTCGTAGGGCGACTTGTCCATCACCGACGCCATGACATCGCGGCGGAAGAAGCGCAGCTTGTTGAGGCTCATCATGCCGTAGAGGTCGAGCCAGCCGTTCTGGCCGCCCACCGCATCCTGCGCGTGGCGGACGAACTCCTGCGGGTAGATGGGGCTGCCGGCGAAGTACTTCAGGACCAGCTTGCGGGCGTAGTAGCCGAGCGGCACGCCGGGGATGTTGTCGAGCCAGCGCGTCGCCCGGTGGATCTTGAACCACGGGTAGCCGGCCAGCCACTCGTCGGCCCCCTCGCCGGTGAGCGCGACCTTGAACCCGTTGGCCCGCACACTCCGGGCGAGGTGCATGATGCCCAGGCACGCCGTGTCGATGACGGGGAACTCGGCCGCGGCGACGAGTTCGGGGTAGCCGGTGCGCAACTCGTCGTGGCCGCACGGCACGACCACCGGCGCGCAGCCGAGGTACTTCGCGGTTTGCAGCGCCTCCGACTCCTCGTTCTGCCCGGCCTGCTGGACGCTCACCGTGAACGTCGGGATCGCCCGGCCGAGCGCCTTGCAGGCCATCGCCACGATCAGCGACGAATCGACGCCGCCGGACAGGTACGACACGACCGGCACGTCGGCCCGCAAGCGTCGCTCGACGGCGGCGTACAGCACCTCCTCGAAGCCGCGGACGGTCTTGTCCTCGTCGAAGCCGTAGTCCTCGTCGCCCCAGTCGGGGTAGTTGACTTCCCAGTAGATTTTGCGCGTCAGCATCGACGCGACGCTGCCCTGGCCCGGCGTGAAGTGCAGGTACTGCCCCGGCGGCAGCAGGGTCACGCCGTCGAAGACCGTCACCGGCCCCGGCATGGCGAAGAAGGTGAAGATGTGGTTCAGGCCCTGAATGTCGGGCTTCGGCTTGACCAGACCGGACGCGAAGAGTGCTTTCGCCTCGCTGGCGAAGAGCAGCCACGGCCCGCCGTCGAGTTCGACGGTGGCGTAGAACAGGGGGCAGATGCCGGCGCGGTCGCGGCCGATCGCGAACTCGTTGGTGGTTTCGTCCCAGACGCAGAGCGCGAACTGGCCGCGCAGGTGTCCCCAGAGGCCGGCGCGGTGCTCCTCCCAGAGGTGCGGGATGACCTCAGTGTCGGTGTGCGTGCGGAAGCGGTGTCCCTTCGCTTCGAGGGCTTTCCGCTGCTCGGGGTAGTCGAAGAACTCGCCGTTGAAGACGGTCCAAACGTCGCGGCCCTCGTTGCCGATCGGCTGCTGCCCGTCGGCGAGTCCGACGATCGACAGCCGCCGGTTGACGAGGCTAACGCCGGGCCTCTCAAGGTAGCCGTCCTCGTCCGGCCCGCGGTGGACGATGGCCTGGGCCATGCGCGCGACCACACCCCGCGGGGCGGTCCGCTTGGCGTTGGTCAGGTCGATCATGCCCGCGATGCCGCACATCCGAAAGCCTCACCGTGCCGGGGGTCGCGCGCGTCGTTATAGCACGCGGCCGGCCGGTTAGCATAGGGGGAGTTGCCGCCGGTGGCCCGCGGGGTGCCGCGTCGGCGGTGGCGACGAACTCCCACGGAATCCGGGTTGACAGTCCAGGGGGAGGTCGGCCATGCTCAAAGCTTCACTGCCCGCGTTTCGACAGGAGAGATTGTGGCCCTGATGAATTTCCTGGCCGCCTGCCTGGCGACTTGGCTGCCGCTGCACGTCCTGCCCGACAACGCCCGGTCCTTGTGGCTCCGCGCCGACCTGACGCGGCGACTGGCGACTTCGCGGGTCGCCAACGGGGGCCAACGTCTCGCCGGGGGCAACGACGCTTCGAGGCCCATGCTCCGTCGCGACGCCACGCAGGCGATCTCCGCCACCGAGCGCTTGGTCGAGGAGTACGGCGACTACATCGACAGGCACCAGGCGAGTTCGGACCCGAAGGTGCGGGCGACGGTGCAGGAATTTCGGGGCTACAAGAAGAATCTCGAAGGCGACCTCGCGTGGTATCGTCAACTCCCGGCCGGCGACACGGCGTCGCCTCGCCCGCGATGATTGTTGGGGCGGTTCGCGACGAAGCCGGTGGCCCGATGCGGGGGTCGTCGGCTCCGCGGCGGGGGGCGCACGCCGGGCACCCACGAGGGGTGCCCCTACACAACCCCGGCTCCGCCGCAGGCGAGCCGTAGGGGCACCCCTCGTGGGTGCCCGGCGTGCGCCCCCTCCCTGGGCCGCCAGCCGCGACGCCATCACTCGAACCCTGCGAATCGGCTTGCGGCGCACCACTTCACCCCAACCGAGGACCGTCATGAGTACCCCACTAGGCACGATCGCGACCACGATCGTCGTTAAGGGCAATCCTCTTGACCTGGAATAAGTCAGCGCGGCTTTTGGGCTGCGGCCGACGGGCACTTGGCGGTGTAAACCGTCCGTGGCGGCTCAGGTCCCCGAACTCGACGGTGTGGAGTGGCAGTTCGAGACGTTAGCGTTGCACCAGTTCAGTTTCAGCGACGCGATCGACGGGCTAGTGGCCAACTTCCTGCCCCGCCTCGACGCCGTGATCGCCTACTGCCGAAGCCACGGCCTGGCGATTTCGGTCCACCTGAACCCCGTCGGCAGTGAGCGCGACTTCATCTTCGGCTTCGACCGCCCGTCGTCGTTTCAGCTCCTGGCGCGAATGAACGCCAC
>JAYTUC010000045.1:0-36475 GCA_043744775.1 Fimbriiglobus sp. | reverse complement strand
ACGTCCTCGGCCAGGATCACCTCGCGGATCGACGAGATGCGGGCCTTCTTCTCGGCCTCGTCGGCCCCGGTGAAGAACATGTGCTCGGTGCGGCACAGGCCGATGCCCTCGGCCCCGTACTCGCGCGCCTTCAGCGCGTCGGCCGGGCTGTCGGCGTTGGTGCGAATCTTGAGCGTGCGGCTCTTGTCGGCCCACGTCATCAGGGTCCGGAAGTCGCCGGTCATGGTCGGGGCGATCGTCTCGACCTTGCCGATCATCACGTCGCCGGTCGTGCCGTTGATGGTGATGAAGTCGCCCGCCTTGACGACGTGCCCGGCGATGGTGGCGGTCTGCGCCGCCTCGTCGATCTTGACCGCCTCGCAGCCGACGACGCACGGCTTGCCCCAGCCGCGGGCCACCACCGCGGCGTGGCTCGCCTTGCCGCCGGTGCTGGTCAGGATCCCCACGGCGAGGTGCATCCCCGCCACGTCCTCGGGGCTGGTCTCCTTGCGCACCAACAGGAGCGGCTTACCGGGGTACTTGGCCGCGAATTCGACGGCCGCCTCGGCCGACAGCACGACCTGGCCCGACGCGCCGCCGGGGCTGGCGGCGACACCCTGGGCGACCGGCTTGACCTGCGACTTGGGGTCGAGCTGCGGCTGCAGCAGGTGGTTCAACGAGTCGGGCGGCACGCTCTTGACCGCCCTCGACTGGTCGAACTTGCCCTCATTGCACATCTCGACGGCGATCCGCACGGCGGCGGTCCCGGTGCGCTTGCCGTTGCGGGTTTGCAACATGTACAGCGTACCGTCTTGCACGGTGAACTCGATGTCCTGCATGTCCTTGTAGTGGACTTCGAGCTTCTCGCGGATGCCCATGAGTTCCTTGTAGACCTTGGGCATCTCGTCGTTCAACTGGCTGATCGGCTCCGGGGTGCGAATCCCGGCCACCACGTCCTCGCCCTGGGCGTTGATGAGGTAGTCGCCGTAGAAGACGTTCTCGCCGGTGTTCGGGTCGCGCGTGAACGCCACCCCCGTACCGGAGCCTTCGCCCATGTTGCCGAAGACCATCGCCTGCACGTTCACCGCGGTGCCTTTGAGGCCCGTGATGCGCTCGATGCGGCGGTACTCGATCGCCTTGTTGCCGTTCCACGAGTTGAACACGGCGTTAATGGACAGCATCAATTGCTTCTTGGCGTCCTGCGGGAAGTCCTCGCCGACATGCTTCTTGTAGACGGTCTTGTAGCGCGTGACGAGTTCCTTCAAGTCGTCGGCCGACAGGTCGGTGTCGAGTTTGGCCTTCTTCTCGTGCTTGAGGGCGTGGATTTCGTGCTCAAACGCCTCGTGCTCGCAGCCCATCGCCGTCGAGCCGAACATGTCGATGAGCCGGCGGTAGCTGTCGTAGGCGAAGCGCGGGTTGCCAGTCAGTTTCGCCAGCCCCTCGACCGAGGCGTCGGTCAGGCCGAGGTTCAGGATGGTGTTCATCATCCCCGGCATCGACAGCGCCGCGCCCGACCGCACGCTGACGAGCAGCGGGTCGACGGGGTCGCCGAAGGTCTTGCCGAACTGCTTCTCGACGAGTTTCATCGCCGCGTCGATCTCGGGCACGGCCGCCTCGGGGAGCTTCTGGCCGTTCTCGAGGTAGCCGGCGCAGACCTCCGTCGTGATGGTGAATCCGGGCGGCACGGGGATGCCGATCTTGCACATCTCGGCGAGGTTCGCGCCCTTGCCGCCGAGGAGTTGCTTCATCGTGCCGTCGCCGTCGGCCGTGGTGCCGCCGAAGTAGTAGACGTGCTTTGCCATCGGACGGGTCTCACTGATCGAAGAGGGTGTTGACTAGACCGCGACGCCGCGGGCGAGTTTCATGCGATGTTTTAGCGACCGGCGTGGCAACCGTCACCGTGCGGCCTCCGGCGATTTCGACTCCCGCCGGGACCGCAAGCGAATTTCCGCGGGAATCTCGCCGGCCCGCGGCGTCTCGGGGGTGTCATGACTGCCGCGCGCCTCGCCGAATTGATCGACGCCCACGCGGCCGGCCTGACGCTGTTGGCCCGGACCTACTGCGCCCAGCCCGAGGACGCCGTGCAAGCCGCCTTCGGCAAGCTAGTGCGGCAACGCCACGAGCCGGACGACCCGGCGGCGTGGCTGTTCCGCGTCGTGCGCAACGTCGCGCTCGACGCCGCGAGGTCGGAGCGGCGGCGCACCCGGCGGGAGGCGAAAGTCGCCCGGCCGGAGGCGTGGTTCGCCGAGGCGAGCATCGACGGGATTGATGTCGCCGACGCGGTGGACGCCTTGAGGGCGCTGCCGGACGCCGAGCGCGACGCGATCGTGGCCCGGCTGTGGGGCGGCCTGACGCTCGAGCAGGTCGCCGACGCGGCCGGCTGCTCGACCTCGACGGCCCAGCGTCGTTACGAAGCGGGCATCGCCCGACTGCGAGAAAGGTTCGGTGTGCGGTGGCCGACGACGTGACGAGCCTGGCGAGATTCACCCCCCGGCCGGCGAACCGCGACGCGATCCTCTACGCCGCCGGCCGCGCGTCGGCCCCGAGTCGCCGGCCGTGGCAAGCCGCCGTCGCCGGCTTGGTGCTGCTGCAAGCCGCGACCGTCGCCTGGCTGGCGTCCCCGGTGCCGCCGCCCGCCGTCGCGGACCCGACGCCGACGCCGCTGGTGATACCCGGCGAACCGCGACCGTGGCAGCCGCCGGACCCGTCGTCGTACCTCGCGCTGATGGCCCACCTCGACGACCCGCCGACGCCGCTGCCGAGCGGCAGTTCCGCCCCGCCGGGCAAGCCGCTGAGCGTGCGCAGCACCCTCGAATGACCCCCTTCCTTTGGAGACCCCCATGCGTCCGCTGGTCTGGGCCACGGCCCTCGTCGTCACGTCGTCCGTCGCCGTCGCGCAACCGCTGCCGGAGGTCAAGGACGGCAAGCAGGTCTTCACCGTCACGCTGTCGCCGATGGCCGCGCCGAAGCCGCTGTCGAACTACTACCTCACGCCGCAGTACAAGGACCTGCAGCCCGGCGACCAACTCTCGGGGTTCATGAAGTGCTTCATGGAGCAGGCGATTTTCTTCAACGCCGAGAACGAGGAGAAGCGGCAGAAGTTGAACGACACGAGCCTCGACGAGTTGCCGAAAGACGTGTTGGAGCAATTCGGCATGAACGCCGGGATCGCTTACAGCCCCAAGTACGACACGATGTTCGTGAGCATCGACCGGGCCGCGAGGTACAGCCGTACCGAGTGGAACGAGTACTTCCCGTCCCGCAAGGACGGGATCAATTGGCTTCTGCCCGAAGTGCAGCAAATGCGCCGGCTCGCGTCGGTCCTCAAGCTGCGCCTCCGCGGGGAGATCAAAGCCGGCCAGTTCGACCGGGCGATCGAGACCGTCAAGAGCCTGACGGGCCTGGCGCGCATGTTCGAGTCTCACCCGACGATCATCGGTGACCTCGTCGGCATCGCCGTCCAAACGATTGCCTGGAACGGCGTCGAGGAAATGATCGCTCAACCGGGCTGCCCCAACCTCTTCTGGTCGCTCGTCGAGCTTCCGACCCCCCCGTTCAACACCACACGGGGCTACGAAGGCGAGCGCGCATTCATCACGACGCAACTCGACTACTTGTTGACGCTCGACCGCCCCCTGACCGACCCCGAAGCGTCGAAAGTTTTCGACTTCGTCGATGGGGTGTCGCAAGTGATGGGCAAACTCGAGGCGACCCCGCTCGGCGGATTTGGACGGTATCTGCAGAGTTCCCGACTCCGCTACGCCCTGCTCGCCGCGGACCCGACCGGCGTCGAGGCCGCCCGTGGTCGGCTCGTGGGCACCGGCAAGATGAACGCGATTGCTGTGAAGGCGTTCCTGCCGCTTCAAGTGGTCTTGACCGACGACCTGCTCAGTTACCACGTCTGGCGGGACGAACTGATGAAGCACCGTAACCTGCCATTGACTGAGAGCCTGGCCGGGATGGCAGAGGCGGATCGACAGGTCAAGGCTCAATCGCGCGACCTGATCCTCGCGCCCCTGCTGCCAGCACTGAGTAAGATCAAGCAAGTCGAAGCCCGCAACGCCCAGCGCGTCGCCTTGCTCCGCGTCCTGGAAGCCCTGCGGCTGCACGCGGCGACGGGCAACGGCGAACTGCCTGCGACGCTCGCCGACACGAAGCTGCCGATGCCGCTGGACCCCGCGACCGGCAAGGCGTTCGACTACAGCGTCAAAGACGGCGTGGCGACGCTCAGCGGGGGCAAGATCGCGGAGCAACCTCAGCGCGTCTACGAGGTCCGGTTGCGCAAGTGACGCGGGTTGCGCGGGGAGACTTGGGGTAGCAGAAGCGGCGTCGCCGGGGTAAGTTGGCCCCGCCGTCGGTGTTGGTCGGCCCCCCTGGGTAGCGGTGCGCGGAATGCTGAGTCACATGCAGTCGATCTGGACGTTCCGCCACTTCTGGATGGCGCTGGTCAAGATGGACCTGCGTACCAAGTATCGGCGCTCGGTCTTGGGCGTAGGCTGGTCGGTGCTCAACCCCATCATGATGTCCGCGGTGCTGATGCTCGGCTTCGGCAAGATCCTCGCCCCCGGCCGGCCGCTCTCGGAGTACGGCGCGTACCTACTCAGCGGGCTGTGTACCTGGGAGTTCATGCGCAACTCGATGTCGATCGGCTGCCACGCGCTCACGCAGAACGAGCCGTACATCCGCCAGTGCCCGCTGCCCTACGGCATCTACCCGCTGCGCACCGTCGCCGGCACCGGCATCCACTTCCTCATTACGCTCGTCGTCACCGTCGGCATCAGTTGTGCTTTGATGAACGACACGTTCCCGTTGCGGAACGCCTGGCTGCTGGTCCCGACCGTGGGACTGCTCTTCGCGTTCTGCTGGAGCCTCGCGGCGATCTTCGCGTTCGCCAACGCCTACTTCCACGACACGCAGCACCTCACGGACGTGTTCATGTCGCTGATGTTCTTCCTGACGCCGGTGATGATCATGCCCCAGGCCGACGGCGCGGGCAGTTACCTGAATGTCCTGAACGAGTACAACCCGTTCAACGTGTTCATGAAGCTGGTGCGGCACCCGCTCTTTAACGACACGTACCCGCCGGCCGAGCTGTGGCTGCAGGCGGCGGGCCTCACGGCGATCCTGTTCGCGCTGGCGTGTAGCGTCGTCGGGGCGCTGCAGAAGAAGGTGATTTTCCAGCTTTAAGGCCCCGCCGACTTCTTCCCGGACGACTCCCCTGATGGCTAAGATCGAACTCGACGACGTGAGCCTGACGTTCACCGTCCGCCAGCAGCGGAAGGTGACGCTCAAGGAGTACCTCACGCGCATGCTGTTCCTGCAGTCGCGCAACCCCAAGGTGGCGGTCCACGCGCTCAAGGGCGTGACGCTCTCCGCGGCCGACGGCGACCGCATCGGCATCATCGGACACAACGGCGCGGGCAAATCGACGCTCTTGAAGATGCTCGCCGGCGTCTACCCGCCGACGCGCGGCACCCGGCACGTCGAGGGCCGCGTCTGCTCGCTGTTCGACATCTCGCTCGGCTTCGAGCACGAGGCCAACGGCTGGGAGAACATCAAGTACCGCGCCTACCTCATGGGCGAAACCCCGGCGAGCCTCGAGACGAAAATCCGGGGCATCGCCGAGTTCAGCGAACTCGGCGACTTCCTCAACATCCCGGTGCGCTACTACTCGAGTGGTATGCTCGTGCGGCTCGCCTTCTCGATCTCGACGGCCGTCAACCCGGAAGTCCTGCTGATCGATGAGGTACTGAGCGCGGGCGACATGGCCTTCCAGATCAAGGCCCGCGACCGCATGAAGCAGATGATGGCGACCGCCCGGCTCATGGTGCTCGTGACGCACGAGGTCACGTCGGTTGAGGAGATTTGCAACCGCGCCCTGTGGATGCAGCACGGCTGCGTCGTGATGGACGGCCCGCCCGACCGCGTCGTCGCCGCCTACCGCGCTAGCATGACCGCCCCGGCCGAGGCGGGGCACGTCGGCGGCGGCATCGACGGCAGCCGGCCGGCCGAGGGCGACGACCACGCCGACGCCGACGCCCACCTCGACGCCCAGGTGCGGGCCGTCGCGTGACCGACGCCGACGCCGTCCTGGTTAGCGTCGTCGTCGTCAACTACCGCGGGGCCGCGTACCTCGCCGCCTGCCTCGACGCCCTCGCCGAGCAAAGTCTGCCCCGACACCGCTACGAAGTCCTCCTCGTCGAGAACGCCTCCGCCGACGGCTCCGCCGAACTCGTCCGCGACCGCTTCCCCTGGGTCCGCCTCGTCGCGTCGCCGGCGAACCTCGGCTTCGCGGCCGGCAACAACCTGGGCGTCCGCCACGCCCGCGGCGCCTGGGTCGCGCTCCTGAACAACGACGCCGTCGCCGACCCCTTCTGGCTCGAAGAGCTGCTGCGCCCACTGCGCGGCCCGACCGAGGCCGCCGTGTCGAAGCTCGTCTACGCCAACGACCCGACGGCCTTCAACAGCGCCGGGCTGACGCTGCTGCGCGACGGCCGCGGGGCCGACCGCGCCTCCGGCCACGCCGACCGCGGGCAGCACGAGCGCGCCGAGGCGGTCTTCGCCGGCTGCGGGGCCGCGCTGATCCTGCCGCGCCCGGCCGCCGGCGAAGACTTGTTCGACGCGCGGTACTTCCTCTACTACGAAGACCTCGAACTCGGCTGGCGGCGTCGGCGTGCCGGGCTGGCGACGGCCTACGCCCCGCGGTCGCTGGTGCGGCACGCCGTCGGGGCGTCGGCCGGCGAAGACTCGACGCTGTTCCGCTTCTGCGTCGAGCGCAACCGGGCGCTCACCAGCCTCCGCCACGGCGACGCGGCGCTGGCGTTCCGGGCCGCGCTGACGCTGCTGGCGAAGGCGGCCGTCGCCTGGCCGCGTGGCCTGCGGTCGCGCGACTTCGCCCAGGCCCGCGCCACGACCGCCGCGCTGCTGTCGTTCGCCCGCCACGCCCCGCGGACGCTCCTGAAGCGTTGGGGCGGGGCCTCGTGAGGGTGCTGCTCAATGGGCTGCCGGCGCTGAAGCGCAAGACCGGCGTCGGCCACTACACCGCCGAGCTGGCGGCTGCCCTGGCCCGCGGCTTCCCCGGCGACGACTTCACGCTCTACCCCGGCGACATGGCCACCAAAGTGTGGGGCCGCCTGCCAAAGCGGCCGCCCGGCCCCGCCGCACCGGCCGGGCCGCCGCGCCCCCTGCGCGCGGCCCTGGCGGGCGTCGGCAAGTCGCTAGCGCGCGACGCCGTCGGACTGCACTTCGGCGCGTACTCGCGGCACTTCGCCTTCGACGTGTACCACGAGACCAACTTCGTCCCCTTCCCGACCGGGCTGCCGACGGTGCTGAACGTCCACGACTTGTCGGTGTTGCTGCACCCCGAGTGGCACCCCGCCGACCGCGTCGGCCACCACCGCCGGCACTTCCTCGACGGCCTGCGCCGGGCCGACCGCGTCCTGACCATCTCCGACGCGGTGAAGCGCGAACTCGTCGAACACTGCGGGACGCCGGCCGATCGCGTCACGACGGTGTACTGCGGCGTCAGTCCCGCCTTCCGGCCGCACGCCCCCGATGAACTCGCGGCGGCGCGGCGGCGGCTCGACCTGCCGCCGCGCTACCTGCTGAGCGTCGGCACGGTCGAGCCGCGCAAGAACCTCGCGATGCTGTTCGCCGCCTACGCCTCGCTGCCGGACCAGGCGCGGGCGCGCTGCCCGCTGCTGGTTGCGGGGCCGTGGGGCTGGAAGTCGGGGGCGGTGCGCGCGTACTACGAGGGCATCGGCCGGGGTCGCGGCATCCGCCACCTCGGCTACGTCGCCGACGCCGACCTGCCGCCGCTTTATGCCGGGGCGGCGGCGCTGCTGTACCCGAGCTTCTACGAGGGCTTCGGCCTGCCGCCGGCCGAGATGCTGGCCAGCGGCGGCCGCGTGATCGCCTCCACCGACGCCGCCGTGCGCGAAGTCTGCGGCGACGCGGCGGAGTCTCTGGACCCGGCCGACCCCGACGCCTGGCGCGCCGCGATGCTGCGCGCCATTGACACGCCCGACGACGCCCCCGAAGTCGAACGCCGGCGGGCGCGGGCGGCCCGCTACACCTGGGGCCACGCCGCGACCGAGACGCGCGCCGTCTACGAAGCCGTCGCCCGGCGTTAGCCGGCCGCTTGGCGGATCAGGATCACCGACGACACGGCGTTGAACAGCCCGTGCGCCACGACCGCGGCCGTGATGCGCCCGGTGCGAACGGTGAGGTAGCCCAGCCCGCACGCCAGGACGAACAGCGGCACCGGCGACGGCCAGACCGACGAGTGCGCCGCCGCGAACAGCGCCGACGACGCCAGCACGGCGCGAGCCGTGCGCGCCGCGCGGAGCCGCGTCGCGGCGACGGTCAGCGCCGCGAGCGCGACGACGAACAGCGTCGGGCCGGGGCGCGGGTTGAGCGCCGCGCCTTCGGTACCCGCGAACAGCAGGGCGACGGCGAAGACCGGCGCGGCGTTCGCGGCCCGCCGGCCGAGCCAACGCAGCATCACCCCGCGGAACAACAGCTCCTCGGTCCAGGGCACGACGACGCAGACGGCGAGCAGGAAGAAAGCGACCTCGCCGGGCGAGTCGCCGGCCCCCAGCAGCGCGAGCGGGTGTTCCCGCTCGACCCCGCCGGCCGCCGCGTTGAGGGTCTTCGTCAGCCAGTAAACCGCGTGAACGGCCGGCGTCAACGCGACCCCTGCGACCGCCCCCCGCGCCACGTCGCCGGGCAGCGCGCGCCAGTAGAAGGCCGGGCGGAGGTCGTGGGCGGCGCGCCGCAGGAACGCCGCGACCGCGAGTAGCGCCGGCAGCGCGAAGAAGCCGGCAGCCATCTGGCGAAGTTGCCCCGCGTCCGCCGCGTCGCGGCCGCTCAGGCGCTCGACCAGACCCGACGACGCCAGCCCGCCGATCGCGAGGCTCATGGCGAACAGGTAGGCGACGTAGAGGAGGAGCCAGTCGAGGAGCGTGCCGCGGAACGGCACGAGCTGCCAGCGCGGGCAGAACGGCTCCCGCCGCGACAGCCACCGGCCGGCGGCGAAGAGCACCAGGGCGACAGCGGCGACGGTGGCCCATGCCGCGAGGAACGTCGAGGCGGCGTCGGGGGCGTCGGCCGGCATGGGGTGGGGCGGCTCGGTTACTTCGTCAGGGCCACGGCGAGGACCGTCACGGCGGCCAGCACGACGGCGATGCTGAGGCCGCCCAAGACGCCGAGGACCAGGTGCCGATGCGGCGAGCCGGGGCTGGAGTCGCCGGCGGCGCGGACGATGCGGCGGGCCTCGTTGAGATCGACCGCGCTGCCGCGGCCCGACGCCGACGCGTGGTCCGGGTGCGGCATCGGCGTGGTGTGCTGGGCCTTGCCGGTCGCCACCTGGGCCTGCGTGTACTTCGACGACGAGCCGCCGCCGAGTTTGACCTCGCGGCCGGACGAGCTGCCCGGCTGGCCGCCGCGGGCGCGGATGATACTGCTACCCGGCCCGCTGCCCTGGCTCGACCCGGAGCGGCCCCCGGCGACGATCCGCGCGGCCCCCGTGCGCACCCGGTCGCCGGTGTGGCCCATGAGCGCCAGCACCATCGGGCACAAGTCCGGCATCTCCGCGGCCGGCGGGGCGACCGGCGTCTCCTCGACGATTTGCAGAAGCGCCTCGTGAAGCTGCTCGGGCGTCTGGTAACGCTCCTCGGGGTCCTTGCACATCATGCGCTCGAGGATGGCGACCAGGTCGGACGGCACGTCGCCGCGGAACTCGGTCACCGGCCGCGGCGTCTCGCGCTGGTGGCTCAGCAGCTTGGCCGCGATCGTGCCGTCGGGGAACGGCGACTGGCCGGTCAGCATGTAGTAGAAGGTGCCGCCCAGGGCGTAGATGTCGGCCCGAATGTCTACGACGTTGCTGACGGCCTGCTCGGGCGCGAGGTAATCGGCCGTGCCCAAAACACAGTTGTTGTCGAACTTCTCGGTGACGTTGTCGTTCTTCTGGTCGAAGAAGCGGGCCAGGCCCATGTCGAGAATTTTGACGAAGCCGGTGCGTTCGAGGAGAAGGTTGCCGGGCTTGATGTCGCGGTGGACCATGCCGAGTTGGTGGGCGTGGTGCAGCCCGTGGGCCGACTGGGCGACGTAGTTCGCCGCGCGGTACGGGTCGAGCGGGCCGTGCCGGGCGACGACCTCTTGAATGCTCACACCATCGACGTATTCCATGACTAGGAAGTGCATCTGCTCGAACTTGTCGATGTCGTAGGCGCGCACGATGTTCGGGTGGTCCAGGGCGGCGACGGCGCGGGCCTCGCGTTAGAAGCGTAAGAGTGCCGACGGGTCGGCCAGCTTCTCGACCGGCAGCACCTTGAGTGCGACCAGGCGCTTCATGAAGATGTGTTCGCACAGATACACCGCCCCCATGCCGCCGACGCCCAGGAGTTCGAGCAGGCGGTACTTGGCGGCGACCTCGAAGCGCTTGTACCGGCCGAGCTTGACCTGCTTGCACTGGAAGCGCGTCAGCAGCCCGGCATCGACGAACGCGGCGGCCATGCCCTCGACCGTTTGCGGGCCGGCCGACTTCGACCGCAGCCGGCCGAGTTCCGCCGCCAGCCCCTCCTCGGGGATCAGCCCGCTCTTCTTGATGACGTCCAGGAAGTCCGGGATGGTGGTCGGGGCGGGCATCTTCCGGGCCTCGGGGCGCTGGAGCGTGGGGCGACAACTAAAGTAGGCGGCTAAGCGTAGTTCGTAAATCGGCAATTCGCGCGGGAAACTGAGCAAGTCGCCGGAGAGATTTTTACACAATTCCCCTCCGCCGCCCGAAGCGCCGGCAGCCAGGCGAATGACCCATGACGATTCCCCTCCCGACGGCCCCTCAGACATCCGTCCGTGGCGTCTGCCCGCACGACTGCCCGGACACCTGCGGGCTCGTGACGCGGGTCAACGCCGCCGGCCGGGCCGTGTCGGTGAAGGGCGACCCCGACCACCCGTTCACGCGCGGCTTCCTGTGCAGCAAGGTCGCCCACTACCTCGATCGCGTCTACCACGAGGGCCGGCTGACGACGCCGTTGAAGCGCGTCGGCCCGAAAGGTCGCGGCGAATTCGAGCCGATCTCGTGGGTTGAGGCCGTCGCGACCATCGCGGCCAGGTTCCGCGACATCGCGGCGTCGCCGGCCGGTCCTCAAGCGATCCTGCCGTACTCCTACGCCGGCACGATGGGCCAGCTGCAGTACGCCAGCCTCGACCGCCGCTTCTTCTACCGACTCGGCGCGTCGCTGCTCGATCGCACAATCTGTGCCACGGCCGGTGCCGTCGGCAGCGACATTACCCTCGGCACCCGCGCGGCGATCGACTCTGAAGCGGTCGTCAAGAGTCGCTACATCGTCAACTGGGGGTCGAACACGTCGGTCACCAACAGCCACCTGTGGGCCGTGATGCACCGCGCACGCAAGGCCGGGGCCAAGATCGTCACCATCGACCCGCACCGCAGCCGCACGGCCGCGAAGTCCGACTGGTGGGTCCCCGTGCGCCCCGGCACCGACGGCGCGCTCGCGCTCGGCGTGATGCACGTCCTCTTCCGCGACGGCCTGCAAGACGACGACTACCTCGAACGCCACTGCGTCGGCGTGGCCGAGTTGCGCGAGCGGGTGCGCAACGACTACGCGCCGTCGGCCGTCGCCCGCATCACGGGACTACCCGTCGAGACGATCGAGCAGTTCGCCCGTGAGTACGGTAACGCGCACAGCCTCTTCGGCGGCCCGGCGCTGATCCGCCTCAATTACGGGATGCAGCGCCACGGCGGCGGGGCGATGGCCGTCCGCACCGTCTGTTGTTTGCCCGCGGTCACCGGCGACTGGCGGCACCCCGGCGGCGGGGCACTCCTCAGCACGTCGAAGCTGTACCCGTTCAACGGGGCCTCCCTCGAACGCCCGGACTTGATCCGCCCCGGCACGCGGACCATCAACATGGTCAAGCTCGCCGAGGCGCTCGCCGGCGAGTTGCCGGGGCCGCCGGTCAAAGCACTGTACGTCTACAACGCCAACCCCGCGGCGGTGAACCCCGACCAGTCGAAGGTGTTGCACGGCCTCGAGCGCGACGACCTGTTCACCGTCGTGCACGACCTGTTCCTGACCGACACGGCCCGCTACGCCGACATCGTCTTGCCGGCCACGTCGCAGCTCGAGCAGTTCGACATCCACGCCAGTTACGGGCACCTCTACGTTCAGGTCAACCCGCCGGCGATTGCCCCGTTAGGCGAGTCGAAGCCGAACACCGAAGTCTTCCGGCTGCTGGCCCGCGCGATGGGCTTCGAGCCGGAGTTGTTCGACACGCCCGACGAAGAACTCGCCCGCCAGTCGATGGTCGGCGGCGGCGGGTTCGTCTACCCCGCGGCGTCGGCGTTCGACGGCGTCAGCTTCGAGCGGCTGATGCAGGGCGGGCCGGTGCGGCTGAACCTGCCGATCGACTACGCCCCCTTCGCCGAGGGGAATTTCGGCACGCCGTCGGGCAAGTGCGAGTTGTTCAGCCAACGCGAACTCGACGCCGGCCGCGACCCGCTGCCGCACTACCTGCCGCCGCACGAGGACCCGCAAACGCGACCCGACCTCGCGGCCCTGTACCCCCTCCAGATGGTGACGCCGCCGGTGCCGTCGTTCCTGAATTCGAGCTTCGTCAACGTCGAGGCGTTGCGGAAGGCGGCCGGGGAGCCGGTCGTCGAGATGCACGCCGACGACGCCGCGGCGCGGGGCATCGTCGCCGGCCAGCCGGTGCGCGTGTTCAACGGCCGGGGCCGATTCCGGGCAAAAGCCGTCGTCGGCGACAGCGTGCGGCCGGGGGTCGTGGTGAGCTTCGGCATCTGGTGGAACCACTACACCGAGGATGGCGTCAACGTGAACACGACGACCTCGACGGCGGTCACCGACCAGGGCGGCGGCGGCACCTTCTTCGACAACCTCGTCGAGGTCGCGGCGCTCTCGGGCGAGCCGGAAGCGTCAGCGCCCGGAGTCCACGCCCAGGCGCGCGGGAGGAACTCCGGGCGCTGACGCTTCCGGCTCACCGGCACGCAGTATTTCCCCCAAGTCCGGCCCCGCCGGTTGGCCCACGCTGCAATGTCGCCTAGACTACGCCAACTCTACCCGTGCCAGAGCGTGTCGGACCGCGGAACGTTGCCCCCATGAGTTTGCCGACCCAGACGACGCAACTGCTGCAGACGGCCCGCGAACTCGTGCGCGGCCTGCCGGCCGACGCCGTGCTGCTGCTCACCGAAACGTCGCTCGACTGGGACGAGGTCGGCCGCATCCTCGCGGGCATCAAGGTCTTCGTCGCCGCCGAGACTGCCGCGCTCACCAAGCCGCTGCGCGACCGCGACGAGTTCGAAGTGATCGACATGGACTACGAGCCGCTGCCGATCCAGGAGCGGCTCAGCAACGCCCTGCTCAACGCCATCTCCGCTAAGCACCTCAAGCCCGGCGCGCACGTCGTGGTGCTGTACAACGGCATCGCCACGCTCGACGACGCCCCGGAGCCGATCGACAGCGTGAGTGTCATTCACCTCGGCGAGCACCTCGAGCGGATGACCGCCCAGGACTTGCGCGTCCTGGGGCCGGGCATCCCGATGGAGGTGTTGCGGCTCGTCGTCGATCTGTCCACCGAGATCGGCCGCGAGGGTCGCGAGGGCCAGCCGATCGGCACCGTCGTCGTCGTCGGCGACACGCGGCGGGTGCTCAAAATGTCGCGATTCCAGAACTTCAACCCCTTCCGCGGCTACACCAAGGCCGAGCGCGACGTGCGCGACCGCAGCGTGCGCGAGCAGATCAAAGAAATCGCCAAGCTCGACGGCGCGATCCTGGTGGGCCGCGACGGCATCGCCGAGGCGGCGTGCCTCTACCTCGACGTGCCCTCCGACGGCATCGACCTCGCGAAGGGCTTCGGCAGCCGGCACATGGCGGCGGCGGGCATCAGCCGGCACACCAAGGCTATCGCCTTCTGCGTGAGCCAGTCGTCGGGCACGCTGCGCATCTTCCAGGACGGCGTGATGAAGCTGCACATCGAGCCGCTGGCGAGGCCGCACGTCTGGCAGCCGCTGCGCCTGGAGAACGCCGAGGACGGCAAGGGCTGATGGCAGCTCGCCTGGACTCGCCGCCGGCAACGCGGGTACGATGGCGGCTTCGTCCCCCTGCGGAGCCGACCGATGCGAACCTGCCTGACCCTGCTCGCGATGCTCGTCGCGCCGCCGCTGCACGCCGGCCCGGTGCCAATCCCCGCGGACGCGCTCGTCGTCGTGCAACTCAACGGCCGCGGGCCGGCGGTCGAACGCCTCACGCAGTCCCTCGCGGCCGTGCAGCCCGACTCCGCGAAGGACATGCCGCAGCGCCTCCGCAAGTTCCTCAGTGACGCGGCCCCCGGACGGGATGTCGATTCGGTGACGCCCGGCGAGCGCGTCGTCGGCGTGGCGTTCACCTTCGACGGATGGAATTCGCCGACGCCGCCGTGGGTCTGGCTCGTGCCCGTCAAGGACGCGGCGACGTTCCGCAAGAAGCTGCTCACCGACGACGAGCGCGGCGACTTCGAGGCCGGCAAGGAGGGCGTCGATCGCGCCGGCCCGTGGTTCCTCGTGAATCGCCCCGGCTACATCGCCGTGAGCGCAAGCGAGGCGGCGGCGAAGGTGTTCCACGCCAGCCGCGAAGTCGTCACTCCCGATCGCGTCGGCGGCCTCGCCCCGATCGTCAACGACTCCGACCTGTCGGCGTACCTGAACGTCGCGGCCGTCAACGCGCAGTACGGAGACGTTGTGCGCAGTACGGTGCAGTTCGTCGGACTGATGCTCCGCAACGGCGGCGGCCCGCTCCCTGGGTTCGACGCACGGCAAGTCGAGACCGTGCAGTTCGCGCTCGACGGCCTGACGCAAACCCTCGCCGACGGCCGCGACCTCGCCTTCGGGCTGAACTTCGGCACCGAAGGTGTGACGCTGCGGGCTGAAGTCGCCTTCACGCCCGGCTCGCCGACGGCCAAGCAGTTCGCCGGCGACAAGCCGGCGGCCCTCAGCGAGTTGTTGAATCTGCCGGTGGGCTTCACATCCTACACCGCGTCGCGGTGGGGACCGGCGGCGTCGGCAGTCGTGCGGCGGCTGACGCGCGAGTACCAGGCCCCCGCCGACGACGAGCGGGCGACGGCGGCGGTCACGGCCTTCGAGGCGACCGGCCGCGACGGCGTGCGGGTCGGCGTCAGCCGCGGCGGCGAAAGCGCCTCGCTGCTCGTCGCGCCCGACGCCGCGAGGGTCACGGCGGCCCACGCCAAGCTCTTGCGGACGATGCCGCGCGGCGGCTACTCGCGCAACGTGCTCCTGGGCGAGAAGCCCGGACTGCGCGAAAAGGCCGTCGAAGCGAACGGCTTCACGCTGCACCGCGGCGAACTGACGCTCGATCTGGAGGCCGGCGTTGCGACCATCCGCGACCCCAACGTCAAGCAGGCGACGCTCGAATCGATGCGGCGGCTCGTCAGCGAGAAGACGGTGCTGTGGTTCGGCGACGACGGCACGCGCTCCGCCCAACTCGAAGCGGCGACCCCGGCCGACGCAACGCGGCTGCTGGCGAGTCTGCTCGCCGACACCGACCGCGTCGGCGGCAACGCGGCGTTCGCGGCGACACGGCAGCGCCTGCCGAAGCTCGCGTCTTACGTCCTGCTCGCGGAGGCGGGGCCGGCGGTGGCGACGCTCGCCGACTACACGCGCTCCGTGGCGGGGGCGTTGCCGGCGGTGCCGGGGTTCGACATCCCGGAGTTCCGCACGCTCAAGGACCCGCCGCAGTCCTTCGTCGGCGTCGCGCTCACCGCCGAGGCCGGCCGCGTCGGGCTGACGCTGTTCGTCCCCGCGGCGGCCGCCAAAGTCGCCGCGGACTCGGTCGTCATCCCGGCCCCGTGAGGCGGGTTCGGAACGTCTGCAAGCCGGCGCGGTAGGCGGCGATCCACTCCGGCCGCGGGGCCGTCTCGCCGCGGAACTTGACCAACTTCGCCACGGCCACCGCGACCCCCTCGCCCGGCGACGCCGCCGACTCGCCCATCGCCGTGTACCCGGCGAGCGCCATGACGGCGGCCCCGAGCGCGGGACCTTCGTCGGAGACGAGCCGTTCGAGCGGGCGATTCAAGACACTCGCCAGGACCTCCATCATCAGGTCGCTCCTGGCGATGCCGCCGGACACGGTGACCCGTGTGATCGCCTGCCCCGCCGCCTCGTGCTCGATGACGGCGAGCGCGATCAGGTACGCCAGCGCCTCGAACGACGCCCGCAAGCGCACGCCCGGCTCCTTCGGCTCCGCGGGCAGCCACTCGAAGCGCGGGGCGAGGACGCCGACCGACGGCTCCGACAGGGCGAAGGGGATGACGGCCACCCCGCCGCAGCCCGGCGCGACCGTTCGAGCGGCGGCCTCGAGGGCGGGCCAGTCGGGGTGCGGGCCGACGACGCGGTCGAGGAACTGCGCGCCGTTGCTGTAGCAGCGCATCCACAGGTACGGCCCCCAGTTCAGCCGCATCGCGTCGAGTGTGCCCGACTGCGGCGGCCGGGCCGACGACGAGTTCACGACGGCCGAGTTGCCCAGGATGACCGCGAGTTGCCCGTCGGCGACCGCCCCGCCGCCGACCAGACCCGCCGCCTGGTCGTCGAGCGTCGGGAAGACCCACGGCCGCACGCCGTCGGGCAAGCCGGCGTCGAGCGCAATGGACTCCGACAGCCGGCCGACGGGCGTGTGCATGTCGATGACGCGGGGCAAGCCCTTGAGCGCGAGCGCGCGGTACTCCGGGTCCGCCAGCGCGTCGAGCATCGCCGGCTGCCACGCCATCGTGCGCAGGTCGAGCAGCCCCGTCGAGGCGGCCGCCGAGACGCTGACGGTGTCGAAGTGGCCCGTCAAGTACCCCGCGGCGAGGGTGCCGTGCTGCAGAATCCCCGCCGTCCGCCGCCAATCGGCGCGGCTCAGCGTCCGCTCGTCCTTGACGAGGTGGCTCAGCGAGTAGCGCACCGCCCACGGCCCGCCGATCAACTCCTGCACCCGCCCCGGTCCGCCGAGTCGCGCCAAGCCTTCAGCGTGGTACTTCGCGAGCGTCTGGTCGTTCCAGCAGATCGCGCGGCGGACCTGGTTGCCGTTCGCGTCGATGCGGCCGGCGGTGTGGTGCGTCGCCGAGATGCCGCCGGCGACCCAGTCGTTGAGTCGGCCCAGGCGGCGTAACTCGGCGGCGAGGGCGCGGGTGATCGACCGCGCCTGGCCCTCCAGCATCATCAGGTTCAACTCGCTGACGCCGCCGTCGGTGTGCAGGTCGGTCGGCAGCCGCACCTCGGCGACCGTTTCGCCGCGGAGGTTCACGGCGATGGCCTTCGCGGAGCCGGTGCTGAAGTCCCAGCCGGCGAAGAGGGCACTGTCAGGGGGCGTCGGCATCGGGCGGCTCCGGGGGGGCGGGTGCCACCGTTT
Source organism: Fimbriiglobus sp. (assembly GCA_043744775.1). Classification (GTDB taxonomy): domain Bacteria; phylum Planctomycetota; class Planctomycetia; order Gemmatales; family Gemmataceae; genus Fimbriiglobus. The sequence goes on along the minus strand of JAYTUC010000045.1, from coordinate 19,079 downwards.
TGCTCCGGCGACGCGGCAACGGCAAGTGACACCGCGGCCGGACGCTACAATGGCCCGGTCGTTCCCCGGACGGAGTTGCCCGATGCGTACCCTGCGATGGCTGCCGGTCTTGCTCCTGCTGGCCTGCCCCGCGTCGTCGCCGGCCCAGGAGGCGACGGGCGGCGCGAAGATTTACAAGGACGCGGTCGCCTCGACGGTCTGGGTCCACTCGACCCGCGACGCCGGCCTGGCGACCGGCAGCGGCACGCTCATCGACGCGAACCGCCGGCTGGTGCTGACGAACTACCACGTCGTCGAGGAGAACCCGCGCGCGACGCTCTACTTCCCCGAGTACCGCGACGGCCGGCCGATCCCCGAGCGCAACTACTACACCGACCGCGCCAAGCGCCTCGGCGTCCGCGGCAAGGTCATCGCCCTCGACAAGAGCGCCGACCTGGCGGTGATCCAACTCGACGCGACCCCCGACGGCGTCAAGGCGATCGCTGTTGCGGCGCGCAGCCCGGAGCCGGGCGAGCTGGTGCACAGCATCGGCAACGCCGGCAAGTCGGGGGCGCTGTGGGGCTACGTCAACGGGACCGTCCGGCAGGTCTACCGCAAGAAGTGGGAGGCGGCGCTGAGCAAGACCAAGGTCGCCCGCTTCGAGGCCCAGGTCATCGAGACCGACACGCCGACCAACCCCGGCGACAGCGGCGGCCCGCTATTGAACGACAAGGGCGAACTCGTCGGCGTCACGCAAGGCGGGGCACTGAATGCGTCGCTAGTGAGCTTCTTCGTCGATGCCAGCGAGGTGAAGCGCCTGCTCGCCACCCGCGACGTGAAGGACGCGAAGGGCCGCGACAAGGAGGTCGTGAAACCGGTGGCCAAGCGCACAGATCCGGTCGCCCCGAGCGACGCGGCCAAGGTCTTCGACCCGGACAAGTTGAAGGCGTTACAGCCGAAGCTCGCGGAGCTGCTCAAGGCGAACACCGAACTCGTGATCGAGACGTACCCGACCGCCCCGGCCGCGTGGCTCGACAAGGCCAAGAAGGCGACGCCGGCGGAGCGTCAGGAACTCTACAAGGAGTGGGGGGCCGAGCGCCTGAAGGCCGTGAAGTCCGACGGCGTGCTGGTGGTCGTGACGCTCGAGCCGCGGACGCTCCACGTCGAGTTCCCCGAGGCGTTGCGGAAGCGCTACCCCGACAAGTTCGCCCGCAAACTCGGCGACACGCTCATCAAGTCCTTCACGGACAAGAAGCCCGACGACGGCCTCGCGGAGGTGGTCAAGATGCTCCAAGACGGCCTCCTCAAGGGCAAGTCGTGACGCCGCCGCCCGCCGGGCTAATGCTCTGCGACGACCTGATCTTCGCCAGCAAGGTGACCGGCACCGCCCGCGCCGCCGGCCTCGCGGTGGCGGTCGCGCGCAACCTGCCGCGCTTCGACGAACTGCTCGCCGAGTCGGCCCCGGTCGGCGTGCTGATCGACCTGCACAACGACGGCCTCGACCTGCCGGCGCTGCTGGCGGCGCTCCGCGAACGCTGCCCGGCGCTGCCGCGCGTCACCGCCTTCGGCTCGCACGTTGACGCGGCGCGGCTGAAGGCGGCGCGGGAGGCGGGGTGCGACCTCGTGTTGCCGCGCAGCCAGTTCGTGAAGCTGCTCGAAGCCGACTTGCCGGCGTGGTTATCGCCGCGGTCGCTATAACCAACTCGACACGGACCCTCTGGCGGGCGACAAGTACCATGCGCTTCACGAAGATGCACGGCCTCGGCAACGACTACGTTTACGTCAGCACCTTCGACCAGCCGACGCCGGCCGACCCCGCCGCGCTGAGCGTCCGCGTCTCCGACCGCCACTTCGGGATTGGCTCCGACGGGCTGATCCTGATCACGCCCAGCGAGGTCGCCGACGCCCGGATGCGGATGTTCAACGCCGACGGCAGCGAGTCGGAGATGTGCGGCAACGGCCTGCGCTGCGTCGCGAAGTACGTCCACGACCACGGCATCGCCGTGAAGCCGCGCCTGACGCTCGAAACCGGCCGCGGCGTGCTGACGGTCGATCTCGAAGTCGTTGGCGGCAGGGCGGAGCGCGTCCGCGTCACCATGGGCACGCCGATCCTCGACGCCGCGAGCATCCCGACGACGCTGCCCGGCGACCCGGTCGTCGATGTGCCGCTCATGGAGCTGCCGGCGAGCCTGCCCGCCGGCTGGGCGACCGCGTGCGGCCTCGACCCGCGGATGACCTGCGTGTCGATGGGCAACCCGCACGTCGTGATCTACTGCGCCGACGTGGCCAAGGTGCCGCTCGAACTCGTCGGGCCGCCGCTCGAAAACGCGGCGGCGTTCCCGAAGCGGGTCAACGTCCACTTCGTGCAAGTCCACTCGCCCGGCGAAGTGACGGTGCGCACCTGGGAGCGCGGCAGCGGGGTGACGCTGGCTTGCGGCACCGGGGCGTGTGCGGTCGCCGTGGCCGGGGTGTTGACCGGCCGCACGGGGCGGACGCTGCTGGCGCACCTGCCCGGCGGCGACCTCGAACTCGAGTGGCCCGACGACGCCGGCGCGGTGTTCATGACCGGCCCGGCGACGGAAGTCTTCTCCGGCACCTGGGACGACGCGCGATGAAGATTCGCAACCGCTACGTCCTCGGCTTCGCCGGCCGGTTCGCGGCGCTCTCGCTGAAGCTGCTCGTCCGCACGCTGAACTTCGACTACTTCTGCATCGGCACGCAGGTGATCCCGGCGGAGAACATCGCCCTGGGCGAGCGCTACGTCTTCTCGATGTGGCACGAGTACATCCTGCTGCCGATCTTCAAGTTCGGTCACCCGAACATGGGGGCACTCGTCAGCAAGCACGCCGACGGCCAACTGCTCGGGCACCTCCTCGGCAGCGTCAAGATGGGCATGGTCCTCGGCTCGACCAACCGCGGCGGCCTCGAAGCGATCCGGCACATCCTGCGCGACAAGGACATCCACCGGCACCTCGTCGTCACGCCGGACGGGCCGCGCGGGCCGCGCCGGGTCGCGCAAGTCGGCGTCGTGTACATCGCCTCGCGGGCGGAGTTGATGTTCGTGCCGATGGGCGTCGGCTACAGCAAGGCCTGGCGGGCGAAGAGCTGGGACCGCTTCGCCGTGCCGCGGCCGTTCAGCCGCGCCCGGCTCATCACCGGCGAGCCGGTGGCGATCCCCGCCGGCCTCAAGATGGCCCAACTCGAAGCGGCGCTGGCCCCCTTGCAGGCCGAGATGGACCGGCTGACCCTGCTCGCCGAGAACTGGGCCGTCACCGGCAAGCTCGACCCGCGTAGCGTGCTGCCGTCGTTCGGCGAGCCGCCCCGAACCCCCTGACCCCGGATGCGTGCCGTGGACCCCGCCGCCCTGTCGCAAGCCGTGCCCGAGTCCGCGCGCCGGCCGGCTGTCGTCGCCGCCTGGCTGGTCGCCTGGCTCGCCTGCCTGGCCGTCGCCGCGGGCCGCCTCGACCACGCCCGCGGCGAGTTCCGCAACCGCTCAACATCCCCGCGCGAGTGCCGGGCCGACGGCAACTCGGGCCACACGGAGATCGACTTCGGCGGGCAGTTCCTCATGGGCCGAATGCTCGCCACCGGCCACGGCCGCGAACTCTACCGCCGGCAGGCGCTGTGGCCCGTCGTGTGGGACTCGTACCCGCAGAGCGCCGAGGCCCCGCAGGCCCGCGACGGCTTCCCGACGCACCTCCGCCCCGACGCCGAGCGCGACCGGCCGCTGCGCCCCGACGCCGAGCACCTGATGGTCGCGGTGATGGGGGCCGACGCCCCGGAGTGGGCCCCGGCCGCCGCCGCCGCGACCCTGCCGCTGCTGGCGGGCGACCCCCTGACCGCTGCGTTGCTCGCGGCCCACGGCGCGGGGCAGTTGACGCCCGAAGTGGTCGGGGCGGTCAACAAGCCGGCGGTCGGTGGGCCGCTCTACCCGCCGGTCCACGCCTTCCTGTACGCGCCACTGGCCTGGAGCAACGACCCGCGGTCGGCCTACGCGGGCTTCCAGTACCTGTCGCTCACACTGACGTTCACGGCCGGCCTGGCGATCCGCCTGGTGGCGCGCGGCCGCGTCTGGTGGCCGCTGGCGACGCTGGCGGTGCTGCTGTTCCCCGGCTACCTCAGCGGCCTCGACCTCGGGCAGAACCAGGTCGTCACCCTGAACGTCTTGCTGTGGGGCTGGGTGCTCTTGATGCGCGGCCGCGACGGCTGGGCCGGCTTCGCCTGGGGATTGCTGGCGTTCAAGCCGGTCTGGGCCGTCGCGTTCCTGGCCGTGCCGCTGCTCATGGGCCGCTGGCGGATGCTCGCGGTGATGTGCGCCACCGGGGCCGCCGCCGTGCTGCTCACGCTGCCGGTCGTCGGCGTGCGGACCTGGCTCGACTGGCTGGCCGTCGGCAGCGAGGCGACCGAGACTTACAACGTCAACGAGAACTGGATCCTGCTGAGCCGCGACCTGACCGGCCTCGTCCGCCGCGTCGCCGTCGATTTCGCGAAGCCCCCCGCCGAGCGCGACGCCCCGGCGATCCACGGCGTCGCCGCCGCGCTTCTGCTGAGCGTCGTGGCCACGACGTTCGCCGTCTACCGCCTGCGCCGCACCCCCGGCCACGTCACCGGCACCGCGGCCGGCTTCCTGACCCTCGGGGCGTACCTCTGCTGCTACCGCTTCATGTACTACGACGCGCTGCTGGCCCTGTTCCCCGTCGCGGTCCTGGCCGCCGCCCCGCGCCGCCTGGCCGGGGGCGTCTACCGCCTGCAAGCCGTGACCGGCCCGTCGCCGGGGCGCGCCTACGCCTCGGTCAACGGCGTCGTGGCGACGGCGCTCGGGGCGCTGCTACTCTGCGACAACTTCCTGCGGATGCTGTCGCTGGAATTCGCCGTGACCCGCGGCGAGGCCCCGTCGGCCACGCGCCTGAGCGTGAACACGTCGATCTACACGCCGCTCGACACGGTGATCCTGCTCACCCTCTGGGCCGCGCTCGCTGTCACGCTGCTGGCGCGCGGCGACGACGGCGAGCCGCCGCTACCGGCCGCGTAGGGCGTCGAGCGCCCGGCCGATGTCGGGCGCGCGCATGAGGGCCTCGCCGACGAGCACCGCGTGGACGCCGTGGCTGTGCAGCATCCGCAAGTCGGCGTGCGTGCGGATGCCGCTCTCGCTCACGACCGTGACGCCGGCCGGGATGCGCGGCAGCAGTTCGAGCGTACGGTCGAGGCCGGTCACGAACGTCCGCAGGTCGCGGTTGTTGACGCCGACGATCTTCGCCCCGCAGTCGAGGACGCGCGACAACTCCGGCGGGTCGTGCAACTCGACGAGGACTTCCAGGCCCAACTCGACCGCCTCGGCGTGCAACTCCTTGAGCCGCTCGCCCGGCAGGATTTCGGCGATGAGCAGCACGGCGTCGGCCCCGGCTTCGCGCGCCTCGACGAGCTGGTAGCGCTCCAGGATGAACTCCTTGCGGAGCACCGGGATGCCGACGGCCGCGCGGACGGCCCGCAGGTAGTCGAGGTGGCCTTGGAAGAACCCCTCGTCGGTCAGCACGCTGAGGCAAGCCGCGCCGTGGGCCTCGTAGGCGAGCGCGACAGCGACCGGGTCGAAGTCCGCGCGCAGCACCCCCGCCGACGGCGACGCCTTCTTGACCTCGGCGATGACGGCGACCTCGCCCGGCCGCCGCAGGGCCGCGCCGAACCCGCGCCGGGCCGCGCCGAAGTCGATGCGCGCCTCGAGCGCCGCGAGCGGCGTGCGCGCCTTGGCCGCGGCAACTTCCAGTACCTTGGCCGCGACGATTTCGTCCAGGATCGTGGGCATGTTTTATTTCGTGCCAGTCGGTGGAATCGTCGGAAGGGGTCGGCGTGGGGCCGTCGCAATAGCCCGATGCCCCCTGATCTTACGGGAGTGACCGCCGACCGCCATCGACCGCCAGAACCGGCGCGCCCGACGCTGGGCGAACACCGCCCCGCAGAGGATTCGCCGGCCGCCGCGGGTTCGGCGCTCGCGTTGCGGCGGGCTTGCGGGCATGATGGCGACTCCCCACCCCTCTCCGGAGTCGCTGTCATGGTCGTCAATCGTCGGGAATTCCTCGGGGCGGCGCTCGCCACCACGCTGGCCGCGTCGCAAGCCCGAGCCGCCGCCACGCCGGCGAAGTTCCAACTCGGGCTGGTGACGTACAACGTCGCGCAGAACTGGGACCTGCCAACGCTGCTGCGCATCGCCTCCGAGGCCGGCGTCGCGGCGATCGAGTGCCGCACCACGCACAAGCACGGCGTCGAGCCGAAACTCACCGCCGACGAGCGGGCAACGGTCAAGAAGCGGTTCGCCGACTCCGGCGTCAAGTTCTGGGGCTGCGGGAGTGTGTGCGAGTTCCACGCCGCCGACCGGGCGGAGGTGACCCGGAACGTCGAGACTTGCAAGCAGTTCCTCGAACTCGTCAAGGACCTCGGCGGCCACGGGGTCAAGGTGCGGCCCAACGGCGTCGCCAAGGGGCAGACGGTCGAGGAGGCCTGCGAGCAGATCGGCACCGCGCTCAAGCTCTGCGGCGGCGCGGCGGCCGACCTGGGACTCGAGATCTGGGTCGAGGTCCACGGCGCGGTCACGCAGGTGCCCAAGAACATGAAGGCCATCATGGACGCGTGCGCCAACCCCGCCGTCGGCGTGACGTGGAACTCCAACGCCACCGATGTCACTAACGGCTCGGTCGCCGAGGGCTTCAAGCTGCTTCAGCCGCACATCAAGTCGTGCCACATCAACGAGTTGACCAACGACGCGGCCGGCAAGTACCCGTACCGCGAGCTGTTCGCGAAGCTCGCCGGCATGAACTACGACCGCTACACGCTGTGCGAGGTCGGCAAGTCGGTCGAGCCGGCCAAGGGCGTCGAGTACCTGACCGAGTACAAGCGGCTCTGGACGAGCCTCCTGCCGAAGTGACCTTAGCGTTATGAAGCCGCTGACTTGAAGGAGTCACGCCATGCCCCGAGAAATACGCGGGACGGCGACTATCGCCGACTTGATGAGCATCAAGGACAAAGCCGAACTCATCAACGGATACGTCGTGGTATACCCACCGAACGGGTACTGGCACGCGCGACTTGCTTCAGACATTGTGATGAGCCTCGACCGCCATGTTGATATCCTGGGAGTCGGGGAAACCTTCACAGGCTTGCTGGCTTATGCCCTTGATATGCCGCTCGAATCCGGGCGACAGTCGTTCTCACCGGACGCATCGTACTACGCGTTCACTTTGCCGAAAACGCTCTGGGGACCTGTCCCTGGACCGCCAACTTTTGCGGTAGAAATTCGTACCCCGGATGAGCTCAATGCCGCAGGGGATTGTGAGTACGCCGACAAGCGTAAAGACTACTTCTTCGCCGGCACGCTGGTCGTCTGGGATGTCGATCCGGTCGCCGGGCTGGTAACCAAGTACGCCGCGGCCGACCCGCTCACGCCGGTGGTGTTCGCCGCCGGGCAGGCCGCCGACGCCGAGCCGGCGGTGCCCGGCTGGGCCCTCGCCATCGACGCCCTGTTCGCTTGACGCGCCGGGCCGACCGCCATACATTAAGGGTAGTTCCGAGAGGTTTCGCCGTGACTGTCGTCGTCGCCCAGGTCGTGATTCTCGCCGCGCAGGGAGTGCGTGCGGCCGGGGTTCGTCCAGGGTAGCGGCAGGGGGTCGAGCGATCGGCCGGACGCCCAAGCCTTGGAGCCTGCGCTTCAGGGCTTGCTTCGTTTCCACCCCACCCACCTGGGAACACCCCCGTGACCCGCACGTCCATCTACGACACCACCCTGCGCGACGGCAGTCAGGGCGAAGGCGTCAACTTCTCGTTGCAAGACAAACTGCTGCTCACCAAGCGGCTCGACGAACTCGGCGTCGATTTCATCGAGGGCGGCTACCCGCTGTCGAACCCCAAGGACTTCGAGTACTTCCAGGCCGTCCGCGGCTTGAAACTGTGCCACGCCAAGGTCGTCGCCTTCGGCATGACCCGCCGCAAGAACTCGCCGCCCGAGAGCGACACCGGCCTGAACGCCCTACTCGACTCGGGCACCTCGCACGTCACGATCGTCGGCAAGACCTGGGACTTCCACGTCACGGAGGTGTTGAACGCGACGCTCGACGAGAACGTCGCCATGATCGCGGACTCGGTGCGCCACTGCGTCGAGCAGGGCCGCACGGTGTTCTACGACGCCGAGCACTTCTTCGACGGCTTCAAGGCCAACCGCGACTACGCCTTGCGCACCCTCCGCGTGGCCGCCGAGGCCGGCGCGAGTGCGGTCGTCCTGTGCGACACCAACGGCGGCACGATGCCCGAGGCGATCGCCGACGCCGTGCGGCAGGTGCGCGAACTCGTGACGTGCGAGGTCGGCATCCACTGCCACAACGACTGCGACCTGGCGGTTGCGAATACGCTCGCGGCGGTGCGGGCCGGGGCGACGCAGGTGCAGGGCACGATGAACGGCATCGGCGAGCGCTGCGGCAACGTTGACCTGGTCAGCGTCGTCGCCAACTTGGCGGTGAAGTACGGCCACGACGTGCTGGCCCCCGGCAGCCTGGGCCGGCTGACCGAGGCGTCGCGCTACGTCTACGAGTTGGCCAACATGAACTTCCGCAACGGCCAGCCGTTCGTCGGGGCGAGTGCGTTCGCGCACAAGGGCGGCATGCACACCCACGCGGTTGCCAAGAACCCGACGAGCTACGAGCACATCGAGCCGACACTGGTCGGCAACGAGCGGCGGCTGCTGGTCAGCGAGCTGTCGGGGCAATCGACGATCCTGGCCAAGACGACGAAGTACGCCGTCGGCCACGACAAGGCGCTGATGACGCGCATCCTCACGACGGTGCAGGACCGCGAGTTCGCCGGGTACGAGTACGAGGCGGCCGAGGCGTCGTTCGACCTGCTCGTCAAGCAGGCGGCGGGGCTGTACACGCCGTGGTTCGAGCGCGTGACGTATCGTGTCAACATCGAGCAGGGGGCGACCGGGCTGGTCACCGAGGCGACGGTGAAGCTGGCCGTCGGCGGCCGGACCGAGCACACCGTCAGCGAGGGCGACGGCCCGGTGAACGCGCTGGACGCGGCGATGCGCAAGGCGTTACTGCCGCACTTCCCGCGGCTCGACGAGTTGCAGTTGGTCGATTACAAGGTCCGCGTCGTCAACTCGAAGGCCGGCACGGCGGCGCGGGTACGTGTAGTCATCGAGAGCCGCGACGGCGACGCCATCTGGGGGACCGTCGGGGTGAGTGAGAACGTCGTCGAGGCCTCGTGGCTCGCGCTGGCCGACTCGATCGAGTACAAGCTGTTCAAGGACGCCGACGAGGCCGCACAGTAACGAGGGCACGCCATGTCGATCGACGCCCGCCACGACGCCCAGAACCCGCCCGCGGCGCTCGACCCGTTCCGCATCGGCTACCGCTACGTCCCGGCTGTCGGGCCGGACGGCCGCGAGCGACGGGTGATGGTCCCGCTCACGGAAGAAGACTTCCTGCACCCCCAGGAAGAAGACCGGCAGATGCTCACCGACCTGCACACCGTGACGGTCCATTACCTCCGCGACGCGGTTCGCATCGCCAACGAGGGCCGGCCGGGGTTCCGGGTGTTTTCGGACCACCGCATCGACTGGCAGGTCCCCGGAATCTTGCCGCACGGCCCGGACGTGGTCGCCTTCGCCAACTTCTTCGCCGAGTGGGACCCACTCCGGGGCACGCTGCCGGTGCGGGATGTCGGTGCGGAGGTCCTGGCCGTGATCGAGGTCACCTCGGAGGCGACGCGGGCGACCGACTTCGAGCCGAAGTTCCTGGAGTTCTTCGAGGCCGGCGTCCCGTACTACGTGATCCTCGACGCCGCCGGCCCCGAGGGCTTCGAGAAGGTTCTCGGCTACGGCCGCGGCGAGGACGGCTTCGAGCCGCTGCCGCGTGACGACAAGATGGGCGTCTTCGTGCCGAATATCAACATCTGGCTGCGGTGGACCGTAGACCGCTTCGTCGCGGCGACAGACGACGAGGCTGACATCCCCACCGCACTCGAATTCGCGGGCTTGGCCGCGCGGGAGCGTCAACGAGCCGACGACGCCACACAACAGCTCGACGAGTTGAAGCGCGAACTCGCGGCGCTCAAGGCCCGCCGCAACGGCACGCACTAAAGGACCACGCCATGCCGACCGAGTTGCCGAAGAGCTTCGACGCCCAGGCCGCGCAGGAGCGCTGGCTCGCGCACTGGGAGGCGCGAGGGTACTTCACCGCCGACCCCGCCAAGCCCGGCGAGCCGTACACCATCGTCATCCCGCCGCCGAACGTCACCGGGGCGCTGCACATGGGGCACGCCCTCAACAACACATTGCAAGACGTGCTCATTCGCCGCAAGCGGATGCAGGGCTTCAACACGCTGTGGGTGCCGGGGACCGACCACGCCGGGATCGCCACGCAAGCCGTCGTCGAGAAGTTGATCCTGACGCAAGAGAAGAAGACCCGCTACGACCTCGGCCGCGAAGCGCTCGTCGCCAAGATTTGGGAGTGGAAGGCCAAATACGAGGCGCGCATCCTCGGGCAGTTGCGTGAACTCGGCGCGTCACTCGACTGGTCACGCACCCGCTTCACCCTCGACGACCTGTGCGCCAGGGCGGTGCGCGAGACCTTCTTCGCGATGTTCCGCGACGGCTACATCTACCGCGGCAAGCGGCTCGTCAACTGGGACACGCAACTCCAGACCAGCGTCGCCGACGACGAGACGTACACCGAGACGGTCAAGGGCGGCTTCTGGACCTTCAAGTATCCCGTCGTCGGCCTGCCGGACACGTTCATCGCGTTCAGCACCACGCGGCCCGAAACGATGCTCGGCGACACGGCGTTGTGCGTCCACCCCGACGACGCGCGGTACACGGCCCTGCACGGCAAGGCGGCGTTGCAGCCGCTCACGGGCCGCGAGATCCCCATCATTACCGACGCATTGCTCGCCGACCCGACGCTCGGCACCGGCTGCGTCAAGGTGACGCCGGCGCACGACCCCAACGACTACGCCTGCTGGACGCGGCACCCCGAGATCGGCATCCTCAACGTCCTCAACCCCGACGGCACGATCAACGCCGTCGGCGGCGACAAGTACGCCGGGCTGGACCGCTACAAGGTGCGGGAACTCGTCGTCGCCGACATGGACGCCCTCGGCTACTTCGTCGAGAAGCAGGATCGCGACATCCCGTTGCCGTACTCCGACAGGTCGAAGACGCCGATCGAGCCGTACCTGAGCGACCAGTGGTTCGTGGCGATGGGCGACCGGCCCGACGGCAAGCCGGCCCTCGCGCAGTCGGCGATGGACGCGGTCACCGACGGCCGCGTGCGGTTCTTCCCGGAGCGTTACGCCAAGACGTACCTCGACTGGCTCGGCGAGAAGCGCGACTGGTGCATCAGCCGGCAACTCTGGTGGGGCCACCGCATCCCGGTCTGGACGAAGAAGTTCGCCAGCGCGACCGAGGTCACGGCTTACGAGCTCACCCACGGTAAGCGGCTCGGCTTCACTCAGCCCGGCCGTGCGGTGCAGTCCGACCTCATCGGCAACGTCATTCACGTTTGCCTCAACGAAGGGGGCGACGCGACCGCTCTGGAGGCCGAAGTCTTCACCCAATCCGACGACGTGCTCGACACCTGGTTCTCGTCGGCACTGTGGCCGCACTCGACCCTCGGCTGGCCCGAAAAGACGGCCGACCTGGCGAAGTATTACCCGACTTCGACCCTCGTGACGAGCCGCGACATCATCACGCTGTGGGTGGCCCGCATGGTCATCCTGGGGCTGTACAACCTCGGCGAGGTGCCCTTCCGCGACGTGGTCATCACGCCGACGATCCTCGACGGCCTCGGCGAACGCATGTCGAAGTCGAAGGGCAACGGCGTCGAGCCGCTCGACATCGTTGCAATGTACGGCACCGACGCCTTGCGCTACTACGTCACGTCGATCGCCGGCGAGACGCAAGACTCGCGGCTGCCGGTGTCGAACATCTGCCCGCACTGCGGGGTACTTGTGCCGGTCAAGGCCGAGCACATGAATATGCGCACCAAGAAACTCGCCTGCCCGGCGTGCAAGCAGGCGTTCCGCCCCGGCGGGCCGTGGCCAACGGACGACCCCGAGTTGCCGACCGCCAAGCAGGCGTCGGACCGCTTCGAGGTCGGCCGCAACTTCGCCAACAAGCTCTGGAACGCGACCCGCTTCATCCTGATGAACCTCGACGGCTACACCCCCGCCCCCATCGACCCCGCGACGCTGGCCGTCGAAGACCGCTGGATCGTCTCGCGGCTGGCGACCACGACCGTCGCCGTGAGTGCCGCGCTCGACGGCTACCGCTTCGCCGAGGCGACCCGGCTCATCTACGACTTCACCTGGAGCGAGTTCTGCGACTGGTACCTCGAGATGGCCAAGTCGCGCCGCAGCGACCCCGTCGGCCAGCGCGTCCTCGTCGGCGTACTCGACGGGATTCTGCGACTGGCCCACCCGATCATGCCGTTCGTCACCGAGTCGCTGTGGTCGGCACTCAACGAGGCGGCCCCTATTCGCGGGCTGGCGGCCCCGATGCCGCGGCTCGAGAACGTCTGCATGGTCGAGTGGCCGCACTACCCCGCGGAGTTCACCGCCCCCGAAACCGAGGCCGAGATCGGCCGGATGCAGGAACTCATCCGGGCCATCCGCGAGGTGCGCAACCGCTACCAACTCGACCCGAAAACGAAGACCGAACTCGTGATGACCGCCGCCCACGCCAGGCCGTTCGAGAAACTGGTGCCGTTTATCGTCGGCATGGCCGACCTGAGCGGCGTCACGCTCACGGACGCGCCGACGAAGCCGAAGCAGTCCGCGTCGATCGTCCACGCCGACTTCGAGGCGCGGGTGCTGCTGCAAGGTCTGATCGACCCGGCAACCGAGTCGAAGCGGCTCGACAAGCAGATCGCCGAGGCCCGCAAGCAGGCGGCGGCCCTGCAAGGGAAATTGTCGAACGCCAGCTACGTCAAGAACGCGCCGCCCGAGGTGGTGCAAGAGTCGCGCGACAAGGTCGCGGAGTTGACGCGGCAGGCCGAGACGTTGGAGGCGAACCTGCGCGACTTGAGCGAGGCGTAAGCGTCACTTCGTCGCGGGGAACACCGCGCGAGGACGCAGGCGATTGCCGTCGCCCTCGGCCAGCGCGTGCAGCGCCTCGCCGACGAACACGGCGACGCGCCCGACGAGCGGCGTGCCGAGCGTCTGGCCCTGGAACAGCGCCTTCGCCTCACTCTCGCTGACCCGCACCGCGTGCAAGTCGCACACGCCCTCGGCCATCGGCCGGAGACTCGCGGTGAGCGTCGCCAAGCTCGCATCGACGCTGACGCCATGCCCCTCCGCGAACGGCCCGACGTGCGTGCGCCGCAGCGCCGTGACGTAGCCGCCGCAACCGAGGCTCGCCCCCAAGTCGCGGGCGATGCTGCGGACGTACGTCCCCTTGCCGCACTCCACGGCGAGTTCGACGCGCGGCCACTCGTAAGCGGTCACGACGACCGACTTAACGTGCACGGTGCGCGGCCGAACCGGCACCGCCTCGCCCTTGCGAGCCAGGTCGTGCGCCCGCCGGCCGTCGATCTTCAGCGCCGTGACCTGTGGGGGCAACTGCTCGACGACGCCGACGAGTTTGACGCACGCCGCTTCGACTTCTTCGCGGGTCGGGACGCGCGCGTCGGGCGTCTCGGTGACCTCGCCGTCGGCGTCGTCGCTGCTGCTGGTCGCCCCGAGGCGGACGGCGGCGGTGTACCCCTTGCCCATCGCCTGCACGTCGTCGGCCAGCCGGGTCGCTTGGCCGACGCAGACGACCAAGACGCCGGTCGCCAGCGGGTCGAGGGTGCCGGTGTGGCCGACCTTGGTACCACGCGGCAAGGTCCGCTCGACGTAATTCACCGCGTCGCGCGAGGTCATGCCGGCCGGCTTGTCGATCACGAGCAGTCCGTTCATCGGGGCGCTCTTACGGGGCGGTTCTCGATTGGTCGGGAGGCAGCGTCCGCCGGGAGAGTCGGAGTCTCTGCCCGGCACGCCTGCGAAGCTCGGGCGGCCCGGCGTACCGCTACGCCGGCCGACCGCGACACCCTACCTAGTTCTGCGGGATCTCGATCTTGCACCAGCCGAGATCGACGAGCGTGGCGTTCGTCGTGTCGTTGGTGAAGTACTTGGGGTCGAGGCTGTAGATCACGAAGCGGCCGTGCTTCTCGGCCTGGACGAGGCGGGCGGTCCGCAGCACGCCGAGGTGGTGCGAGACGTTGACGATCTCGACCTTGAGCAGGTCCGCGAGTTGCGTCACGTTCTTGGAGCCGGTCCGCAGGCAGTCGATGATCCGGATGCGGTTCGGCTCGGCGATGGCCTGAAGGAGGTCGGCACAGTCTTTGGCTTGGTGCGTGTCAGTCATCACAGTGAACTCCAACAAGGGGAAGAAGGGACAGGGAACCCGAAGCGTAGACGTTTATTGCTTCGCATGACTCAGATGATTGCGGCATTTGAGAGCGGCACGCATTGCAATACTCATCTATATATCAAACGCAAGATTTTGAATCAAGACTTATTGTCCGCCGTCTGGTCACATTTCGCCGAAAAGTCCGTCAAATTACTGCCGGTGCTGAATTTCGAGCCGTGACAATGAATATTACGCCCCTTTTGGCCCTTTCCAATGGCTCGACTCCGATTTTTCTTTCGGGAAATTCGCGTTTCTCCGGCGAAGATTAGACTCGATAAGTGTCCACTGCACCCTTTGCCTTAACAAAGAGCGAGTCTAGAGCGATTGGGAATTCTGCTAGATTCGACTGGAGAAATGAGGGTTGCAATACGTTTAGACAAACTATGTGATTGGCGAAAAACTACACGACCGGGGGGCTTCGTGGCTGGGTCGAAAGTCCTGGCGTGTCACGTGCCCCGACGCTGCTTGTAAATCTCGCTGGCCCGGCGCAGGATGTTCTGCTCGTCGCCGGTCAGGCTGTCCTTACCGCTGCGAGTTACCTTCTCGAGGACCTGATCGAGTTTGGCTTCGAGTTGCTCGTCGAGTGCCGCGGGCGTAGGGGGGGGCACGGGGCGGGAGTAGGCCACCAGAATTTCGCGGGCGGTCTGGTCGGTCGCCAACTCGCGCTCGCGCGGCGTCTCGGCCGGGGTGCGGGCGACTTTGAGCCGCGGACCCCGCGGAGGCCGGGCGACGCCCAGAAGGCGGTCGAGGCCGAGGTGGCGGGCGAGACGTAGTTCGAGTTTGGAGTACAGCAGGCCCCAGGCGACCCCGACGGGGAGCGCGACGAGACCCGAGGCGACGGTGCCGCCTTCGAGTTCGAGGCCCAGCGTCAGGCCGAACGGCAGCAGCGTCAGCACCAGGGTCGGGACGTTCAGGCCCAGGAAGAGTTGCCACCGCGGCGCGACGCAGACGGAGAGCGTCAGCACGCTCCAGAGCAGCGGCAGCGACCCGAACGTCTTGAGGCCGGCCTCGAAGCCGGCGAGGCCCGCGGCGAGTTTGGCGGCGGCCACCACCCCCACCGTGGCGACCAAGTACGTGGCGTACTCGAGCGACCCGTACTTGGCCTCGACGCGGCGGCCGAAGTGGTAGAAGGCCCAGAGGGCCAGGCCGACGACCAGCAGGGCCTCGCGGCGGTGGACGAAGAACGACGTGACCGGCCGCCAGACTTGGCCGCGCAAGGTCGGCTCGAGTTCGTAGAGGCCGCCGCTGAGCAGCACGTCGCCGCGGGTGCCGCCGAGGACCTGCACGACGAAGACGGTGGCGAGCAGTAGCATCAGGGCGTACGTCACCCCCGCCCGCGCGGCGTCGGACCACCAGGTCGGCTCGTCGTCGCGGTAGTAGTCGCGGTCCTGAATGCCCATCGGCGCGCCCCGGTGTGGATGGCGGTGTGCGTCCCCGCGCTTCACCTGACCATGCTATCACAGTGGGGGCGCGGGGGACACTCGCCCGCCGGCTTTCGCGCAAGTCGGCCTACTTGACCAGCTCCAGGCCGGCCTTCTCGGTCGCCGCGTGCAACTCGGTCAGCGACTTGGTGACGGCCCGGACGCCGTTGACCACGTCGGCCCCGAGGGGCTTGCCGCGCTCCGACGCGCTCTGGAAAAGCGCCTGCAGCATGTCCAGGAACTCGACCCCCTCGTAGGCGTTCGGCAGCCGGCCGAGCGCCGCCGCGAGCGCCTTCCAGTCCTTGAGGTGGCGGCCGAAGGCGGCACGGACCGGCAGCGGGCAGCCGGCCAGGGGTTGCTGCTCCATCGCCGCGGCGTACCCGGCGAGGGTCTTCGTCACGTCGGCCGGCGTCGCCTCGGCGGTGAGGGCGGCGAAGCGGCTGTTGAACTCGGAGCGGTTCGCCTCCATCAGCGCCTGGATGGCCGCCTGTTCGGCCGTGGCCGCGGCGTCGCCCTTGGGCCGCACCGTCCGCTCGGCGACGAACGGGGTCAAGGCGGCGACCCCGGACTTGTCCTCGACCGGCTCGCTACAGCCCGCCGCCGTGAGGAGTACGGCTGTGGCGATCATGAGAGTCGGCAGTCGGTGGCGCATGGCGTCGGCCTCGTCGGGGGGGTTGCTCCGACGAGCATAGGACGCGATTAGGCGAAGGGGAAATCGTATCAAGTCCGTTGAGAGTCGGGTGGTGCCGGCCTGCGGGCGAACCGCCCGACTCAGCGCCCGACGTGGGGCGAAGCCGACCCCCACTCGCCGCCGAAGACGAAGTCGGCGAGCGGCTTGCGGACCCGCGCGGCGAGGTCGCGGCCGCGGAGGGGTTCCGGCACGTCGTCCGGGGCGGCGGCGTAGCCGATCGCCAGCGCCGTCAGCGGCCGGACGCCCTCGGGGATGCGGTACGCCTGGCGGGCCGCGTCGGGCAAGATGCCGATCATCTGGTGGACCGCCAACCCCCGCGCCGTCGCCTCCAGGGTGAGACTCGTGCTGGCCGCGCCGAGGTCGTGCAGCGCGGCGTCGTTCGGCTTGCCGTTGCGGGCGAACGCCAAGTTCGCGCAGCCCAGCGCCAGCACCGGGGCGGCCGAGGCCCACGCCCGGTTCGCCTCGACCAGGCAGGCCAGCAGCTCGGCGAACGCCTGGGGGTCCGCCTGGGTCGCGACGACGTAGGACCACGGCTGCTCGTTGTAACTCGACGCCGACCAGCGGGCCGCCTCGAATAGCGCGCACAAGTCGTCGTGCGGGACGGGGCGGCCGTCGAACGCGTAGGGACTCCAGCGTCGGGCCAGGAGGTCGCCGATGGGGTGGGCCGGCGTGGCCTGCTTCGTCGGGCTCATCGGGGGAGTCTCCGGGGGGGGTCACTTCGACGGGCGGGCGAGCCAAACTTACGCGACGACGACCGCGGAGGCGAGTACCATCCGGCGAATCGCCCAAGGGGCGAAGAATTCCGCGGGGCGAGCGAACCGACTCGGGTCGGGCGTGTCTCGGCTGTCATGGACACTCAACGACTCGACGCCAAGTTCGCCCGCATCGGGGCACGCCTGAAGTTCGCCGACCGGCCGGCCCGCCGGGCCGCCGGCGTCTCCCTGGACGTGCGGGCCGACCGCCGCGGTGAGTTCTTCGAGATCGCCGGCCTCGCCGGCGTCGAAGTCGCCGCGCTAGACGTGCAGCCGGCCGACCGGCACCTGCTGCTCCTCGTGAGGGGCGGCGGCGACAAGAGCAAGTTCCTCTGCGGCCACGACGAGCGGCACTGGTTCGTTGCGGCGGTGCCCGAGGCCGCGCCGGTCGGCACCGTCCGGCAGGCCAAGGAGGCGCTGAAGCCCCCCGAGGTGATCGCCGCCCAGGCCGACGCGGGGCTGCGGGTCGGGCAGCGGGACCGCCGCCGCAACGCGGCCTTCGTCCGCCAGGGGGAGTGGTTCTTCCTGCCGGCCCCCGACTTCGTGCCCGACCCCCGGCGGGTCTTCGCGGGCGAGGCCCTGCGGCGCGGCGACGGCGGCAAGCCGCACTGGACCGAGTTCCTGGCCCGCGCCGGCGGGGTCGCCGTCCACGTCTGCGACCGGCACCCGAACGGCCTCAGCCCCGAGAAGTACCACCTGCTGGTCTTCGGCAACCCGGCGGCCAAGGCCTGGAACTGGCGGGTGATGACGCGGGACGCCGCGGTCCACGTGCGGGGCCGGGTGAGGCACGCCGACCACGCCACCGTCACGCTGCCGGGCTGGCACCGGGTGCTAATGAACACCGAGGCCCAGTCGAAGGCCAAGCGCAACGTCGCCTTCCTCGATTAAGGGCACCCCGGTCGCGCGACGGCTCAAGCGATCCAGTCGCGCTTCAGCAGGTGGCGGTAGCCGCCGTAGCTGTCGAGCGGGCGGAAGTGCTGGCAGCCCTCGAAGAAGTAGTGCGTCACCTGGCTGTAGCGCGTCCGGGCCTTGTCCGGGTGCGTGCCGCCGCCGTGCAGCAGGTTCGACGCCCACAACAGGGCCTGGCCCTTCTTGAGGATCGCGCGCTCGGGCACCAGCTTGTGGTCCTCGACGTACTTGGCGACGTAGGCCTCGTAGAGCGGGTAGTGCTCCGAGCCGGACGCCGGGGCCACGTCCTCCATCGTCACGACGGGCAACTTGTGGCTGCCGGGGTAGTAGACCAAGGCCCCGTTGTCGAGGTCGATGTCCTCCAGCGCTACCCAGACGCCGCACATGTAGGTCGCGGGGTCCGAGTTGAAGTGGATCGCGTCCGAGTGGACGCGCTGCTCGGTGCCGATGGGGAAATTCAGCGTCTGGAACGGCAGCGGCTCGCGGTCGTAGATCTGCCGCAGCAGCCGCAAGACGCGCGGGGCCAACGCGATCGTTTTGATCGCCGGGCAGGTGCGCCAGCCGTCGAAGTAGCGCGCGCCGTGGTGCCACTGCTTGCCCTTGATCGGCTCCGACTCGAGCATCTCTTTCGTCGCCGCGTCGAGGGTCGCCTCGGGGATTCCGGGGTCGAAGATCAGGTAGCCGGCCTGGTGGTACTGCCCCTCGATCTCCGGCGGGTACAGCGGGCTCCAACGGTGGTAGCGGTTCTTGAGGCCGCGGACGCCGGGGATGATGTCGAGGGTACTGCCGAGGGCCATTGGGGAATCCTTCCGGGGGTGGCGGGGGCGGGGTGACGGCGCGGCGGTCAGTTGCCTTCGAGCTTCATATGGCAGTTCTTGTACTTCTTGCCGCTGCCGCAG
>JAYTUC010000044.1:0-10820 GCA_043744775.1 Fimbriiglobus sp. | reverse complement strand
GGCGAGCCGGAAGCGTCAGCGCCCGGAGATCGAATGATCTCCGGGCGCTGACGCTTCCGGCTCGCCGCCCGCACTCTACTTCTTCGCGTCCACGATCGTCTTCCACTGGGCGGCGACCGTGTCTTGCGGGACGAGCTTCGTCACGGCATCGAAGTCCGCTGCCGAGCGGGCGAAGTCGCTGCGGCCGGCGGCGGCAATGCCCGAGAGGAACTTGACGCCCGGACCGGCCTTAGCGTCCGCCGACGCCTTCGCGAGCGCGTCGTAGGCGGCCGTCGCGGCCTGCGGGTTGCCGAAGACGTTGGCGGAGTTCTTCGCCTCGGTCAGCCAGTCCTTGGGGTCGATGAGCGCGAAGCCTTGCTGGGCCGCGCCGGCCGCCTCGTCGTACTTGCCGGCGGCCGTGAGCGCCTGCGAGGCGCGGACGGCGAGCGCCCCATTCTGCGGGTCGTCCACGGTGGCGTGGCGGTAGGCGCGGGCGGCCTGCTCGAACTTGCCGTCGCGGACGAGTTGGTCGGCCTGCGCGGCGAACCCCACCGGGGCGAGTGCGGGGGCCGGGGTCTCGACGGCCGGCGGGATCACCGACTGGTCAACCACCGGCGCGGGCACGACCGGCACCGGCACGAAGTCGGCCAGCACGGCGACCGGCGGCGCGACGACAATCGGGCTGGCGTAACTCCCGCTGTAGCCGACGCCGCTGAAGCCGCCACCATAGCCGCCGTAGCCGCCACCGTAGCCGTAGCGGTTGAAGCCGCCGAAGCCGAGGCCGCCGAAACCGTACCCCCCGTACCCGTAGCCGCCATAGCCCCCGTAGCCGTAGGGCGACCCGAAGCCGCCGAAGCCGAAGCCGAACGGCGAGCCGAAGCCGACACTCAGGCCGAAGCCGTAGGGCGAGAAGTAGCCGCCGTAGCCGCCGTAACCCCGGTAACCGCCGTAGCCGTAGGGCGAGCCGTAGCCGCCGTAGCCGACCGGGCGAACGAAGCCGCCGCCGCCGTAGGCCTGCGAGCCGAGGCCGTAGCGGAAGCCGGCGTTGTTGCCGTAGTAGTTGTTCGTGACGGTGCGGTTGCCCGAGGGCAGGCCGAAGTTCGTCGAGGGGCCGCTCCCCGCGCCGACATTGGCCGAGTTTACGGAACTGTACGAGCGGTACGCCGGGCTGCTGCCGCCGCCGGCGACGCGGTTGCCACCGGAAGACCCCGCCGCCGGCGAGAAGTTCGGGGCGAGGCCGGCGGATCGCGGGGCGCTCTGGGAGAGGTTGTAGGGCCGCTGGCTCGCCAGGCCGGTCGGCGCGACAAAACTGCTGGCCGACGGCCCGACCGGGCGCATCACGCCGGCGGACGACGGGGCGACCGCTTGCGGGCTGACCGAGCGCGAGACACCCGCGGACGACGGGGCGACCGCTTGCGGGCTGACCGAGCGCATCACGCCGGCACTCGCCGCGGAGCGCTGCGGGGCGGAGTATTGCGGCGTGCTGTACGAGCCGCTGCGGCCGACGGCCGCGCCGCCGTAGCTCTGGCCTCCGGCGTAGCGGACGCCGCCGCTACTCGCGCCGCCGGAGTAGTGCGAAGCACCGCCGCCGGAGTAGCGGGCACCGCCACCGCCTGAGGCGTGGCCGCCGCCGGCACCGGCCGAGGCGTGGCCGCCCCCGCCCGAGGCGTGGCCGCCCCCCCCGCCGCCGCCGTGGCCGCCGGCGGCGAAGGTCGGGGCGTTGGCCGCGAGTAAGGTGAAGCTCACCAGGAGTGGCTTGAGTAACTTGGAGCGAGGCATGGTGGGTGCCCTCCGGGAAAGGAGGTCAAGGGGAAGCGGAAAGACTCAAGTATCATACGCGCCCGGCCGGCAGAACTTGCGTGCCGATTCCCCAGTTCCCCCCGCCGACGTTACCGGCCGTACCAGGCGACGAGCTTCGCCAACTCGCCCCGCTCGGCCAGGGTGCGGACGCCCCACGCCTGCCGACGGCCGCCCAACTGCGGGTTGAAGCCGAAGCTGTCATCGACCGCCTGCACGGCCAGCCGCAGGGCCTCGTCGGGCGTGCGGCTGCCGCCGGCCGCGAAAACCCGGCCCAGCCAGCGGATCACCGGGTACGTCAGCACCAGGGCGTCGAGTCCCGCCCAGAACGGCCGGCCGAAGTTGGTCGGGCCGCAGAACTGCAACGACTCGAGCTTGAGCCGGTAGAAGCGCGTCAGCAGCGCGTCGCCCTCGGCCGTGAGCGGTTGCGGCGACTCGGCGGCCTCGAAGGTCGCGCCGGGAGGGATCTGGCCGTGCAGTTGCGGCACCGGCCCCCGGCCGACGGCGTAACGCCAGGCGGCCCGGACGCGCGTCCCCCGGCTGCGCGACGAGACGCCGGCGTGCGTGCCGGCGTCCTTGCGGGTGTAGGTCGCGGCGACCTGCCGGAACACCGTGCGGCCCAGCCAGCCCGGCGGGGCGACGCCGGACGGGTCGAGCGGCACGTCCTCGGCGACGGCCGCGGTAATGACGGCCAGGAACTCGCCGAGCCGCGCCCCCGAGATCGCCTCGAAGCGCGACTTGCGGCACAGCGCGGCGACGGCGACCACGTTGCGCAGGCGGTACTCCAGGGGCACCGAGTCGTCGGCGACCTGTGCGGCGAGCGACTGCGCGAAGCGGATCAGGTCGGGCCACGGCGGCGCGACCGCGTCGCCGGCTTGCAGCAACGGCGAGGGCGACGCGGCCGCGCCGACGGTCAGCGTCACCCCGGCGTCGGCCTCCAAGAGCGCGGCGTAGTCGTGCAGGTCGGCCGAGTGGTCGGCGAGCGGGCGGCCGCGGTCGGCGACGGCGGAGGGGCAGGCGAGCCGCAGGCTGACGCGCCAGTGGTCCCCGGCGGGCACCATGATGAACGGGTAGATCTGGCACGACATCGGCTTGGCGGTGCCGCCGAACTCGGCGTGGATGCGGCAGCGGTTGTCGGCCCCCAGGAACACGCACGCGCCGTCGGGCCGCTGGTTGAGGCGGAACTGGCCCGGCCGCCCGTCGGCGACGACCCCCGGCAGCCCGGCGAACTCCGGCCGCGCCTGCCAGCCCTGCGATTCGAGGCGCGCCTTCTCGACGGCCGTCACGCTGACGGAGTAACTGCGGCAGCACTCGCCGCAGCCGTGGCAGTCCCAGCGCTGGGGCACCACGGGCAGCGACACGGCGGGGCGGGGCATCGGCAGTCGTTCCTGGCGGCGGGGGCGACGGCATTATAGCGGCCGCGGCCAGCCGGCGAGGAGGCGACTTTCCCGGCGAGCGGGGGACGTTAGTCCCCCGCTCGCCTTGTCGGACCTATGCCGCCTGCGGCAGCGGGGCCGGGCCGGCCAGCGCCGCGGCGATCGGCTTGAACGCTTTCAGTACCAGCACCCGGCCCATGAGCCGCTGCATCACGCCCAGCGGCGACGAGCGCCACAGGTACGGCAACTCCGACCGGCGCAGGTGGCGCTTCAAGGTCAGCGGGTCGGCGAACTCGCCGAAGAGCCGGCGCAAGGCCCGGCCGGAGTAGCGCGGGCCGTCGCCCAGCGGGCCGCCGGAGAACCAGAAGCGCCACGGCGTCAGCACGCGCTGCCAGAAGCCGGCGTCGAAGCGCGACGGGGCGAGGACGAAGACCTTGCCGCCGGGCTTGAGCACCCGGTAGACCTCGGCCACCCGCGCCGTGGCGTCCGGCGGCGGGGCGTTGAGCCAGTTGAGGTACGCGAGGTCGAAGCGGCCCGCCTCGTAGGGCAGGCTGCCGTCGGCCTGCGCCCGGCCGACGCGCACGCTCAGGCCGCGCTGCTCGAAGTTGCGGCGGATCAGGGCTGGGCAGTCGTCGGGTGTGGTGCAGATGGTGACCGCGGTGCCGTGGCGCTGGTACTGCAGCGCGTCGGTGCCGGCCCCCGGCCCCATCATCAGCATCGTGTCGTGCGGGTGCCGGGAGAACTCCAGCGCCCGCCGCAGCCAGCTCCCCGGCGCGGCGTAGCGCTTGGCCTCGATTTCCTCGAACCAGGCGCGCGAAAACACCTCCAGCGTGCGGCCGGCGGGCGGCGGCCCGGCGGGGCGTAGCAGTTCGCGCACGGCGACGGCGTGCGGGTCGAGCGTCGCCAAGGCCGCGGCGTCGTCGGCGGGTTCGGGCGCGGGGCGGGGCGGCACGGCGGCGTCCCCCTGGAAGATGCGGTACGGTCGCGGCGGCACGGCGTTCAAGGCCAGCCCCCCTCGGTCAGCGGCGTTCGGGGCGGTCGTCAATCAAAGTCATACCCCGGAGCCGCCCGTCGGTCAATCCCACGCCGCCGGCCCCGACGAAGCGGCAAGGTGCGACTAATCTTTGAATGTGCTTGCTAGACCGGCGGGGTGATGTCAAGATGGTTCCCTGCCGGAGGAGTCGGGCGCTTGAAAAACCCCACAGTCGGAGACTTGATGTCGATAATCCGCACGGGCATCGCCGTCTTGCTGGCCCTGTCGATCGTTGGGGGCCTGCTCGTGACCCGGTGGCTGCTCCGCGAGGGACCACCCACACCGGGGGCGTCCCAACCGAGTCCGCCCTTAGTGTGTCCGCCCCTCCAGACCGACGAGGCGAGCCGATACCTGGACGCGCCCCCTGGGCCGGAGGGTCCCCTGACCGCCACCCTATTTTGGACACCGGTCTCGACAGACGGCGGGCGCGAGCGGTACTTCGCCCAAGGCGGCAAAGCGTTGGCCGTCCGGGTCCGCAACGGGTCCGACGCCCCGGCGAAGGTGGCCGGCCTCACGACCCGCCGACGCGCCGGCGACGCCCGCCCTCTCGACATCACGACGGGGCTGGCCATCGAGGCGGGGCTTTGGGACCGCTCGGGCCGCCCAGTCGTCGATCGGAACCCGGCGATCCGCTGTTGTATGCCGACGAGTTCGTTCACCGCCGCGTCGATTCTGTCGGAGAACCCTCCCCTGTACGAGCTGGCGGCCGGGCAAAGCCTCGACCTGCCGTTCGACCCCTTCCCCAGCAACGTCGTGGCGACCGAAACCGCCCCCGGCGTCTACTGGGTCGTGGCGGTCCTGACGTGGCTGGACGCCGACGCCGCCGAGCGCCGGCGGGTCCGGTCATCGCCGCTGCCCTTCGACTTCACGGCCGACGACATCGCGAAACTCAAAGCCGAAGATGACCTTGAGTCCGAAAGGTTCCGGAGAAATACACGCAGTACTGCCAAATAGAAGTGAGCGCCCGGTCTTGCTGCCTTGAGGACTTCACGACTGGCTTGCAGGGAGTTAACATCCGTGCGGCTCCCTACTGCGGTGTCGCGGCCCTGGGTGAGTTGTCTTCGGCTTCGCCACAGGAGGCACAGGCCGGGCACCCACGAGGGGTGCCCCTACCGTTCGCCTGCGGCGGAGCCGAAAACCGCCCGCGGCGGGGCCGGCGCAGCCGAATTCCCGTAGGGGCACCCCTCGTGGGTGCCCGGCTTGCGCCCCCCACGCTGGGCTTCGGTCCGCGTCGCCTCCCACGCGAACTGCCCCGCGGCGAGGTTCGGCTTCCGCCGCGGCGGCGTTCGGTGGTAGCTTGCGGGCCTCTCACTCAGGGGTACGCGCATGAAGAAGTTCCTCGGCGTCGGGCTGATCTTGTCGGCGGCGGCGGTCATGTGGCTCGCCGCCACGCCCAACCGCTCCGGCGCGGGCTGAACCCCCGCCGGCTGCCCCACCCCCGACACGTTCGGGGGCGGGCCGTTCGGCGGTCCGCCGAGCGCTTACCCCTTCGCCCGAAGCCCCGCGCCGACCTACGCCCCCCGGCCGGCCCCGCCGCGACCCACGCCAGCGCCGACGCCGCCGGTCGCGGCTTGGGCGAAGCCGTTCCCGCTGCCGGCGGAGGTCGGCGTCGCGCTCGCCCCGGCTCGGCCGCGCTTCCCGACGCCGGCGGACCTGAACATCGCCTTGAAGTGACGCGGCGGAGGGAGTTGCCCGCGGGCCGAAGCTGCACTACGGTTGCGCGCCGCTGCCCCCGACCCCGCCCCCCGGACGCGCCGATGCCCGCTCCGACTGCTTTGCCCGAGTTCCTGAGCCTCGTCCGCGAGTCGGGGCTGTGGGACGAGTCCCGCTACCACGAGGTCGCCGGGCAACTCGACGAGCTGCCGCCCGAACCGGCCGCGACCGCCGCGCGCCTCGTCGAACACGGGTACCTGACCGGGTTCCAGGCCAAGCAGCTCTTGCTCGGACGGCACCGCGGCTTCGTGCTGGGGTCGTACCGCCTCCTCGAACCGCTCGCTGCCAAGGTCGGCGGCACGCACTACCTCGCCGAGCACGTCGGCCTCAAGCGCCGCGTCGTCGTCAAGATGCTGCCGCCCAACCGCGCCGGCGACAAGCGGGCACTCGAACGCTTCTTCCGCGAGGCCCGCGCGGTGGCCGCCCTCGACCACCCCAACATTCTGCGGCTGCACGACATCGGCGAGGCCAGCGGCGCGCACTTCCTCGTGCTCGAAAATGCCGAGGGCGAAGACCTGCAAGCCCGCCTCGACCGCGACGGGCCGTTGCGCCCAGGGGCGGCCGTGGCCCTGGCCCTGCAAGCGGCCGAGGGGCTACGGCAGGCCCACGACCGGGCCATCGTCCACCGCGACGTGCGGCCGTTCAACCTCTTCGTCTGCGAGGGCGGCCTGCTCAAAGTGCGCGGCATGGGCATGGCGCGTTCGCTCGACGCCGGGGCCGACGACCTGACGAAGCTGCTGGGCACCGGCGACGGCGACGCGGCCCCGGCCGACTACCTCGCCCCGGAGCAGGCGCTCGGCGACCCCGTGGACGCTAGGTGCGACGTGTACGGCCTCGGGGCGACGCTTTACGCGCTGTTGTGCGGCCGGCCGCCGTTTCAAGGCTCGATCCCCGCGGTGCTCGTGCAGCACCAGACCGCCGACGCCCCGCCGCTCGTGGGCCTCGTGCCGGGCCTGCCGCCGGCGCTCGGGGCGGCCGTCGCCCGGATGACGACCCGCGCCATCGGCGGCCGGCCCGCGTCGATGGCCGAGGTGACCGCGCTGCTCAAACCCTTCGCCGACAAGCCCCTGCCGCCGCCCAAGCCGCGCCCGGCGCTGGTCGCGGTGACGCCGGCCCCGAAGCGTAAGAGCAGCCTGAGTTTGAGCCTACGCCCGGAGGCCGCGCCGCCGAAGCCGCGCCGCCGAGGCCGCGAGACGGCGACGATGGCGATGCTCGCGGCGATCACGTTCTGCCTCGCCGCGACCGCCGCCCGCCTGCTGACGGCCCACTGACCGGCGCGATGCCGGCGACTCTTGGCGAGCCGTCCGCGTGAGCGGGGGGTTTCCGGGCGCACGCAGGTCAAGAAACCCCCCGCTCGCGCGGACGGCTCGCCAAGGGAAAACCCGGCTGCCCGCAGAGGCGGCTCGTCGGGAACTGCCCCGCCTCAACGCACTTCGCACGCCCCGCGGGTTAGCCCCACAGACACTGTCGCGTACAATCGTAACGCACACAGGCGGTTTGGGGGACTCGGTATGGCGGCACAGGAGCCACACAATTCGGGGGGCGTCGGCGGGCCACCCCCCGCGCTCTCGGAGACGCTCGCCCTCAACGCCGGCGGCCCCGAGACCCTGGCGTGGGCGGCCAAGGCGACCGTCGCGGGCGACTCGCTGGGCGGGCTGGCCGGCTACGACATCCTCGGCGAACTCGGCCGCGGCGGCATGGGCGTCGTCTACAAGGCGACCGACACCGAACTCAACCGCGTCGTGGCGATCAAGGTCTTGCCGGGCCGCGGCGCGGTGGACCCGCTCGAACTCGCGCGCTTCCGCATCGAGGCCGAGACGATGGCCGCGGTCAGCCACCCCAACGTCGTCGCGGTCTACAACATCCGCGAGGCCGCCGGGCAGCCGTACATCGTCATGGAGTACGTCAACGGCGGCAGCCTCTCGGCCAAGCTGAAGCGCGACGGGGCGCTGGGCGCGGCCGAGGCGGCGCGGGTGGTGATCGCGGTCGCGCGGGGCGTGGCCGCGGCCCACGAGCAGGGCGTCGTCCACCGCGACCTGAAGCCGGCCAACGTGCTGCTGCACCTGCCGCCCCGCCGCGAGCCGGGCACCGAGGGGCCGGCGTCGGGGCGGGGGTCCGGGTCCGGGGCGGTCGAGCCGCCGCCGCAGCCCAAGGTCGCCGACTTCGGGCTGGCGCGGCGCGGCCTGTCGAACGACGTGACGACCACCGGGGCCGTCCTCGGCACGCCGGCCTACATGGCCCCGGAGCAGGCGTCCGGGCTGAACAAGCTCGTCGGCCCCGGCGTCGATGTCTACGCGCTGGGCGTGATCCTCTACGAGTGCCTGGCCGGCCGCCCGCCGTTCGTCGGCGGCGACCACTGGGCGGTGCTGCGGCAGGTCATCGACGCCGAGCCGCCGCCGCTGCGGTCGCTGCGCCCGGACGCCCCGCGCGACCTCGAACTGATCTGCGGCAAGTGCCTGGCGAAGGACCCGCGCGACCGCTACGCCAGCGCCGACGCCGTGGCCGACGACCTGGCGTGCCACCTCGAGGGCCGCCCACTCAGCGTGCGCCCGGTGTCGAGCCTGGTGGCCGGCCGCAAGTGGGCGCGGCGCAACCCGGCCCTCGCCCGCATGGCGGCGGGGCTGGCCCTGGCCGCGCTGACGCTGGCGGGCTTCGGGGTCAAGTACGCCCAGGACGCGAGCGCCGCCGCCCAACGCGACCGCGACGCGGCCCAGGACTTGGCCCTGAGCGAGGAGAAGGGCAAGGCGCTGGCCGCCGAGCGCCAGGCCGCCGTCCGGGCCGCCGAGGACGCGCAACGGCTAGCCCGCGCGCAGCAGTTCTACCGGCGACTGGCCGACGCGGAGGCGCGCCGCTTCGAGCCGACGCCCGGCTGGACCCTCGACGCGCTGGCCGACGTGGCGGAACTGGCCGACTCCCCCGAGGGGGCCGGCGAGCGGGGCAAGCTGCGCGACCTCGCCGCCGCCGCGCTCGCCGCCCCGGACCTCGAAGAGTGCGCCTCCTGGCTGCTGCCCGAGTCCGGCCCGTTCACCTACCCGAGCCTCGTCGCGACCCACCCGACCGCCCCGCTGGTGGCCGTCGCCCGCTTCGGCTACTCCGCCCTCGACCTGCGGCTGACGGTCTGGCTGATCGATTCCCGCACCGGCACCACGCACACGCTGACCGCGCCGGTCTGGCTGTCGCAGCTCAGCGCGAAAGGCAAGAAGGAGTCGCCGGACCGCCTGGAGTTCCAGCCCGACGGCCGCCGGCTGCACCTGAGCACGCGCCGCGGCAACGCCTTCAGTTGGGGCCTCGACGACCCGGCCGCGCCGGCGCGCGAGGAGCCACTGTACGCCGGCTTCGGCCCGCTGGCCTTCCGCCCCGACGGCCGCGGCTTCTGGAAGGCCGACGAGGGCGAGTTGCGGGCCTGCGACGCCGCGGGCCGGGTGCTGGCCTCGCGCAAGCTGGGCGGGAAGGTCGCCACGCTGGGCTACGCCGCCGCGTCGGGCACCCTGGTCGTCGCGGTCGAGGACAGCGTGCGAATTCTCGACCCGGAGGACCTGTCCGACCTCGCCCCCCCGCTGATGACGCACTCCCACTTCACCACGGCGACCGTGGCCCCGGACGGGCGCGGCGGGGTCGTGGCCGTGAACAACGAGGTCTCCTGGCTCGACGGCACGGACGGGCGGCTCGCCGGCACCCTCGACCGGGGGCAGGACTCGCCCGGCGACGAGGCGCGGCACCCGGTCTTCAGCCCCGACGGGTCGCTCGTGGCCGTACCCCGCGAGCACTCGCACAGCCTGCTGCTCGTGTGCGCGCGGACCGGTCAGCCGCTGGCGACGGTGCGGCTCCCGGAGCGGACCCACGCCCCGCCGGCGGCCTTCAGCGCGGACGGGGGCCTGCTCTTCGTCGGGGCGCAAGACCGCCTGCGGGCCTTGCGCGTGCGGCGGGGGGCGCTGGCCCCCGCCGCCGTCGGCCCCGCCCCGCTGCTGGCCGCGGCCCTCGACCCCGCCGGCCGCGCGCTCGTCGGGCACGCCGCCACGCCGTTCCGACTCGGGGCCGCCGGCACCGCCGCGACGGCCGGCCGACTCGCCGCCTGGGACCTGGCCCGGCCCGCCTCCCCCGCCCGCCCGCTGCACGCGCACACGCAGTACAACGGCCGGATGCTCGGCCACGCGCCCAGCTTCCAGCCCGACGGGCCGTGGCTGGCCTACGGCCTGTCGAACCCCGCCGGCGTCTGGAACCCCGAGACCGACGAGTGCCGCCCGCCACTTCAGCCGACCGGCGACATCGGCGTCTTCGCCCCCGGCGGCCGGCTCTGGCGGGGCGGCCGCGGCGCGACGGCCTACGCGGTCCCCGGCGGCGGCAAACTTTGCGCGTTCGAGGACGCCGCCGAGAGGTACGTCAGCGGCGAGGCCCCGACGGCCGTCCTGCTCACCGGCCCCGACGGCTTGCTCGTGGGGACCGCGACCGGGATGCTCAACTGGCTCGACCCGGAGGGCCGCGGCCTGGGCCGCTGGAACGCCGGCCCCACCGAGCCGACCGTCGCCGCCCGGCGGCCCGGCGGCCCGGAAGTCTTCGTCGGCCACGACTCCGGCGACGCCTCGGTCTTCCGCCTGCCGGCCGGCGAGTCGCTGGCGACCTGGCGGCCGCACCTCGGCCGCGTCACCGCCGCGGTGTGGCTCGGCCCGGACGACCTGCTGACCGGCGGGGCCGACCGCCGCATCCACCTCTGGCGCTGGGGCGGCGCGACGCCGACGCGCGTCTGGTCGCTGCGCACCGCCGCGGGCGTCCGGCAGATGCTCCTGGCACCGGGCGGCCGGGTCGTCGTCCTTGAGGACGGGGCGCGGGGCGTCGGGCTGCTCGACGCGCCACGCTTCCACGCCGAGTTGGCGGCGCTCGTCCCCACAGACCCCCTGCGCCTGACCGCCGCCCCAAACCCGTTG